>JBHJIY010000123.1:0-37998 GCA_050042985.1 Phormidesmis sp. | reverse complement strand
GCCTTTGTTTACGCGTCTAGTCCTACCTACTGTTTGGCGGGACCTGGGTGCTTTCAATTCATTAGCCTGAGTGGCTTAGCCTTTGGCTCCGTTCTGGGTGTCACCTACGGTGTGATTCGGGGTCTCAGTGGGTCTCGTATTGCCACCGTAACCAAGCCTAATCAGGGTATTCGGCAGTCTGCCAAAAACGCCATTTTGATCGCGATGGTTGCGACTATCGCGCCGCTGCTGACGTCTCTCCTGTTTGAAAGCAGTACCTCTACGCTCTTTTGGGCGGCGGCTGGGCTTTCTTTTGGCCTGGCCCTCGGTGGTGGTGAAGCCTGCGCTAAGCATGGCGTTCTTCGCTTTGTTCTTTTCTGTCAGGGACGCATTCCTTGGAACTACGCCAGTTTTTTGGACTACGCCGCTCAAAGGATCTTTCTGCAAAAAGTTGGCGGTGGCTACATTTTTATCCATCGGCTGCTGTTAGAGCATTTTGCTAGCCTGCCGCCTGTCAAGTAAAAGCGGCGAAACAAGAAAGATCAAAAAACAACAGGTCAAAAACTGTTGCATACGTAACACTTTTACTCAGATGCACCTGAGATAAATCCATAAGGAAAGAGAATCACTGTGATTATCTATCATTCATATACGTAACTCGTATAACCCAGCTAGTGATCTGCTCAACGCCTTGTAAACTCGGCGAAAACATTCTGCTTGTTGCTTTCTACAACTGCCCTCACTCTGCGCATTCTGTTTCTTTAGGCACAGTCAACAACAGAAAAGGTGCGTTAAAACTAG
Organism: Phormidesmis sp.; assembly: GCA_050042985.1. GTDB lineage: Bacteria > Cyanobacteriota > Cyanobacteriia > Phormidesmidales > Phormidesmidaceae > Phormidesmis. The sequence continues at coordinate 37,218 of JBHJIY010000123.1, read as the reverse complement.
CAACAACTTTGTAATGTTTTCTTTGCAGTGTTTTCCCTACACATAATCAATCAATCATCATTTACAATTGTTAACAATCCTTTGAGGTAAGTTTTATGGCTGTGCTATGCAAACCGACTGAGCTCAAGCATTTAACTGAGAATGGCGCCTATTACGAGTACACAAAAGCCGCAGATCCTATTGGGTCGGGCATCATCTCCCCGATTCCGCTCGCAGAGTTTAGTAGCGAGCTGCACCAAACCGGCGGTACCCGAGTCATTCCACTAGATGTCAGTGAGCGCCTAGGATGCCAGGGCCCTGCTACGAGTCCTGCGCTATGCGCTAACTTTGTGCGTATTTTGGCTGGAGACACGCTAACGACAAGCTTTAATGCAACATCACAGCTGTTTTATGTGATGCGCGGGCAGGGCCGCACAAACTTTGAGGGTGACGATATTCCTTGGCGAGCAGGCGATTTTGTGGCGCTGCCAGCCAGCCAAGAAGCTCATCACTATGCCCTCACTGACACCGCGCTGTATCTGATTCAGGACGAACCTTTACTGCAATACCTCGGCGCGCGCGCTGATGTCCAGCGGTTCAAGCCAACACTCTACACGTCCGAAACGTCTTTGAAAGAGCTGGATAAAGTTCGAGAAGAAGCCAAAGCGGTAAACCGCAACCGTGTGAGCATTCTACTGGCGAACAAAGCCATGGACCAAACGCTCACGGTGACGCATACACTGTGGGCAATGCTGGGCGTGATTTCTGTTGGCTCGGTGCAATCGCCGCATCGGCATCAGTCAGTGGCGCTGGACCTGATTTTGGACTGTGAGCCAGGCTGCTACACGCTAGTGGGCACTAAGCTTGATGAAAATGGCAAAATCATCAATCCAACCCGAGTAGATTGGAAGCCATACTCGGTGTTCATTACACCACCTGGCTACTGGCACGCTCATTACAATGAGTCTGCTCGCGAAGCTCATTTAATTCCACTACAAGATGCAGGTTTGCACACTTACCTAAGAACGTTGGACATTCAGTTCTGTGCTGCCTGATAGTGCCATCTAGGCTGTGCACGCACTAGCTGTACGCAAGCCTAGTGCGTGCACAGTAAGCAAGGTGGCGTCATTGTTCTTGTGGCGTCACTGTCCTTAGTTGACACAGCAGATGACCCCAAACTTGTTAGCATCAAAGCTAGCAATCTAAAGTCGCGCAGATCTGCTGTGTTGTCACCAGCCTTATGCCTCGTTCTCCTCTTCCTTCTATACTGACACCCGATTTAATCTCTAGACAGCGCGAGATTGTTGAGGTCTTTCTCAAGAACGGATGGGACTATATGCGACGGCTGCTGACGGGGGGCGCGTCGGATGAGCCGGAACTGCCGCCGCCTGCTGTGCTGCGCAATATTCTAATTGAGCTGGGGCCGGTGTATGTGAAGCTAGGTCAGCTGCTGAGCACCCGGCCAGATTTGCTTTCGCCGTCTTATATTAAGGCGCTGAGTGATTTGCAATCCACGGTGCCTGCGGTGCCTGCGGTGAAGATTGAGGGCTACATTCGGCAGCATATGCAGCGATCGCCTGATGAGGTGTTTTCGACTGTTGACTATGTTGCGATCGCAGCCGGTTCCATCGGCCAAACCCACAAAGCCACCCTGCTAAACGGCAAAACCGTCGCGGTCAAAGTGCTTCGCCCTGGCATCGAAAAGCAGGTCGATCGGGACATGGCTCTTATCAAAGATATCGCTGCCTTGGTCTCGACCACACAGTTTGGCCAGCGCTACAACATCACCGACCTGGCTCAAGAATTTAAAGCTGCTCTCACTGCCGAACTAGATTTCACCACGGAAGCTCGCTACACCGACGAACTTCGCCAAGACCTGCTCGATAGCCCTTGGGTCGACTCCGAGAAGCTCACCGTTCCCGGTATCATCTGGCCGCTGACCAACAGCAAAATACTGGTAATGGAATGGCTAGAGGGTAAGCCGTTACTACAAGCGCCTCTCCCGCCAAACTCAGACACTCGTAGCGCTACAGAGTCGGCAAAAAGCGAACGTAGTGAAATTACAACACTGCTCTTTCGCGCCTTTCTTTCTCAATATTTTGTCACTGGCTTTTTCCATGCCGATCCGCACCCTGGTAATCTTTTTTATCTAGGAGATGGCTGCGTCGCTATTCTCGACTGTGGCATGATGGGCCGCCTCGATCCGCAAACGCGCGCTACCCTTACCGAGCTTGTACTCGCCATCGTCAGCTCCGATGCCCAGCGCTGCGCCCAGCTCACGCTCAACCTTACCGAACCGCTCAAACCCGTTGATTTGGTGCGCCTCGAAAGCGACTATAGCCGTCTGCTAGGACGCTACTATGGCCTCGACTTGAGCCGGTTTAATACTGCCGAGGCTTTTGGCGCAGTTATTGAAACAGGCATTCGTAACCACCTGCGCTGGCCTGCCAATATTGGATTATTCACTAAGTCTCTAGCCAATTTAGAAGGTGCAGCTCGCCAGTTCGATCCGTCTATTAATCTCATGAGCGAAATTAAGCCGCTGATGGTCGATTTATTCCAGCAGCAGCTTGTAGGCGTAGATCCCATGCAGCTGTTTTTGCGCACAGGGCTAGAGTTTCGCAATCTTTCTCTGTCAGCACCGCGTCAGCTGGGATTTTTGCTCGATCGCCTCAGCGATGAAACCCTTCAGTGGAAGGTACAAATTCAGGGTATGCCAGCACTGCAGCGCAGCCTAGAGCGAGCCGCTAACCGCCGCGCCTTTAGCACCGTTGTAGCTGCATTGATTATTGGTGCTGCCATCATTTCCACTAGTCAGCAAACCGCACAGCTCCAATGGCTGAGTACGCTGCTGTTTGCAGCGGCGTCTTTTCTGGGGCTGTGGCTGATTGGCAGTATTTTAAGATCAGGCCGTTGGCAATAGTACAGATCACAAAATGCTCACGCCCAGATCCCTCTGACAGCTATGATGAAATAATGTAATGAGTTCGTGCTGAACTTTTTTGGCGTTCTCTCAGGTTTCTCTCTGGCTGAGTAGTACTGCTAAATAGCCTGTCTGAAGGCATGGCTATTGGGTCTTCCTAACCAGCATTCCTATATAAGTGGCATTCCTAATCTTTGACTTTGACGGCACTATTGCCGACACCTTAGAGGCAATTGTGCGAATCACCAACCGCCTTGCCCCAGAGTATGGCTATTCGCCAACGACGCCTGCAAAGCTTAAGTACTATCAATCACTGAGCACGCAAGAAATGCTCAAGCAGTCTGAGATTCCACTTTTTCGCCTACCTTTTTTACTGCGTCGCGTTCGTCGAGAAATGGGCGTAGAGCTAGACAGCGTATCCCTCGTTGCAGAGCTAGAGCCTACCCTCCGAGAACTCGTTGCCAGAGGTCATCAGCTGATGATCATGAGTTCCAACTCTAGCACTAACATTCACCGTTTTCTGAGACGCCACAAAATAGACGATGTTTTTAGCTCGGTGAAAGGCGGTGTGGGTCTTTTAAGCAAAGCCCGCGTACTCAAGCGGATTGTACAGCGAGATGGCATTGACTTTTCTCAAGTAATCTACGTCGGTGATGAAACCAGAGACGTTGACGCTTCCACTCAAGTTGGCATTTTGGTTGCAGCTGTTTCATGGGGATTTAGCAGCCGGGAAGCGCTTGCTGCACAAGGCCCAGATTTTTTGCTCGACCATCCTCAGCAGCTCGTTACCACAGCGCAAACATTAGTGAATCCGAGCTGGGTTCGCAATGACTATCGTCCCAGCTCTCAGTCTCTTGCGAGCGCTGTAACCATGCCTGTGCAGGTGGTGCCAGAAAGTTAGCGCACTAGCTTAGTGTCCCTAGGGAATGAGAATTTAGTGCTATTCCCAAGCCGGGTGCGATAGAAGCGAGTCCATCATTCTGACGCCTCGTAGCTGGTTTGATAGGGGTAAATGTCCTACGGGTGCTGACAAATCCCAGATAAATTCACCGGGGTAGCGCGTCCACTTGCCCTCGCTCGATTTCCAAATCAGCTGTGCCCACAGCCGCTCCCAGTCTTGGCCTAGGCGCATCCATAGCTCGTGCTGCTTGCTCCAGCCAAACTTGTCTTCCGAATACAGCCGCCACAAGGCGTCTATTGTTTTCAGATCTGTGACTGAAAACTGGCTGACTTCTGTGAAGTAAACCCACTTACGCTGAACCGCTCGCTCACCGGCGAGTTCGCACAGCTTTTGCATGGTGAGCTTGTCGGCTACTTGGTAGTTGCGCTCGATGAGCGACTGCTGCAAGTCGCTGTAGTCGATATCTTGCTCAGATTTGAGGGGCACGAGGCCCGATGAAGCTTCCTCTGTCACAAATGCCTTTGCGGCCCTTGAGGTTGCCTTATAAAGGTATTGATAGGCGCTACCGTGGGCTGCCGTGGGCTCACCTTGCAGCCCTGTGCGGACAAAGTCGACCATCGCCTGCTCGCCAGCGTCGCCCATCGCAGACAGGTCACTAATAGCCTGGAGCTGTTTTTTGAGATTGCTTGTGGAGAGGGTGGCAATCAGTGCATTGAGGTTGGTCGAATCAATAGCGTTGGAAGACATACGTTACGAAAACAAAAGCGGCTGACAAAAGCGCCTATGAATAAAATACGGTGTGCACAAAACCCAGTGTTTTTACTTGCTCGTCAATGATATAGGACTTCGGTGATCCTCAGCTAACGGACTAACGCCTGCGGCTACGCTGCGCGAGCGGCTACGCTCAGCCACCAGTACGCTTGCTTTTGACAAGGCCATAACAACGGCTATCAGACCTCTGAGCGTAGCCGCTCGCGGCGCGTTCTCGCAAGGGAGTAGGGTTAGCTACCGGGGCTCTTGGCTAGACCCCTGTGGGGGCATGTAGCCATTTTCGAAGGCATAGCGAATGAGCTGTGAGCGGTTTTCGACCGAAAGCTTACTCAAAATATTGCTGAGGTGGGTTTGCACTGTACGCGGGCTGATGAATAGGCGATCGCCTATTTTTTTGTTGGTGTAGCCTTGAATCACTTCCCAAAACACTTTTTCTTCGGCGGGTGTTAGCGGTAACGGGGCCTGATTTTGCGGGGTTTCGGTGCTGGGCTGCTGCAGTGCCCGTTCAATTTCGGCGTGGATGCGGCTAGCGCGAGCGAGCTGCGCTTCTATTTTGGCGATCAGCTCACGCGGGTGAAAGGGTTTAACGAGGTAGTCATCGGCTCCAATAGTATGGCCCTGGATGCGATCTTCTAAATCGCAGCGTCCAGATAAAAAAATAAATGGAATCAGCTGACCGGCTTCTGTCGCTCGCACTTTTGTGCAGAGTTCAAAGCCGTTCATTTCAGGCATGACTACATCTGAAACGATTAAGTCCGGGATCTCTTTAATAAAACTGTTGAAGCCTTCTAAGCCTGAGATAGCGTTGCGAACTATGAAGCCGCGATCCTGAAGATAGCGAGTGAGCGCTGCTCTGAGCGTACTATCGTCGTCAACGATGAGAATCTTTTGCATTCTGCGATTGTGCAAACCAAATACTTTGGCCGGAGTAAATAAATGATGCTGAGGACTAAAGCTTTTGGTACTCAGTAGCTTTGGTTACTTAGTCAAGTCGATCAAAGATGCAACTCTAACCAAATCCGCCCTGTGTAAAGTCGGTTAATAAAGTCGGCTATTTGACGTCCTTATGTGAAGCGTCCCTGTAAAAACTATATAGTGCTGCCTGCCGCGATTTGATGATCTTTTTGTGAGGTTAGCGCTGACGAAGCGACTAGGCGCTACACTAACGCCTCGGAACTAACGCCTCGGAACTAGCGCCTCGGATTGATTGCAGGTCCTTGGTCTGGTTGGACGGATGATGGCTGGGTATAGAGGCTGGACGATGCCGGGCTGCTTTGGGTTCCAATCGCAGGTGCGGCTACTGACGCAGGTGCAGGAACGGCTGGACTACTGGGCGCTGCCGGTACAGCAAACTGATTCGTGTTTGATGGGGGCGTGTAAGGGCTTCTGGTGGGCTGTTGTGGGGCTACGTTGAACGTTGGCAGGCTGGAAGTTGCGGGCACTTGATAGCCGGTTGTGCCAACGGGGGGTGACATTTCTGGTGTGGTACGAATAAACGATCCAGGGACTGTATTCGCAGAGGGGAGCGCTTCTACCGCTGCCGAATCATTGCCAAGACTTCCTGGCTGCCTGCCTATTGGGGTGGCTCCGCTGGTGCCAGAAGGTTGCTCAATAGCATTGCGGGCAGCTTCGCGCCTGTTGAGGGCGTCTGCTAGGGCGTTGTTGCCTGCGGCGGGTGTAGTGGTGTTGACTAACCCGTCTCCAAAGTTGAAGCTGGAGCCGCTGTTCCCGGCAGTGGTGCTAGCTGCTGGCCGGTTGGGATCTGAGAAGACGGAGGGTTGGCCAGGTGTGAGGGTCGTTGTGGTGCTAGCCGCGCCTGGAATGGGGTAGGCGTTCAGGTCTATGCCTGAGTCGGCGTCAGCCGCGCTGTTGCCTGCATTGGGCGCGTCTGGATTGATCTGGCTGGTAACGGGCGCTGTGCCTTCAGGTGCACGCGAGCCGTTGAGTAAAACGTCTAATGTATCGATTTCTGATAGCCGCGCTTCTTCTTCTGGTGTGAGCTGAGAGTTGGGGGTGAGGCTAGTAATAGGGTCGCGGCTAAACCAATCGGGATTGTGGTAATACTCCCAAGTAAAGGTCCCTAGTAAGGCAACTACGGTAAGCGGCACCCACACAGCAGGTTTTCCCAAGGGCTTGAGCCGAGCGGGGAGATATCTTATAAAAGCAGGTTTAGCCATAGTAGAAAGCCGATTTTTTTGGTTTGGGTTCTCTAGGTTAGTTTTTGTGAGTTGGTGCTTGATAGGTGTTTTGAAAGATAGATGCAGACTATGCCTGGATCTTAGCAAATAGAGCTAGATCCTGGGCAAACCGTGTGACTTTTGTCCTTTGAGAATACGGCAAATTCCGGTGAGATTACGGGTAAAAAGGCCTTCGCAGGAATCGGCCTTGTCATTTGCCGGATTGGATAGGGCTCCCTATGGCTGACAGCATGCCCGTACTTGGAAGATATTAGCTTTTTTGGGCTTTTCTAAGGCCTTTTTTAGGTTGATGGTGACCTGTAGAACTTTTAAGCTTATGTATAACTGCTTACAAAAGCGTAAGCTGCTTTTTTTGTTCATTTTCAACGGGCTAAAAGCATTTTATGATGTGAAACTATTGTTCCTTTGTGATTGCTGATCAATCGCAACGAATTACTATATTCCTCCGCCATGGTTTCTTCACCTTTTTCTGATGTAACTGTCGGTATTGATACAATGACGCAATTACCCGGCACGGTGATGCTACCGCCGGTTCGATCTGAGGCTTTTGTGAGCCAGCGTCACGAGGTCAATCCTGCTCTGGCACTGAGTTTGCTTAACGATATTCAGTCGAGGATTTTGCAATGGCAAGATCAGCTTAGACAACTTGTGCAGGCGCTCCACACGCTGCACGCCCAAGGTCCCATGGTAGAAGGCTGGCTAGAATCTTCTGCCGAGATTTCTAGTGCAGATCAGGGGCCTGACGCTACGCTGCTTCGTCATGGCGATACCGATGCTCTATTGCAGTACATCGATTCGTTGGACAGTTCGTCTGCGCTGCCTGACTCAGCCGCTAAAGTCGTTAGCCATAACCAGGGGACGGCGTATCGGCTGTGTCGCTTGGATGAAAATGGACAAGTGCGATCGCAGCCTTGCCCGCCTGAGCAAATGGGTGTGGTGAGTATTGCGATCGCCCGCTATCAAAAGTTCAAACAGCTGCTCGACCAAAAAGAGGCAGTAGATGCGAAGCTCAAGCAGGCTGTAGACCAGCTCACGAGTGTGCGCTCAAGTCTGTAGCGATCGCATTAACTACTCCTCGCTTTGCCAGCGCTTGATGGCTTGCTGGGTAGGTTCGTAGGAGGTTGTGCCAGCTGGTACGAGTACGGCAGCTTGAATCGCAGCACCACGGCGGCCCTGAGCGGCTCTGGCCTGAGCGATGCTAAAAATGCGCTCACTCCATTTGTCTGCTAGGCGCTGCGCGGTTTCGTATTCAGGATGCTCAATGGGTACCTCACGCAGCTTGACGATGCCTTTTTGATAGGTGCTGGCTTGCCCTGAACGAGGAATAGCCTGCGCGGCGACGATAATATCGCGACTGTTTTGGCGCTCTTGCCAAAATACGATGCGGTTTTGCGCTTTTTGATGAAACTCGCTGTTGTCGTAGGGCATGACGTTGGCTGCTGCGATCGCCCCGTTTAGGTTGCCGCTAGTGGCTCTACCTTCAGCAATGTCCAAGATAATCTGGCTCCAGCTGCGGATGTCCTCCTGTGCTTCTTCGTAGTAAGGTTCGCCGGGGCGGATGAGTCTGGCTTTGGAGATCGCATCGCTAAACTGTGATGCCTGCGTTGGTTGAATGGAGGTTCGAGCATCGGTCAAGACAGATGCATTGTACTGCTGTGCTTCTGCTGCGCCTGCTCTGGCTTGGGTGAGGACCGATACAAAGGCGCTGTCTCGCTCGCTTTTGGGCACCTGTTGCAGCGTGATCAATGCCTCTGAATACTGACGCTGTGATAGAGACTGATTGGCCTTGGCCAATAAAGCTTGCGCCTGCGCCGAGGGTGTACTGTCGGCCGCTTCATCAGTTGTATTCGTCGCTGCTGCTGGTGTTTCGTCTACTGGTGTTTCTGCTGCTGTTGTCTCGTCTTCTACATCGGCATCTGACGTCTCTTCCGCTTCGTCTGTCGGCGTTTCGGCGTCTTGTGTTGCGATGTTTGCATCATCATCATCAGCGGCGTCAGGTTCAGTCGTGCCAACATCAGCAGTATCGGTGTTAGTTTCTGCTTCGACTGCTACAGGCGCTTCTATGGATTCTCCTGCTACATCAGCATCGTTTACATTGGCGTCGCTCGGTTCGACATTTTCGCCTTCTGGGCTGTCGGCCAGGGAGGCAATTCTATCTGTGAGCCCTATCCATGCGGTTCTGACAAAGGGCTGCTTTAGCAGTACGCCCACCATCAACAGTGCCAGTGCAGCGAGGCCCCAGTTTCTTAGCTTCGCGCCACTTACAGCGGCGTCGGACGATTCTTTAGAGACGGGAACGATTGTGCTAGGCGGCGTGACCGCCAGTGCGGAGTCGTTGGCCAGGCTGCCATTGGTGTCACTGTCGGAGTTGTCATAGCCGTTCTCTCCAACGGGTCGCTTGCTGTTCGCTTGGCTGTCGCCCCCTATCTGGCCAGCCTCTGCCGTTACGGCTGTCGCTAATAATGTTCCTCCCGCACCGGCCAATACAGTTGACGAGTCAGCAGCGGTTGAGTCAGCAGCAGTTGAGTCAGCAGCGGTTGAAGAGGCACCTACGCCTACTGGCATTACCGCCTCAGAGACGACGTCGGCCACTTGCTGGTTCTTAGGAATGACGACAGCTGTGCTTTGGGTATTACCTAGTAGGGCCACTGGGTTTTGAATTGGTCGCCAGTAAGCGTCGCAGAGTGCAGGCAGGTGCTTGCCGACGTATTCGTTGATATCGCCTAGCGTCAAGCACTTTTGCCGTAGGGCCTCTAGCAGGGCTGCTGTGAATAGACCGTGCTTCACCCCAAACGTTTCGTGCGAATACTGCTCGGGCTGACAGGAGAGTAGCAGGGGGATGGCATTTGACTCTGCTAGTGAAATGAACTGGCGACCGATAGCCTGACCCGAGAAAGACCCCTGTGAGCGGTTGATATCGAGCACCAGCAGTGTTTTGTCGGTGGGCAGCTGAGCTAACGTTTCAATCAAATCGGCAGCGGCTAGGCCTGTTTCTTTGATTTGGCCTGGATCGCCGTCAATGGGCATCAAATAATCGTTGCCGTCTAGCTGAACGCCATAGCCGCTAAAGAAAAACCAAAGAACGTCATCGGCATTAACCTGCTGAGTGATGGTCTGCACCCACTCGGATAGAGCAGGCTTGTCGGGATAAACCACCTGATGGCCTACAGACGTTGCTAGGTCGCTGAGCAAAACGCAGTGATCGGCTGGGACGCCAGCAGTCTCTGTGAAAAAGCGATGCATGAACAGCGCGTCGTTTTGGGCGTGCATCAGCGGCTGCAAATGCCGGTATTGGTTGATTCCAATAGTGATGGCCCAGTAGTTAGCCATGTGACGTCTCCAAAACTTATAGCGTTTAGACATAGCTAGCCAGCTTGATGAACCTGCCTAGTCCTTTCCTCATATTAAGAAAATTAGGTATATGCTGTGGCTGAGTGAGCCCTTCAGTTATTCCTAAATTAGTAGAGGAGAAAAACAGGTTGTAAGCGAACTATATTTATCTGTCCCCAGAAAGTATCACAACCCTAGCGCTTGTGCAGCAGAGTTTTTAAAAAAGTGTAGGGAGATCTTCTAAACTGGGAAACTTGTTAGGTAAAGCAAACTATTTAAGAACCGAGGCAACTGCGCGCCTCAAAGCATCCTAAAACTTATCTTTTGAATTTAATCGCATGTGGTCAACTCGCTATCCTACTCGTTCTCAGTGGCCTGCTTCAGGACCTGTTTCGGAGCATATTCAGCGTTCGCCTGGTATTCGCAAACGGCGCAGACCGAGCGCCTGGCAGCGTTCTCTGCTGTCAGCAGGCTTGGCTGCTATTCTTGGCGGTACCGGCATTTGGCTGACTGAATCGCTGATTGCACCTCAAGCTTCTCAGGCGTATACCTCTCGCCTGGATCTGTTTTTGGCCAGGGAAACCGGCGAAACTTACGATACGCTGCTTCGCAGAGCTGAAATGGCCGCTCGTGCGGGTGCTCAGCGGAGCTTTGATCAAGACTTGCTGACGACAAATGTGTCGGTGAATGTGGTGGTGGAGAGTGAGGGCATTACAGTGCCTATTTTGGCGCTTAGGGTCGACCGCGATGAGTGGCGAACTCGTCCGGAGACTTACTATTGGGCGACGTATTACCGCACGGCGGAGACGCTATTGAGTGCGCCTCCTGGTGCTTTTGGGCTTTGAGGATGAGCGGAAAGGGTCGTTGATACTGAGACATCCCGCAAAATCTATCCTTGTAAAGATGCAGGTTACTGCTGTTTTGGGACATGCTCTGTGCAGTGGTTCTTAAAAATAGGTTTAACCATGCTTGGAATAGTTATTCCCGCGCTCATCACGGCTTTTAGCCTTTTGATTCTTGACTGGTTGCTGCCGGGTGTCTATCTCGATACTGTAACGGCTTCAGTACTTGCAGCTGTTTCTATTGGGGTAGTCAATGCGATTATTCGCCCAGTGATTAAGCTGCTTTCGCTACCCCTGACGCTGGTGACCTTTGGTCTTTTCTCTTTGGTGGTGAATGGTTTTTGCTTCTGGCTGGCGTCCGTGCTGGTACCCGGCTTTGAAGTGCGTGGCATTGTTGGCTTTATCGTCGGCCCGATTGCGCTCTCTTTCCTGAGCACCATGTTTGGACACTACTTGCTAGAGGGCAATCAGACAAGTTTGCCAGAGGCATAGAGAGAAGGCAAAGAGCAGAAGGCAAAGAGCAGAAGGCATAGAGCAAAAGGCATAGAGCAAAAGGCATAGAGCAGAAGGCAAAGAGCAGAAGGCAAAGAGCAGTGTCACAGGGGCGATTTTTGGCTGCGCTCATCTCCTAGGCTTATTTCCTACGCTTATCTCATTGAAAAGCTGCTGGGGTCGCCAACGACTTCTAGGCCGATTGTTTCACCTGCGACGATAACGGAAGTGATGTCGACCTGAATGGGTAAGTTCTTTAGGTCGGCGAGTGGGTTGACGGCATCGGAAAGGCGCTGGGCTGCGATCGCACTAATATCAATCCCTGCTGCACTGACTTCACTTACCTCAAAACGTAGCTGAGTGCCTTCGCCAACTAGCCCACCTGTTACATCTACCGTGATGCCGGGTGGCACAGAATAGTCACCGAGCTGCGGGCGAATGCGCAAGGTGGCTTCGTTGGGCGATCGCAGAATAACTTCGGCCTCGTTGACATTGCGATAAGCTTCCAAAAAATCAGCTAGATCAGGCGTTTTGATAACAGCGCTCAGGCGCGCATCGTTTACCTGGGTCAGGCGTTCAGCAGATTTGTCGTAAATCACTCCGCTTAAATCGAGGGCCAGTCGGTCGATGACAGGCGCGCCTTCTGGGCGAACCCGCTCGCCCACGGCAGTGACGATATCTGCACTACCCGCGTTAACATCTAGCCCCTTGATGTCTACGTCGTAGCTTTCAGCTGGGCCGACGTACTTTGGTAGCTCTCTTTCTAGCCCTTGCTCTACTAGGCTTGTAGGGGTGCAAGCTGCAAGTACCCAGCTGGTAAAGCCTACGGTAATCCACGTGGTTGCTCGATAGGTAAAAGGCTTTTGCGCTTTCCTCTGCTGCTTCGCTTGCTGTTTCATCGGGCGACGCTGGTTGGGACGTGGATTAGGAAGTGAATTGGGATGTGCAGTTGCCATGTTGATCCCCCGATTAAGCGTGATGTCGCTGATGTGCCATGCCTTTGATGCACTCAAAAATGCCAGCCATACCAAAGCCATCAATAGAACTTGTCCTATCAGTGGCCTTAACCTACCCCCAAAGTGGTTAATACCAACACCCTGCTGACAAACTGTTGCTCGTCAATCGTAAATATAGGGAAAGTGTCCTACAAGCTACACGGTTTCGACGTTCCTTGCCAGTCACCTTCAAAATATACTCAAGTCGTTTACCCTACAACAGGGATAGATCATAAACTTATCTATGCCAATCTCTAGAACACAGATCTCTAGAACATAGATCTCTAGAACTAAAAAGAGTCTGATACATCCACTAGCAACCCTACGACCAAACATTGAACTACTTTTCTAAAGCGCTGCGTCGGTGTGTGGCACCTGCCATGTGGAAAGCAGAGCTTCAGGCGATTTTACGCGGTGCGGCGGGCAGCTTTTTGTTTGGCATCCCATTGCTGTATACCGTGGAAGTGTGGGCAATTGGCTCGTCGACAAATGCACTGAGGCTGCTGGGTGTGCAGGCGGCTACCTTTATTGTTGTGCTGCTGCTCACGCAGATTGAAGGCTTTCGGCGATCGCTCACTATTAACCCGATTGAAACCGTATTAGAAAGTATTGAGGCGTTGGGGATTGGGATTATTTGCGCCGCGATCGCACTTATTCTCCTTCGCCGTATCACCCTCGAAACCCCTCTTTCAGAAGCCCTTGGCAAGCTCATTTTTGAGGGCGTGCCTTTTTCCTTGGGGGTTACGCTTGCTCGCTCCACACTCACCCGCCGTCGCTCAGACGAACGCCGCACGCTAGAAACCAGTTCTTTTGTCGGCTTATCGGCTGACTCTTCTGCCGAGTCACTGGCCGAGTCATTGGCCGAATCATTGGCCGAGTCGTCTACGCTTCCTGCGGTGGCCGTCAGCTTAGGCAACAGTATCAGCCGTGCTCTGGGCGATACTCTCGTTGACATTGATGCTACGCTCATCGGCGCGATTGTTATTGCCTTTAGCATTGCGCCTACCGAAGAGATTGCGCTGATTGCTGCTGACCTGCCGCCGCTCTGGCTAATTTTGGTGATGGCGGCTTCCCTGCTAATTTCGTACATTATTGTATTTGCCTCGGGCTTCACCGACCGATTTGAGCGGGCGCAGCGAGGGCTATTGCTGAGCCCTGTTACCGAAACGCTGCTGGCTTACATTGTGGTGCTTGTTGCTTCTACGCTAATGCTGGTGTTCTTTCAGCAGCTCACGGGCAACGACCCCTGGCAAGAATGGCTCAGCAGCGTTATTGTCCTTGGTTTACCCGCTTCAGTAGGTGGCGCTGCCGGCAGAATTTTGGCTTAAGCCCGGATGCTGCGAACCTCAGAAAAAGTTCGGGAATTCCCTAAGCTCAGTCAATATTCCATGCCACATCGAACCTCCTCCTTCTCTTGGCATCACCTGTCCATAGGACATAGGGGTGACCGAGGGGGATCCTTTGAAGTTGAGACATTGAGGGATCCCCCTAGCCCCCTATGTCCTGCGGACAGGCTAACGCCAAGGGAGGGGGGATTGGATTGCTTATTGGTTGGTTTGCTTCGGTGAAAGACTCTTTTGTATATGTCGTAGGTGCTCTCAAGACATTAGGAGATTTTTCATGCAGCCATCCCCTACGCAGCAAACGCTTGCCAAGCCAGATCGTGATTTTGTTGCCAAGCTTAGTTCTGTAGACTTTGGCCCTATTGCTTATAAGCTTATGCATCCAGACGAAGGTGAACCTTGGGACTTGGCCCGTGTGACTCAAGCGGTAGAGCAGTATCGTCGATTTTTGTTTCTTTCAAAGCATTACCCAGGTCATAGAGTTGTGCCTTCTAGAGAAGTTGATGAGGTGTGGCATACGCATATTCTTGATACGGCAAAATATCGTGAAGATTGCGACATACTATTTGGCAAGTTTATGGATCACTGGCCCTACTTCGGGCTGAAAGATGAGGCGGAAAGGGCTGAGCTAAACGATGCGTTTTCTGAGACGCAGCAGCTGATGGAGGAACACTTTGGCAAATCTCCTACAAACGCCAAGGGAAAATCTCCTGCAAACGCCAAGGGAAAATCTTCTGCAAACGCCAAGGGATAGCTGAACTGTATCTAAAAAACTGCGTCTAAAAAACTGCATCTAAAAACAATCTCGATGCAATAACACTGGGGTGAAAACTGGGGTGGAAACTGAGGTGATTCTCCCTGGCAAAATCCTTGATTCTAGAGAGTATGAAGCAACTGGCCAGTGCGCTTCTCTTCACTAAAATCAGGAGAACGCCGTGAATAATTCTTACCAATCTCTCTGTGATGTCTTTCGAGGCGATCGCAGAACAAATCTGACAGCAGCGCTGATGAAACAACACCGTTGGCCTCAGGGCAAAGCCAGCAAGGCTGTCGATGAATACGTCATGTTTTTGTATGTTGCTTCGCTGAATGCTGGTGTGCATTTGGTACCAACGCAGGAAATTGATTGCGTTTGGGAGGCTGATATTTTGCAAAGCACCGCGCAGTATATGCAAACGTGTCAAACGCTTTGCGGACGCGTGATTCATCATGCGCATGTAGCCGAACTGAAGCAGGCGCATGCTTCGACTGATACCGAATCGATTGATACTGAAGCTGCCTTTGCGACAACTCAAACTTTGTTTGGTCAGTACTTTGGTGAAACAAGGTTGAGTCGGGGGCTGTTGCCAGCGGCTGCCTGTGGTGTGCTGTAAATTTTGCTGTTGTGCAGTTCTGTCATTTTTGAGCGTCTGCTAGCCAAGCCTGCATTTCTTGAACCTGTGGTTGCATGCCCAGGTTCTCGAAGCAGGCTTTGGCCTGCTGGCTCCAGTGTTGGAAATCGGTAGGGTTGCCCCGGAGATTTTCTAGCTGGGCTTTGGAGCGCAGGTGGAAGGCGTGCGATCGCTTGTCTTGTTTGCGCTCAATGATTGGCCAGCTTTGGGCTAAGAGATTTTCTGCTGATTCTAAATCCGACTGCTGTAGGGCAATATCTACCAGCCAATTGAGGATGTAGACTTTTGCCTGCTGCTGCTCTTTTTTTGTTACGCGGGTGAGCAGTGCCTGATACAAAGACTGTGCCTGGGAATAGTGGCCCTGGCGATAGTGCAGCTGAGCGGTGTAGTAGTCCAGCCGCATTTGCTGCTGCGCTTTTTCCTCGGGTGTTAGGGTTGCTTCGGCCAAAAGAGAGTCAGCTGTTGTCAGCCAGGGCTGCACCTTGGCGAGCTGATTTTGAAACAAGTACAAGATAGCAAAGTCGATTGCTAGGTTGAGCTGAAAGGCGGTGTCAGCTGCGTGGCGGTAGCCCCAAGCCTGTGAAAAGTGATGAGCTGCGGTGTCTAGCTGCTGAGGCTGGCCTATGAGTGTTAGGGTCCAGCCGATGTCTCGTAGGGCTTTCATGGTTGTGAGGGCGTCTTTTTTTTGCTGTGCGATTGTCAGCCACCAAGTTAGCCAGCCTAATCGCTCGTTCCAATACCCACGCAAGTGCGTGTAGCCTCGCAGCCCGTCCCACAATTGCTCGAACGCTTCGTCTCGATCGGTAGCGATGCACCATTCCACAACTGCTTGCAAATTTCCCCAAAAAAGATCGATAGACGAGTAATCGTGCCATTCTCTCCAATTCAACTGACGATAGCTATGTAACCATTCCTGATGCCAGGTGAGCCACCGTTCTCTGATTGTGTTTTCTGAATCTGTCGAGAGCTGTGTGAGCATATACTCGCGGGTTAGCGGCAGCATAGAGAGAGACTTTTCCCCTTCAGCGGTCGCGGGGGTGACTAATGCAAGCTGTTGAAGCTTGGCCAAACTTTCTATCGATGTGTCTTCTGTTAGCTGAGCAATGTAGACAATGGCTGAGACTGGCGCGAATTCTGGAAATAGTGATAGTGCCGTCAGCACCGTGTAGGCTGGCTGGCCCTTGAGTGATTCAACGGTGCTCTCTAGGTAGTAGCGGCAGTAGTCGCTGGCTTGTCGTGTGAGCTTTGGCAGCACTGTTGGTACTGGGTAGCCTGCGGCTATTTGTCCGAGTGCGTATACGGCAGCGGCTGGTACGCCGCCTGTGTATGTGTAGAGGCGACGAGAGTCTGGTTCGTTGAGTGCGATCGCCTTCAGCGATGCCTGATGCCGAATAAACTGTAGGCCCTCTGGTTCGCTGAGAGCTTGCAGTGGAATGACCGCATCCATCGTGAGATGAGTGCGACTGGTGACGATGGCTTTTACGGTGGTTGGGAGTTCGTATAGAAAGGACAATGCGGCCTGTTGGTCTTCAGGAGATAGGGCTTCTAGGTTGTCGAGAATGAGTAGAGTGCGTTGCCAGGAGAGCATTTCGTAGGTGTTTTCTAGCTGATGCTCAAAGTCGCCAGCGAGGAGGTCTGGGCGCTTTAGGGTTTGAGCGATCGCACGGAAGATATCTTGCAGCGTACGGCTGTAACGATAGCTAGGCAAAATGCCTTGTGGTGTCAGTCGTTGTGCTTTGGCCGAGACGAAAATGAGCGTAGAGAAAGTATTGATATTTTCGCCATCTGGAGCAGTCTCTGAAGCGGTCTTTCGCTGGCTTAAGCAACGGTGGGCGGCTTCTAAAGAAAGGGCTGTTTTACCGATGCCGCCGATGCCAGTCAGGCTAATGCGCGAGACAGGGTGGGCTGCCTTTAGAAATGTCGCTAGCTGTGCCAGTGTTTGCGCACGACCGATAAAAGAGCCGTAGTCTCTAGCGGGTAAATTGTGCTGCAAGGGCAAGTTTGTAGCAGGCGTTTGGGGTGTGGCAGATAGCGGTGTGTTAGCCGTTGATGAGGGGTTTGGTGTTGTGGGAACGGGGGTAGGTGCAGTGAGCGGTGATGCTTTTTTTATGGCTGGCTTGGGTGCGGAGGCTTTGCGCTGATGCCATAGTTCGTCGAAGGCGATGAGGTTTTTTTCGCTGGAGCGGTGCCAGAGCTTGAGGGTGAAGTGCCAGAGCCCGGTGCCTTGTGTGCGATCGCGGTTATCTTCCAGCCGGCCTAAAAAGTCCTTCAGCGTTCGCAAGTCTTGCTTTAGATGCTCCTTGGTTTTGGCATCTACGGTCTGTGAAACCAAAGCGGCTAGAAAGCGAATCTCGGTTTTTACAATTAACTTCGGCGATGAGGTCTCTAGACCTATCCAGCGAATGCGAATTTTATTTTCAAGGTGATCACAGTCCGTGAGCTCATGATTGGCAAAGTCAACGAGTCGCTGCAATAAATGGCGCAGTCGCTGACGCACCGTTTCACTTTTGTTGAGCTGAGGCATTCTATTGGCACCAAAAAGAAAAAAGTCCAGAACGAAAAGGCGCTTTTTCCGTAGCAAGAGCACTCAATTAAGGTAACAGTTTCTTTGATTGACTTCAGGAATTCCTGAAGTTAATCATTCTCTCCTTATGTTAAAAGACCCCTGTGGTAAGGGCTACACGCTTCTTCAACCTTCCTTGATTGCAATGATGATTTGCAGATAAATTCTGGGCATAGGCAAAACTTCCTCTACCGGCCTATGAAAGGAGAAAAATGAAAAATACAGCTACAAACAACAACGCTGGCTCTTGCTTTATGTGGATTGCATCTTCAGAGAGTGCTTCTTGCTTCATGTGGATTAAGCAGGATATCAATGCAGCACAACGGCCTTCAGTTTCTATCTCCTTGAAGAATTTCGAAAATTCACTGAGCTAGAGACTCATACTAATGCTTCTGAGTGAGCTTTGGTATATGGACGATTAACAGCTAGAGGGATGAAAAAACTCATCCCTCTCTTTACTGGAGATACAAGGCAGATATGACTGTTAAAAGTGGTTCCTATTGTTACGACAGTTTTGGAGAGAAAACGCAAGTTCAAGAATTTGAAAGGTTATATAGACAAGCTTCTACATTGCTTGATACAGAGCGTCAGCTTTGGCCTGGCATGGGAATTATCACTGGTCAGAAAGTGTTGGATTTGGGCTGTGGTTCTGGCGTGATTACACGCGAGCTCGCGAAACAGGTATATCCGGCACGAGCTGTAGGAATAGATATCAGCAAAACTCTTATAGACAAGGGCTTGCTTGCATACGCCGAGAGTAGCCAGCGTACTCAGAAAAACGTTGACTTTCAGCAGGGTAGCGTCTATAATCTCCCTTTCCCTGATAACAGTTTTGATATTGTCTACGCTCGGCTATTGTTTCAGCACTTAGATGCTCCTTTGCAGGCGCTGGCCAGTGCTTTACGTGTCTTGAAACCTGGAGGAAAACTGTTCATCTTAGATGTTGATAAAAGTTGGTCTAGTCTTTACCCAGAACCAAAGAGTTCAATGGAACTGGATAAGGCTATTATTCAAAAGCAACTTTCCCA
This sequence comes from Phormidesmis sp., assembly GCA_050042985.1. Lineage (GTDB taxonomy): Bacteria > Cyanobacteriota > Cyanobacteriia > Phormidesmidales > Phormidesmidaceae > Phormidesmis. The sequence goes on along the minus strand of JBHJIY010000123.1, from coordinate 18,462 downwards.
GGGCGGTGATCCATGGGTAGGAAGAAAACTGAGCTACTACCTGACTTCAGCCGGGTTTGAATCCGTTGAGACAAAAGTAACCCTAGTGGATAGCAACCGATTAGGTATGGCTCACTTCTTCGGAATGCTAGCTTTTGGTGGATCATATCAGTCAGAAGAAAATAAATTAGCAGCACTACAAGAGAAGTGTCGCCCAGATATTCAAGTGTTGCTGGATGATCCTTCCGCATGGGCAGGGTTTGGTTTATTTGTAGCGGTAGGCCATAAGACGAACCGCAGTATGTAATCAACTGGAACAATTGTCTTGTAACCATCGTTTCATTTGAGTTTCTGCTGCTGTCATCCCTAGCTTTTTAAACTCCTTCTTAGCTAGCGTTGCGTAATTGCAGAAAGACTCTATTTGTTCTTTTTTCTCTGCCAACAGAGCTAAGTCGTGATATTTTTTTGCAATCAGACGCCTATCTTGATGGTGCTTTGCCATTGCCACTGTAAACTGCAGTAACTCTTCAGCTTTTTCAAGTTCATATTTATACATGAGAACCAGTCCAAGCCATCCTTTTGAGTAGGCAATCATCTTCTGCCAGTGTGTTGCTTTTGCTAGGTCCAACGCTTTGCGGTAAGAGTTTTCTGCGGCATTATAATCTTCTCGCCGCAGAGCTATTTCCCCATTGTAGTAATTCACTATGCATTCTCGTTTCTCTATGCCGAATTGAGTACTACTTCTAAGTTCAGAATTTTTTCTTAACCAGATTTGGGCCTCGTCAAGCTGATTACGTCTCAAACAAGATGCTGCAAGATAAGATAAGAGACCAAATTTGATCGTTGCAGAAGACTGAGGACAGAGATCCCAAGCATCACAAAGTAATTGGAAGGCCTCCCCCTTTGTATCTGTTTCCTCTAAATGTAACAAGGTTTGTCCTTTGAAGAACATCGCTTTTGCTAATCCAGCGATATCTTTTCGTGCTTGAGCCATTCTTATTAGCTCATCCATCCAAGATTGGCGCTCTGTCCAGTAGCCTCTTTCTAGAGTGTACTCTTGTAATCCATCCCATATTATTTGAATTGACTCGTATTCTTCTGTTTCAATGCACCAGTTCACTAGAGCCCGAACGTTATTCCATTCTGGATCTAGATCACTGTAATCGTGCCATTCTTGCCAGTCGTCAGCAAAGGGGGCAACGAGTTTCTTATACCACTCAATCCATCGCTTTTGGGCAGCTTGCTTGAAGGCGATGTTTTTATTGAACTTGGATTGAGTGAATTCTTGAGTGAGTGAGTGGAGTGAGTAGTAGTTTGAGTCGAGTTTGTTGACGAGCGAAAGGCGGTAAAGGCTGGATAGTTCCTGACTGTGACCTTTAGTTTTTTGTGATAAGCCAGCAACATAATTAGCTGCTTGGGCGGAAAACTTCTCAGTAAATAAGGTTGCGGCCATCAGTAACTGATAAGCAGACTTATCTTGCAGCTGCTTGAGTGATGCTTCTACGCAGTAGCGGGCCATTTCGCTAGGTTGCTGAGAATCGCTGCTAGCTATGCCTAACTCGGGAAGCTTGTTGTAGACGGCAAGGTGGCCGACGCTGTACGCCATTGCTAGGGGAAGGCCGCCGCTGAGGTTGTAGATTTCTTGGGTTTGCGATCGCGCTAATGCTACTAGCTTTTTCTTTGCCTGATGCTCAATTAGCGAAAAGCCTGATTTTGCCGGTAGATAATCTAACGATATTGTTCTACCGACGCCGAAGCGGGTGCGGCTGGTGAGGATGACTTTGACTGAGTTTGGGAGCGATCGCACAAAAGCCAGCAATCGCCGGGGACTTTCAGTCGTTTCCAAATTATCGAGAATCAGTAGCGTTCGATAATTCTTAAGAATATTGTGCACATACTCAATTTGCGCATCTAGCTCAAACGGCATCCCATCTGCGTAATCTACCGTGCGCAAAACTTCTCGAATAATATCTTTTAGCGTGCGATCTGCTTGCCATCGCTCCGAAAGATGAGGTCCCAAAAATTCTTGCGACTGAGCTGAAGCAAATACAATCACCTCAAACTTAGGCACGCTAGATGGCCGACTAGCTGGCTGCTCTGCAGCGGCCAGGGATTGATAGGCAACCTCTAAGGCGAGCGTTGTTTTTCCTATACCGCCAGGGCCCACAATACTGATGATGTCGTCGGTGTAGGGCCGCGATAGCGCCAAAAATAACTCAGACAAAATGCCCTGAGTATCAATAAAATAGCTGTCTGGACGCAGCGTCAAATTATGCAGAAGGCTGGTTTTCGCCTTTTGCGCACTCTGGATCAGCTTATGACTCAAAGAAGGCGTTAACGCAGATGTGCTGCGTCCTTGCGTCGCTTTATATTGTGTCCAAGCTTGGTCAAACTTACTGAGATTTTTATCTGGAGCGGTATCCCATAGCTTTAGCGTAAAATCCCAGACGTCAGACCCCTGGGTCTTGATACGGTTGTCCTCTAGAATGTCTAGCTTTTTTTGTAGAACCAGTAAAACCTCACGAATGTGGTCTTTTGATACATCAGTGGCCGACTCGCTGGCAATGAGATCTGCTAAGAAGCTCAGCTTTGTTTTTACAACTAGCTTGGGCGACGACGTTACCTCATCTACCCAACGGTACTCGAATAGCGTGGAAGGATAAACCTGACTCGAAAAGCCTAGGTCAGAATACTCCAGTATTTTTTTTAGCAGAATACGAATACGTGCTCTGACTCTGGGGCTGGTACTCAGTCTCGGCATGCAACCAACTTAAACGCTTTTGTCTGCAACTTCGGGAAGTTCCCAAATCAAAAAAAGTAAGATCTTATATTTCCCTTATCCTACAGGCTTTTCGCGCAGTTGAGTATGGATTTGCTTTGGGAATCTGAGTAAATCTACCATATAAAACAGCTTACAAATAACAGCGTTGATTCTATTTCTTTGGCCGTTTCTAACTAGCTTTTAACTATTTGAGCAGCTCAAAAATATACGCCTTTGTCCTGCATAAGTAAGTTATGAAAACAAGTATGTTGGCTGGCCATTGAATCTAGATGCTGTAAGAGAAAAGAACGTAAGTTAACTGGTTGCTATATGGGTTGTGCCATGGTTGAAGAAGCTTACTTACCGATAGCTTTTGACTCTCAGATAGAGGAAGATAACCTAAAGAGAATTGACTTTTTGGGTGTCCCTGCTGAGCGTTTGGAAGGTGGTGAATATCGAGTTAGCGAAAACTCTGAAAATTTTTTGAATGACTGTGTTGCTAAAGGCCTATTCAAAGCAAACCGAACTTTGTCACAGTACAGTTTTGAATCTTTGAAAATATGGCTATACGACACTAACAAGCCTCGAAACTCCCAGGGTTATCCATTACCAGAAGAGGATAAAATCGCCTTTAAGCTGAGTTCTCATCTGGAAGCCTCAGAATTAAAGTGCATTTCTGTTGTGGATGTTGGCCTCTCGGGGAATCAGCACAAGCTCTGGAAGAACGGCTGCGAAGAGCTGCTAAAACCAATGTTCAGTCGATTTATTGCTCCACCAGATCCGCCAGATGTGCTCAAGGATTTCCTGGCAATGCGTTTCGGGGCTAGGCTTTCAACTCGGTTGGATCTTTACTTGAGTATGCGTAAAAATATCTTTTTTGATTCGCTTATTGTTGAGGCCAAGTAAGCCGCAGTCAAATAAGCCGCAGTCAAATAAGTAGCGTGCGACCGATCAGCGCAAAATCAGGTAATTCAGCCTACGGCTATCTATTTCGCTAGAGGGTGTCAGATACCAGTTTGGTACATGTCTATGAGGAAAGAAGAGAATAGATGGCAATTACTCTCAAAACAGATAAACAGGGCTTGGCAGTTGTTGACCAAGCAAGAATCAAAAAGAACTGGACGGCACTGGCCGCTGCCTGGTGCACTCAGGCCAATGTCTCGGTATCGACTCTAAAACGGTTTAGAGAAAAGAAAGCTATTCAAAAGGATGCTTTTATCGCTATCTGTCGGGCTGTTGGTATCGATAGTTGGCAGCAGATTGTTTCTGAAGCACCTACAGATATTTCTGTTTTACGACGTAAGTATAAGCAGTCTAAAAAGGTGATTGCGGAGGAGGTTTTATCTAATCTTGATAGCTTGGATGCCCGGATAGAATTTGTTGCGCAGGCTTTCTCTGATGATCCTAGTGAAGCGCAGGCTCAGATGGCTCGTCAGAAGCTGGCTTACGAAACAAATCAGCCCCCCACTCTATCTTATCGGGACAGGCTTACCCAAGCAGAAGATGCGGGCATACAGCCTGTTTTCTCGCGTTATCCGCTGAGGCTAGAAGCGAATGTGTCAATTATTCAAATCCTAATGGAGATTTGAGGTAGATTCTCGTCGGATAGACACGGGAAGAACCTTGCCTTGCTTTACTTGTTGAGAATATTCTTATGCTGACCTGCCGGTATAATGCATACACTAAGGCTCGTAGGCTCAAGCGTTTGTAATTGCCAATGGATGAGACGGATTCTAAGACAAAAGATATTCCTTGGCAAAGCGCTGCTGCCAACCCCACTGTAGGCAGCTCGCCAGGCCGATCGCTGGCCGAATGGATTACTTTAACGCTCTCGACCCTTGTGCTTTTGACCCTTGTCGCTCTCGTACTCTACGACTGGCAGCTTAGCAGAAACATTCCTCCGGCTTTCCAGGTAGAAATCACCGAGGCGACTCGTCTTACTGAGGGTCGCTACTATGTTCCTTTTACGCTTAAGAATACGGGCGGGCGTATTGCTAGAACTGTCCAAGTTATTGCTGAGCTACATTTGCCGGATGGCAACGATGAAACGGGTGAACAGCAGTTTGATTTTCTTTCGGGCAGTGAGCGGAAGAAAGGGGGGTTTGTGTTTGAGCACAATCCTCAGACGGGTGATTTGGTGGTGAGGGTTGCGAGTTTTGGTTTGCCGTGAGGGATTTCGTCTTGAGGGATAAGCTTCGAGTGAGGCCGCTTTGACTGGTAGGTGTTGCACGGGGCTTAGCACGCTAAGCCCCTACGCGATCTGCGGGGTCGTCTGGGTCGGTATCCATTTCCGCTGCCAAATCAGTTTCTAGCAGGTAGTTTTCTAATAGTCTATCGACTTTTTCTATTTGTGCGCTTGGGATGCTTAGCGTGAGGTACTTGCGGGAGATGAAGGTGCGGGGTTTTGCTTTTAAGATGAGGGTTGTTGGTTGGTCGTCGTCCCAGCCAAAGGCGGCAATGCGTTCCCAGGGCTGCCAGGAAAATAGGTAGGTGAGGCCATGCTCGTGCAGCTCAAAGTTGCTTTGCCCGATGGAGATAAATAGCAGCGCTAGGGTCCACCAAAAGGCTAGCTTGGCGATGCCAGAGAGGATGCCGCCTGTTGTGACGAGCCCGCCGGTAAATAGATCGAGCTGATTGAAGGTCATTGCGATCGCAATTCCCACTTGCAATAGTCCAAACCCAAAAAGAATTCGATTTTGTAATGTTGTCCCTACTCGAATCAGCAGCTCGCCCGCTTGCCTTTTACGCAGCGGCCAGCTGCCCAGCCAAATCAGCACGCCTATTGCGTATACCGCATACAGCGCAACCAGGGCATAGCGCCCTAGCGGAGACAAAATCAGCGGCAGCGCAGCGCCCGCTATTAGCCAGGGAACGGCATAAACAACATTACGGTTTGCAGCCTGAGTGCCCAGTGCCTGGCGAGTTAGCCCATAGCCAATACCCACTACACCCACGATTCCTAGCAGAAACAGCCACAGCCACGACGACATTTTTCAGTATTCCTATTTCTATTCCTTTCTCTAAAGGAGTGAATTCTCTGCCCAAAAGGGTTCACTCTTCAAAAGGGTTCACATCGCTATATCGCAAGCGTATCATGTGCTGCTGTTATCGTTTTATTTCAGCACTGTGGTTTTTCAGCACTGTGGTTTTCTAGTGCTATGGTTTTCTAGCGCTACGGTTTTTCAGCACTACGGTTTTTCAGTACTGTGGTCTTTCAGCGTTCAATTGTTGCTTCTAGCGCTTGCCGAATGTCTTCGCTGAGGATGGCTACGGCGTTTCTGCCAGCTTTGCGATTTCGCTGGTAGCTCGCGAGGCGAGGTGATACTGCAATGGGCGGCTGTACGGTGAGCTTGACCCAGCGCCTGCCAAGGCGAGGGCGAGTGGGTGGCTTTCTGCCGTCCAGGCGACCCAATATGTCAGATATGAGCAGAGCTATTTCGCTACAGCGTTCAAAAGAAGGTTTCTCTTGCAAATAAAGAGGGTCAACAGCAACAAAATATTCGACAATTCGCATATGTAGCGATCGCAAACTTGCTGCCTCAGCTGCCCAGTCTGCCAGTCCTTTTTCCAAAGGAGAAAGTGTCGCTATATCGGGTAAGTCCTCACGGTAAATTACCTGCCAGCTGGCTTCTTCTATTCGTCGACAGCGATTGACTAATGTCCCCTTACCCGGCAAGTGAAAGAAACTCTCAGCTGACTGCAATGCCCGGTTTAGTAGCTGCTGTAAACGTTTGGAACAGTCCAGTTCAGCATTTGACTCAGACTCGTTATCAGTGGATTTAGCCGACAGGTTCTCTCCTGCGGGCTGCGGATAGAAGCGATCGTAGAAAGTCTCCATTACAGTCATGACGTGTTCGCCTAGCTGGAGGATGCGCAAGTAAGCGTCTTTCTCGGCGGTGGGTGCTAGGGAGTTGTTACCGATAAGTCCACTATCTTTAAGTCCACTTTGCGCTTCTAGCTGCGACAACAGATTTTGTAGCTTGTTCCAGTGAGCCTGCTCGTAGTGATATTGAATGCCAATTGGTAGGACAAATACAGACGGAGGTTTTGATGGTGGTGTAGTGGCCCTGGCCAAATCTTCAGCACACCAAAATCCAAGCTGTGCCACGCCAGGCTCTAGCGGCCCTATTCTTTCGCTGTGCCCATTAGTCGCCCCTTCAGGGGCGACTACCATTGGCATGCTGCCTTTACTCAGTAGCGATCGCGCTGCTTTTAGCCCTACCCAGTCAGGTCGTCGTCCTCTGCGAATGGGAACGCCTCCCATCCGCGACAGCAGCCATCCGACAAATCGCCCGGCCCAAAGGGTCATTCCCCGCTCGTATAGGAAATGTGTGTGTACAGGCTGTCTTAGCTTGATGCCCTGCTGCTTGGCGGCTTTGGCCACTGCCCGCGAGCACAGGTATAGTCCGCTGAGCGGATCGTCTACTTCCACATGACGCACCGCCATCAAAAACCTGGCTTTCCCGGCTTCCATCTGTGCGTAGAGATTCACGAGATGCTCTACATTTTCTACTTCTACGCGGCTAATGCCTGCCGGTAGCCAAGGCCGGATGCGGAACCTTAGGAAGATCGGTAGCAGCCAATGAACAATTCGCATAACCCAGGGGTTGTAATCCGGGGGAATAAACTTTAGCGGTGGCTGAACCTGGCGAACAAGGGATGGCATGGTAAGTACCGGAAACAAAAAAGGGCTGAAGAGAATACACGCCGTGAGATATACGAAAGGCCAAGACGATATTGTTGAACGTCTTGGCCTTTATTTGAATTAACAATTTGAATTAACAATACGGTTTGTTGCCGTGCCTTCTGGGGCCATTAATTGACACGCCTGTTAGTTAGGAATGACCTGAACCATGAGCGATCGCCGATCAAATGTTTGCACTTTGCTGACCTTGGCGAGATCTTCGACAACTCTGTTCAGGAGGTCGGTCGCGCGATCACGGTGCTGGTGCTCACGGCCTCTCAGGCGCACCTGAAACTTCACCGAGTCGCCTCTTTCTAGCCAGGCGATTGCTTTATCGATTCGCACCCTGTAGTCCGAATCGCCTACATTTGGCCGTAGTCGAACTTCTTTTACCTGTGACCGGGCGCTTTGCTTTTGGCGCTTACGGCTTTGGTACTGGTGCTTGCCGTAGTCCAAAATTTTCGCCACCGGCACTTCTTGGTCGGGTGAGACCACCACAAGGTCAAGCTTGGCCGCTTTTGCTAAGGCCAACGCCTCTGGCGTATCGGTTAGGCCGCGATTAGTACCTTCATTGTCAATCAGAAGAACCTGCGCGGATCGGATCTGTTGATTGATGAGTGGTTTCTTAGCGATTGTATTTTCCTCTTAAATTAGAACGCAACAAAGGGTGTTATCGAGTTGATGTTTTGATCGATTCCTATGTATATGACATTTTACGCTAAGTTGCTAGGGTGACATCCCACCCTAGCAACGTGTCTTTACATTTAGATGCGTAACATTTAGATGCGTACGCACCCACCGTCAAACAATGGCACGGTCATGCTGAAGTTTTCGCCGTAGGTCAGCTTTTGTTCTTCTAGAATGCCGATCGCAATTTGCTCACCCATTCTGGCGGACTCGTAATAGTCGGTAAAGTAGTGAACACCGGCCCAGTCACGCCCAATCGAGATATTGGATGCGAGCTTGTTGAGTTCGCCTTCTACGGTGAGAGACAGCGACTGCGTTTGGATAGAGGTGAGCTCCGAGCCGTCGTTAGAAACCACATAGGGCTCGGGCAGGACGTGGCCGTGGTCAAAGAAGGCTTTGAGAATGGTGACGCAAGCGCCTGCAACAGTGGCATGACCCGCACCATAGGAAGGGTGCATCGGTGAGCCTTCGGCAAAGGCCATAGGCAGTAGGTACACGTCGTCGCGGTCGAATTCGTAGCAGCTGGGGCCCAGCTCCTCGCGGTACTTTTCGTTTTGCGCTTTGTTGTGCAAGGCGACTTTGTGCAGGGTGTCGCTAATGCGATCGCTCAAGTCAGCTACGGGGGATAGTGCGGGCAATTGCGTGTTGCGCCACTGGTGAATGCGGCCTGCGATCGCTTCAGGACGCAAGCGACGGTGCACGTTGAACTTTTGGTAGCGGACGGCTTTGAGCGCTCTGGTCGCCACTTCGGTGACCAAAGACAAAATGTGAGGACCGCCAAAGTGGGCAAAGGCCTGCTGGTGGTCGAGCACGTCACGCTCCTGGAAAGGAAGGCCCGGATCAAACGGTACGCCCATCGCCATCATCGATAGACAAGCGTTCAGATAGGCCTGATAGAGCGCGTCGTAGTGAACGTAGGTTGCCAAATCACGCGGGGTGGCGATAAAGCGATACTTGTCGCCGCTGCTGTCGTAGGTTTCTCGGCCTCGCAGGTCAGCGCCGTTTTGCACATCGAGCCACCACTCCCAGGTCGTCATATAGTCGCGATGAGGTGTGGCCACGCGCACTTTGTTGTCGAAGACCATCGCGCCGTAGGATACGAGCCCATCGAGGACGCCGTCTCTATCGTTGCCTAGCTCGGGTGTGCCCCGGACGAGGAACTGAGAGATGTAGGGGCCTTCGGTATCGCCAAAGGCGGTGCCACGAAAGGCCGTTTGTGTTGTGAGCGGCTGACGGCGACGGGCGGCGGCATCTGGGCTGAGCTGTTCGTCTGTGAGTGAGGCGCCCTGGAACCAGTCAAGGTTGTTTAGGCGTTCAACGGCAGCAGCAACTGTGGGATCTGTCTCAAACTCGGTGAAGGGCACATCTCTAAGCAGTGCCATCTCGTATACTTCAGCGACCTCCGCGACAAACTCCGCACTGTTGAGTGTGGGGGCGGGAGGCATGCTCAGCGACTGGGCATCGGGCCCTTCTAGGTCGAATACAAGGCCTGCGCCCGCGCTTTCCCAGGCTCTGACATCGACCTTGCCTTGCTGCGTGTACTGCGACTTCCACTCTATCGGTGAATTGGCGTCTGAGCCTTTGGGGCCAAGGGGGGTGTCCTGAAAGTCTCGGGTGTCGCCAGAGTCGATGCCGCGCACGAACTTCTGGTAGTCGTTGGGGTTGCAAATGAGGCCGTCTTTCTCGTTGTGAGGCAAGCCCTTTGTGTAGTTGGCTAGGTGAGATGCCTTGCCACCGCGTTCGGTATCGGGCTCATCAAAACGGTATTTGAGTTCTTCCCCGTTGGCTTGCTGTGAGGCGTGGGGGCGATCGTATGCCAGCTTAGCGGCAGCGATGCGGCGGTTTAGAGCTTCTTGCTTGCGAGCAGTCATAGGAGTGATGTCCTTCAGTGCGATTTGCTTGATAGGACTAATCTATGCAATTCGCTTAGCAGAGGGTAGTACCCACCAGGGTGATATGTATCACAGTTCGCTGAATAAGCCGCCAGATACGATGGGTACGACTTGCGCTATACCCCAACTGTCGCAACGCTTACAGAGAATAGGCTGGCCGCAAAAAAACACCATGTGCCAACGCCTGCTGCGATGCCTAGTCCCAGGATAAGGGGCGATAGCCAGGCCGCTTTTCGACCAGAAAACCTATGAATGTGACACAGGCCATTGTTGAGTGCGATCGCCGCTTGAGACAGCGCCCAAAAAACAGCGATGAGTAAAGCTGTTGCGGCAACGGTATTGCCTATCGGCGCGGCTAGTGACTGAGTCAGTGCTGGAATAAACCCTGCGGCAACTGTCAGTAGTCCCAAGGGCACCATCGTTGTTCCCAATATGAAAATATCAGCCGTCCACAGCCCCGGTATCCGCAGCAGCCAAACGCGAATAATACAAAGCGCCAGCACCATCGCTACAAACGCCATTCCACCCGATGCCCATAGGCATGAGGCCAATAGCCAGCTGCTGTTGGCAAAGTATTGCGTAGCCCCAAATACGAAGCACAGGTTGGCCAATACTGCCAGTGCATAGCCCACCACGCCGCGCTTTCCTAAAGGCACCTGCTTGTAGGCTGGCAGCATTTCGCCTGCTGGATTGCTCAGTAGCCTGAGCGCTAGCATCGTGCCCGACATCGGTCGAGGCGGGGCATTTTCTTGAACCGTCGGCCGGGAGCTTACCCCAGGCGCCCAGTAAACTTGCTCTTGTGAGGATTCTCTGGAGGATGTTTTGAAGGGTTTTTGGAAAGCGCTTGAGGATGGAGACGATCGTCTGGTTTTCGCTGGGCTGGCGTTGCCAAAAGAACTATCAGCAGATGACGCATTTGGCGATGCGCTATTGGACGATCTGTTGCCTACTACTTTGGTGCGCGAAAACCGAGAAGACCGAGCAGCCTGCCGCCGACCAAACAAGTTCCTAAAGACAAAAGAGAAAGGCCGTAGAACAAAAGCCACCAGCTGGCTCACTACTTGATAGGGCCGACTCCGACCGGCGTTACCCAGAGCTTTGAGGGTTTGTTGTATGTCTCGATAGTTGGCAATATCGCCTTGGCTGCGATAGAGCTGCGCGGCTCGCCGAAAGTCTTGACCGGCTTCGTCAATATCGCCTAAATCTTGAGCGGCAATGGCCCGCCAGTTGTAGTAGCGGGCATCTTCAGCGTCGCGAGCGATCGCATTGCTAAAGGCTGGGATCGCACTCTGCACATAGCCCAGCCGATAGCGGGCTAGCCCTTGATAGTAGTAAAGCTTGGGCTCTGTTGGGTTGAGGGCAATGGCCTGCTGACAGTCGGCTAACACACCCGAGTCATTTTTGAGCAGGTAGTGCACTTCGGCTCGTCGCAGGTAGGCTTCGGCAAACTTAGGGTCGAGTGCGATCGCCTCAGAGTAGTCTTTGATGGCTGCCGAGTAGACATGATCCAGCGCGTGCCGAATGCCACGAATATAAAAATCTGTCGGCGACTGAGGACGGTGCTGACGCTGGTAGGGTTCTTTTGTGTCAGTCGATGGCTCGGCGAATGGCTCGGAAAAGGACGTTGAGGAATAGTCTGGCTGAGCTGTGCGTTCGTCGTAGTTTTGGCGACGGATGCGATCGCTTAGTACCTCGTAGGCTTCGCGTAGCGCCTGAAACTTAGCGACTGCGTCTGGCCTGTTGGGATGCAAGTCAGGATGATACTGCCTGGCCAGACGCCGAAAAGCGGCCTTAATATCTTTGGTGCTCGCGGTGCGAGGCAGTCGAAGACGACGGTAGTAGTCACCGGAAGAAACATCCATAGCTGGAAATGTGAGGGCAAAAACAAAAAGGCACTTTTAAGCGGCGAAGGAAATGAAGGCCTGAAATACAAAAATAACGCTAGACAAAACGCCAGCAAAAACAGGCATCTAACCTTTGGAGAAAAGCTAGTTGTGATGACTATTTTAGCTAGTTTTGAACCAGGCTAATTAAGATATACAGCGACTTTCAACCGAATCCTTTCGCTTTTTGATACAACCTGTACGGAACTTTTTGGATGGCAGCGCTTCGATAGAGATATTCGACTAAAAGAGCAAGTTTCACTAAATCACTAACCGCTGTCCAACCGTTCACTAAATCTTCAGGAGACTGGCTCTATCAAAGCATTCATTGCTGAAAACGGAACGCTTATCAGATTTACTTAAGGTATCTTAATCCGGAGATATCGATATAGCTACATGCCTGCGTGACTCAGGAATTTACGTAAAACCTTTACAGAAGTAACATTGAAACATTCCTAGCCTCACTCTATTGTTTAAGTTTAGGTAGCAAATGGTACAGCGCGAACGCAAGTATAGGTCGAGCCATTATGGATAATCGCACCTGGCCCAAGAGGCTATTCGCACTAGATGTTTCGAGAGGACTTGCTGCTCTGTCAGTTGTTCTCTGGCATTGGCAACATTTTGCCTACGATAGCGCCGGGCTGTCTGAGAGCTTTCGCCTTGAGCAGCAGCCGCTATATGCACCCTTAAGAATGTTTTATGAGGAAGGGGAGAAAGGCGTTGCCTACTTCTTTATTCTCTCTGGTTTTATTTTCTTTTGGCTTTACAAAGACGCCATCAAGAGCGGACGTGTCACTGTTAGCCGCTTTTGGATTCAGCGGTTTTCCAGGCTCTATCCGTTACATTTAGCTACGCTGCTGCTGGTTGGGATATTGCAGATTATCTACGTTGCTAAAAACGGGAGTCCCTGGATTTATCCGCTTAACGACGCCTATCACTTCTTGCTTAATCTTTTTTCCATGCAGGCTTGGGGTCTATCGAGAGACTGGTCATTCAATGGGCCGACGTGGTCTGTGTCAGTCGAGATTTTTCTATACTTCGTGTTTTTCCTAGTGGCTCGCGTTCGCCTAGGAAACGCGGCATTCTGCCTGGTTGTTTCGTGTCTTGCGATGGTCGGCTCAGTGGCGAGTCAAGGTGCCTTTATCACCAGTGCTACGCCCATCCTTCAGGGCCTGTCCGCTTTCTTTTTGGGGGGTGTTGTTTTTTACTTTACCGCTCACATCACCCATCGGCTTCCCTCACTCAAGCCGGTTGTTCACGGTGCAACTGTATTGGCGTGGGTTCTTTTAATTGTCAACTTCTATGTTTTTGACTTTGGTATTTTGTTTGGAAGTTCTGACATCTTAGCAAAGGCTTTTCCTATCTATGTTCTCTTTCCAGCTACTATCTGTAGCCTGACCTTGGCAGAGATTGACAGTGGCCCTGGGGTAAAAAAGTGGCTGAGCCAAATTTCATGGATTGGAGATATTACCTATTCGTCTTATTTGCTGCATTTTCCCATGCAGCTGATATGCGCGCTGGCGGTTAGCTATGGTTTGTTACAGCCAGATTTCTATCTGAGTTCCACTGCGTTGATCGCTTTTTTTGTTGTGCTAGTTCCTCTGTCTCACTGGACTTTCGTTGGCTTTGAGCGTCCGGTGCAGCAGTGGATTCGGTACAAGCTGAAACGATAGGTGGGAAAGGAGGTTGGGCGTAAAAGAGAGCCTCAGCGCCTCAAAACGAGAGCCGCTTTCTATCCCAGCTCAATCGGCGTTGCCAACAGCACATCCAAAAACGCAAACACCGCGCGTGGCAGTACGGCATTTTCTAAAATGGCTACGCCCACAATGCGCTCTAGCGGCTCTGGCAGCGCCTTTACCCGTACTCCGGGGGGAATGGGCTTGGCCTCTAGTCGCGACAGCACTGTTGTGCCCAGCCCTTTGGTAACTAATCCCATCAGCGTAGAATCTTCTCTGACGGCATAGTCAATTGGCAGGTGATGGCCAAATCGAGCCATATGCGAATCGACTAAGTCGTTGTGATATATCGAGCGTTTGTTCGCCGCTCTTGAATAGCGCATGAGCTGTTCCCAGGTGAGAGCCCCCTCATCTTTACCGGGTGGCAGCAGTGCCACAAATTCATCGCGAAACAGTTCCCACGCCTGAAATTCATCAGATGTAGGGAAGAGCGTAAACCCTACATCAGCTTTTCCTTCTCGTATGGCCGCTTCCACTTCGTCGTAAACATCGCACTCAGTGATATCGACGGTGAGCGTGGGGTGCTGCTGACGAAATTGCGCAATGATATCGGGCAGCACGTGGGTTGCGACCGTACGCACAGAGGCAACGCGGACGCGCCCGGCCTGTAAGCCTTTGGCCTGCTGTGCGGTTTGCTTGATGTCGGCTAGGAGGGTGAGGACGGCCTTAGCCTGCTGACAGATTTGTACGCCTAGCGGTGTGAGAACTGCGCCGGAGCGACCCCGCAAAAGGAGAACGATGCCGAGGTCGGTTTCTAGGGTGGCGATCGCATGACTCACTGTGGACTGTGCCAGACCTAGCTGCAAAGCCGCCGCGCTGAAGCTTCCTTGCTCGGCTACGGCTACCAAGGCCACCAGCTGCGAATGTTTAATTGGTTTATCCATTGCATTTATCATGGCCCAAAGCCATCCACCCCACCATCGATTCTATCGATACAAGCCATCAACCCAGTACGTTGCTGGTTTTAGCCTTTGCCACCTACGTTGAGAATGCGTATTTTTGCTACCGATATTTAGCGTCACGGCTGAAAGCAATTTCAGCAGTTTACTTCCTATGCGTATTCGACCGGCCACAGTTGCAGATATTTCCGAGCTGCTTGTGCTCATTCATCAAAAAGCTGCGTTTGATGGCTGTCCTCAAGCGGTTAAGGCTACTGCAGAAAAGCTAGAAGCTACTCTCTTTTCGCCGTCTCCGATGGCGCATGTACTGCTTGTAGAATCTCTAGAGCATACGAGTACACCGCCCATGGGCTTTGCTAGCTACCATTTTACTTACTCCACTTTTCTGGCGCAGCCCAGTCTGTGGCTAGACGATTTGTTTGTGCAAAGTGACTATCGCAATCAGTCTATCGGCACTCACCTCATTCAGTCCCTATGCAAAATCGTGCAGCAGCATGACTGTGGCCGTATTGACTGGACTGTAGATGTTGACAATGCAGCGGGTATTCGGTTTTATCAGCGGATGGGCGGACAGCTGCAAACTCAGGTGCATCTGTGTCGGTTGAATCAATCGGGTATTGAGGCAGTGTTACAAGAGCGCAAGTTAGCTGCTTCAACGTTATCTCAGTGAGCTGTGTCAGGTATGTCAGGTATCTCAGCTAACCGTCGACCTAGCGACCTTATTGTTGCTTTTGTTATTTCCTTTGTACTCCTAGTTACCAGTGCTATTTGCGGTGTTTTTATTGCTTTTCCGCTGTTGATTGCCTTGGTGCTATTTTCAGGTGTGTTGATTGCCAGGGGTTTTTCGCTTCGGGCCTTGTGCCATATGGGTTGGCTCGGGGCAAAAAGGTCTCTTCCCGTGGTTCAGGTACTGTTGCTAATTGGTATGCTGACGGCGGTATGGATAGCGGCTGGCACGGTCCCTGCTTTGGTGTATTACGGTACGAGTCTGCTGTCTGGTCGATTTTTTATTCTGTGGGCTTTTTTGCTCACGAGTATGGTTTCGGTGCTGACAGGGACTGCTTTCGGCGCGGTGGGGACGATTGGTATTGCGCTGATGGTGATTGCCAGAGGTAGCGACGCGGCGATTGATCCGGTGGCGGGGGCGATTGTTGCGGGCGCGTTTTTGGGCGATCGCTGCTCACCCATGTCATCAAGCGCGCATCTTGTGGCGAGCATTACTCGCACTAGTCTCTACAGCAATTTGCGAAATATGGTGGTCAGCAGCCTTTGGCCTATCGCTATTTCTGTTGCTTTTTATGCGGTGCTGGCGTTGTTTTACCCAGTGACGCTGTCTGCTTCGCCGATTACTGCTGAGCTGCCTGCTGTGTTCAACTTGGCACCCGTTACATTGCTTCCAGCGGTAGCGATGCTTTTGTTGGCGGTTTTGAAGGTAGATGTGAAGCTGGCGATGCTGGTGAGTATTGGGATGGGAGGTGCGATCGCTCACACGCTACAACACTATCCCTTTCCAGATATTTTTCGATTCATCCTCTTTGGCTATCAGCTTCAGCAAGATACACCACTGAATACAATTCTATTGGGTGGCGGATTGTTTCCCTTTGCTAAGTCCACTCTCGTGGTACTGATTTCCACTGCTTTTGCTGGGATTTTTGCTGGCAGCCAGGCGCTGAGCTTTTTGGATGGCTGGCTTAACCGTGCTCGTAGTCAACGTCAGCTGACGCAATCTACCCTTCTTGTGAGTATCCTAGCCAACATATTTGGCTGTACGCAGACGATTGCGATTGTGCTGGCGGGTCAAATTATGGACCCGTATTACGGTGCGATCGCCCGCAAAAACAACATGCAAAAAGAACAGGCCAATGAACAGCTTGCCCTGGATCTAGAAGATACTGCCGTAGTGATTGCCCCGCTCGTTCCTTGGAATATTGCCAACCTTATTCCCAGTACTATCTTAGCCATAGGTCCGGGCTTTATCCCTTATGCTGTTTACTTGTTATTGCTGCCCCTATTTGCCAGTATCCGCCAGCACTCAACCGTAAATAACGTTTCAGATGACATTCCAAGCGATATCGTAGCCCAGGTTACAAAAAGCGCTACACCGGACGAAACGCCGCCGCTAAAGCCTGCCCTAAAGTAGACACATTTTTTTGGGGTTCTCTATCTGTGGGTATTGGGCTAGTCGTAAAACCGTTTGTTACTGTTGCTTCTTACACTGTCGCAACCGCTATTCCTTATGAGAGACTTTCAGCAAAATCTGTCTACCCAGTTTACGCAAGCAGCAGCTAATGCAGAAAAGCTAGGTGGTATGGTCTCTGCTGTAGGCACTCAAATATTCAACAAAGTTTCTAGCTCTGCCGCTGAAAATACGACTAAGTTTAGCGAAGCTGCCGCAGACTCTGCTCACACCGCGATAGAGCAGACGACAGAGAGCGTTGGTGAAGTACTCAATCCCATTGCTGAAAATCCAGCGGTTGACTACGTGGCGAAGGTGCCCGGACTTAGCTGGCTCACGAGTGCACTGGGAAGAGTCGATAAGGCCAGTGCCCTAGAGGACGTACTCAAGCTCAAGCAGAAACATCCGACTGATACGCCAGAAGAGTTGACTCATCACATTATTGTAGATGCGACGATTAAGGCCGGGGGCGTGGGCCTAGCGGCTAATATTATTCCACCAGTTGCGCTGGGCTTGTTCGCTGTGGATTTGGCCGCTGTTTCTGCACTACAGTCTGAGATGCTGTACCGCATTGCTGCTGCCTACGACTTTGACATTTCTGACCCAGCACGAAAGGGTGAAGCCCTTACTATTTTTGCACTCTCGATAGGCACTTCTACCGCGATGAAAGCTGGCTTGGGCGTCGTTGAGCTGGTGCCGATTGTGGGCGCAGCTGTTGGCGCGAGCAGTAATGCTGGTATGCTGTACAGCTTTGGGTCAGCTGCCTCGCAATTTTATCAAAGGAAAAGAGCGCGAGTACAGAAAACCGTTTAAGTTTGATGCTGTTTGTCTCCATTGATTAACGCCTGATTTGCGCCATTGTGATTAACCTCTCGCTGCTAAATAAGAAAATGCTAAAAATGGTTGCGCAATCAACTTTCTCTGGTTAGTATTGCTCTAGGTAAATTGTTAAAGTTTGCACCTTCAAAAGAGAGAACTCTAACGGCGTTAGAGAAATACTATGATTAAGCACCCTTCCCCAATCATTTTTTGCTAGGACTTGTCAGCAGGCGCGGCGTCGCACTGCGCTTACTTACAAGCAATACTCCAGGCATCAGCATTTCAAGCAATATTTAGGAGGTCTTACGATGTTCTCTATTTACACATTCACTGCCGCTCGGTCATAGCAGCGCTTCTTTTTTAATTGAACCGAAGCAGAAAAAGGACTCATACAGTATAAAAAGCTGCCAATACGTTGTAGGCGATCGCACTATAGCTATGTCTTAGATGGTAGCTGTAGCTTAGCGATGCAAGTGCAATTTTTTCTTTGCGCTTGCTATCTGTGTAGCTGACAGTTTGGACTTTCTTGAGGCTCGCTTAATATCGTTGCGTTTGTTAATCGCAGCGATATTGTGTTCTGGCGTTGTTGTTCGTACTGTATTGCACACGGCAAATACTGCACATAACGAAGTGTGTTGTGCTGTCCTGTTGGGCATTCATCTTTTGCCGTGTGCGAGTGCTGAGTTTTTCTTTTAGGCATAGCCTAATTAGTTGGCCTGATTGATTAGTTTTTTGCTGTAAGCTTCTTTTTCTTGGCGCTATAAGCGCTGACAGCTTCTGCTGTTTTGTTATTTCGCCGTGAGCGGCACCGTCTCACAAATCTTCTACCACGCGTTCTTTTTAATTCCATGCAAAAGTTTTTGAACATTCTGGGTTACTACCGGAACTACTGGCGAATCACGCTCTTTAGCGCCTCACTGATTAGCTTCTTTCAAATCATCGATCT
>JBHJIY010000122.1:0-8888 GCA_050042985.1 Phormidesmis sp. | reverse complement strand
CGCTGAGGTTACCGCTGGTACTAATGCGATTGCAACTGGCACAAGCGCGACTGCAACCGGCAACAGCTCTATTGCAACAGGTAACAACGCCGATGCAGTGGGTGCCAATGCTATCGCCACAGGTGAAGATGCCGATGCCCTCGCCGATAATGCAACCGCCATCGGTAACGGCGCTGACGTCGCAACTGGTGCTACTGGCTCTACTGCGATTGGTAACGGCGCTGAGGTTACCGCTGGGACTAACGCGATTGCAACTGGCACAAGCGCGACCGCGACTGGTAACAACGCCATTGCCACAGGGAACGACGCTGATGCCTTAGCAGATAATGCCACTGCTATTGGCGAAGGGGCGGTTGTTGGAAATAGTGCAACGGGTTCTACCGCCATCGGTGATGGAGCCGTCGTTGCAGAAGATGCTGAAAATGCGATCGCCACAGGTACGGGTGCACGAGCAAACACCAGCAACGCGATCGCTTCAGGAACCAATGCCCAGGCAACCGGGAATGGTGCCCAGGCAGCTGGTAACGGTGCCCAGGCGGCCGGAACCAGTGCTCAAGCCTCAGGCAATGGCGCACAAGCAGCGGGCAATGGCTCGATTGCCACAGGTAACAGTGCTAGAGCTGGTAGCACTATTACCGTCGACAACAACGGTGTCATCACGGGTACAGTTGACCCTGCAATTGTGGATGCGATCGCAGCGGGAACCCGTGCTCAGGCAACAACAAGCAACGCCATTGCATCAGGAACAGATGCGACCGCATCGGGTACACAGGCAATTGCCACAGGTGCTAGTGCAACGGCCAGCGGCGCTGAAGCCATCGCAGTTGGCGTAGGCGCCCAAGCCACCGAAACCGGCGCAGTAGCCATTGGCCGAAACGCTAGAGCGCTCGCCAATCCAGCGACCGCAATCGGTACAGATGCAACCGCTTCAGGCAGCAATTCCTCCGCCTTCGGCTTCGAGTCCACCGCCTCCGGCGACTTCTCTACCTCACTGGGTAGACAGTCCACCGCCTCTGGCGTTAGCTCTACTTCACTGGGTGAAAATGCACGGGCTTCTGGCAACCGCTCTACTGCCATTGGTGCAGGTGCGATCGCCACAGCCTCAAACCAAATGGCCTTCGGTACATCTGATAGCTTCTACACACTTCCTGGACTCGCCAGCGGAGGTGGGTTTGTCGAAAGACAGCGACAGAGCGGTGAAACCCGCTTCGTTACAGTAGATGGTAGCGGTAATCTAGGAACGTCTACTTCAATGCCTTTTGATGCCGAGCGCATTGAAAATGGCCTCACCTCACTCGGAGAGCAAATTCAAACGGTAGGTGCCCTTTCAGCCGCCCTCGGTGCAATTCCTAACGCAATTCCCAATGGGAGTAACGGTGGCTGTGGTGCAGGCACAGGCGTATATGGGGGTTCCTTCGCAGGCGCGGTGGGCTGTGTCGCGCGCATATCGAACAACATCGTAGTCAACGCTGCAGGCGCACTAACCAACAGCCCTGCCAAAAGCGACTTTGGCAGCAACTCCAACTTCATGGGTCGAGTCGGGATCTTCCTAGACTGGTAGATTGAGATTAATAGACCAAGGCTAGCAGTCTATTGCTGGTAGTTCAATGGCTCGTTGGGGAAGGTTTATAGTACTTCCCCAACAACTAATATTGATGTTAAATTCCATGCTCTTCACATCTGCGATAGTTAGCCGAGTTGCTTTTCGAGGATTCGTCATTAGCGGATGTTTGGCTAGTACGTTTTGCTTATTGCTTGCCTCGCCTTCTACCGCACACATGGCCAACAAAGAAGCCACTGAAGAAACAGAAATAACCTCTGATACAGATCTGGCAGAGCCTATAGAAGAGTTTTCAATTGAGCAAACAACAGAATGGACGGAAGCCGCGAATCTAGAAGCAGGCTTTCTACAAGGCTGTAACGGAGAAGCACCAACAACATTGCTCGCAAGAAGAATAAAGCGGGACTTCTGTCAGTGCGCTTTTAGCGCTTACTCAGAACGCTATAGTCCTTACCAATTCGCGCAGATTAATACGCTGGCTTCTCAGATTGGAGAAAGCGGAATTGCACTGGTCAATCTCATGATGACTAACGGTATACAGGACTGCTCTGAAGAAACTGGCTTCATCATCGAATCATAGGAATATCCGGTCAATATTGCGACTAGAGAGAAGAGAGAACCTCGCCAGCCAAACAAGGTAGAACACAACAACACTATTCAACCGCCAGCATCGTGAAGCATTTAAAATCTAGGGTAGGGATGGCAGGTTGGATCATTCTTCTAACTGTCGCCACAACAACACCTAAAACAAAAGCAAACGCTCAGGTACTGTCACAGAGAGCAACCAGCAACCCTACTGCACCGACCATGCCAACATCGACATCTGAAGCAACCGCTACTGCTTACGAAAATTTTCAGGCTGGCAATTTAACCCGCGCAGTTCAGCAGTGGACTCAGGCTATTAGAGAAGAAGAGGACGTCGTTGTCAGCTTATTCAACCGATCACAAGCCTTCGTAATGCTCGAGCAGTATGACTTTGCACTACGAGATATCAATCAAATCATTGAGATAGAAGGTCCAAAAACAGAGCCAGATGTATACTTAATTCAGGGAATTGTTTTAGGCAACCTGGATCGCTTACCTGAAGCGTTAAGCAGTTTTGAGATAGTTGAGCATCAACAGCCCTCAGCAATGGTGTATAACAATCGAGCCTTGGTATACCAGAGAGCAGGTGAGTTTCAGCTAGCACTATCAGATTTGGAGAGAGCTGTTGATTTGGCACCTACACCTGTCGGCCATCTCAACCTAGCAAACCTGCACATTCAGCTAGAGAATTTTGATACTGCTGCTGAACAAATGAGTCAGCTAATAGCAAGGAACAATGTCTTCTATCCTGCTTATTTAACTCGTGGAATAGCTCGCTATCATTTAGGAGAGTATCAATCCGCACTTCAGGACTTCCTGGCTACGTTAACCGCTTCAGCCGCTCAGCCAGAAGCCCGCTACTATGTTGGCCTATCTCTTGCCGCACTAGATATGAGAGAAGAAGCTTCTGGGCATTTTCTGGCAGCCGCTGATATGTACTTACAGCGCAATAATGGAGATAGCTACTACCAAGTATTGGATGTGATGTCTCAGCTAGGGCTATAGAAAAAGATCCTTAGTGCTGCTGCACGCTGCGACTACGCTCTGGTATCACAGTAGGGCTAGATCGTAAACTGTCCCGTGCGTAATCCGATTCCATTTTGGTGATGCTTAATAGCAATAGATGCACCACAAACCGTGCGTTCATTAAGTCATCGGTCTGCTATGGATACGTTTATCGGGAAGTGCTTCAAAAATCGCTATCAAGTTCGTCAGCTACTGGGTCGACAAACCGGGCGCAGAACATTCTTAGCAGAGGATGCACGATTACAATCGTTGGCACCTATGGCTACATGCCGCCGGAGCAATTCAGCGGGAAGGCGCATCCTGCGTCGGATCTTTACAGTCTGGGTGCGACTTTGGTCTATTTGCTAATTCGGCGGCACCCTGCGGATTTGCCAGTAAAGCGAGGACAAATGGAGTTTGAGGTGAGTGATCTTATAAGCGATCTTCCTTCGGAAGGGCTTCGCCATCGCATGCAGAACTGGCTCAGATACCTGGTGCATCCTAGCGTGGTTCAGCGACTCATGTCCGCACGGTGGGCACTCGATACCCTCACAGACGAAAATCTACCGCTTCAGTCCAAACAAGGCCTGTATGCGAAACCCCATGGCACCCGAGTAGGGCTCAAAAAAACGGTAGACCGGGAGGCGCACTGGCTAGCCTATGAGCTGAGCTATCGATTGAGGTTACCAGTGTGCGAACTAGCGGTAGTCAGCAGCAGAAACCCGGCATTAAGGCAACGCTAAGGTAGCGCTAAGGCAACGCTAACTCTCAAACTGCATACACTGGGAACTCTCTACATGAAGCGCTGGTTCCCTTTTCTGAATATCAAAGTATGCAGTTTTCAATTAGGACAAAATTCATTGCAGCTGTGTTGGTCTGCGTAGCTATTATTGCCTTGGCTGGAATGCAACAGCTCAATCGACTCACCAAGCAGGCATTTGAACGCGAAATCCACAATCGCACAGAAATTGTAGCGGCCTTTGGCGAGGCTACACAAACCTACGTCAATCAGACGCTAAGACCAGCTACTCAGGAAAGAACAGATGACTTCATTTTAGAAGCCATGTCAGCGCCCTATGCTACGAGACGTCTTTTTGAGATCTTCAATGACGCAATTCCAGACTACCGTTACCGGCAGCCTACGCTGAACCCGCTCAATCCGGTTGATCTAGCAGATGCATTTGAAGCCGGTATTATCCAGCGATTAAAAATTGCACCCAGCCTCTCAGAGATTTCAGGCTATCGACAAAAAGAGGGTGCAGAACAGTTTTATGTCGCTAAGCCTATCGTTGTAACAGCAGCCTGTTTGCAGTGTCATGGCCGCCCTAGCGATGCACCTGAGGCTATTCGCGATTACTACGGCACAAGCAGCGGCTATCACTGGCGAGTTGGCGAGGTGATTAGCGCCCTCATGATTTATGTGCCAACCAGCGATCTGCGAGCCACTCAGCTCGTCTTCAAGCGCGCTATTTTAGGAACACTTGGCCTGCTGTGTCTGAGCTTGGTAGGCGTTGTTTCTGGATTATTTGAAGGACTGCTGAATCGCAGAATCGTGAAGATTGGGCGAGCATTACAGCAGAGAGCGCTGGTGCCTAACTCAACGGTTCGGATAAAGGATACTGCGCGCGATGAAGTCGGTATGCTGGCGAAAGAATTTAACGATATGGCTGATACGCTAGCGCAATCCTACCGAGAGCTAGAAGATAGAGTCAAAGACCGCACGCAGGCTCTCACTGACACTGTCGAGACCCTTAAAAGCACTCAGGCTCAGCTCGTTCACGCTGAGAAGATGTCGGGCCTTGGGAAAATGGTCGGCGGCATTGCCCATGAGATCAACAATCCGGCCAATTTTATCCACGGCAATCTCACATACCTCAAAGAGTACAACCAATCTTTGATCGAACTTATCACACGTTTTCAGCAGGAATTTTCCGAGACGCAGCGATCAGCAAGCCTTACAGAAAAGTTAGAAGAGACCGATCTTGACTTTATTGAAAAAGACTTTTATAAAATCATTCAGTCTATGGAGGTTGGGACTATGCGCATTCGTAGCGTGGTCACGTCTCTAAGAAACTTCTCTCGGTTAGACGAATCTGAACAGAAGGTGGTTGATCTACATGAAGGGCTCACAAGCACGCTGTTAATGTTGCAACATAGGTTGAGCGCAGGTCAATCGCAAGGCGCTATTCAAGTGGTTGAGAACTACGGCACTCTGCCGAGTATTTCATGCTTTCCAGGCCAGCTTAATCAAGCTTTTTTTCACATCTTAAACAACGCAATTGATGCTGTAGAACCGCTTAAGCATCGGCAGCCACGGATTGTAATCACGACTGATAAAGTTGCGTCAACCTGTCGTGTTCGCATCACAGATAATGGCATTGGCATGGCTGACGGCGATCGCCGCAGTATGTTCGATCCTTTTTTCACTACCACGCCAATCGGGAAGGGCACCGGACTGAGCCTGGCGATTAGCCATCAGATTGTGGTAGAAGCTCACAGTGGAGAGCTGTATTGCGAATCTGTAGTCGGTGAGGGCAGTACCGTCACTATCGAGATACCCTGTACAACCTCTTCTATCTGATTCAGTTGACCCAGGGAACGCTGGCAAGATCAACAAAATTTACGCTGCGCTCTTCTTTATCGAGTTCGTTTATCCGACTTTTTTCTAGAACAATTTTTCTTTGTTATTCGGCATGTTGTTCGGGGGGTTTGGAAAAGTCTCCTGATTGCCATAGCTCTAGCAGCAGGCGATAGCGCTTCTCGCACATGTTGCGTTCTAGGCAGGCGATCGCTGCGCGAATCACTAGCGTAGGGCGCACCGTATCTAGGCGGCTTTTCTCACCGAGGTACAACAGATGGCTCACCAGTGATATGGGGCCAGTAGACTCTGAGGCAAGGTTGCGCAATGTTAGCAGCAGGGTTTGGTCGGATTCCTCTGGCACTAACGCATGAGAGGTTCCTAGCTTCTCTTGGATTTCAATCTCTGAGAACTTTGTCATCATTTGCCAGAGCGCTCGATGATGCGAAAAGCTGAAGCCCAAGTCTCTCGACTCTAGGCCTGCTGTAATGGCACTGCGGTAGTCCGAATGGTGAATGTAAATGCGTAGCAGAGCCGCTTCTGCTTCTTCTAAAAAGCTGCGATTGATTATCTTGACATCGTTGGATGACTTCTCTTTTTTGTCGCCTGGATTTCGCCTTTTTCGCCTGACTTGCGCCAGTAAATTTTCTGCTAGCAGCGGCACGATGCGACCATCGCCCTGGCTAAAAATTTCCGCACAATGGCGGATATAGTGGGTGCGCGTGTCGGCATTGGCAATGTCGCTCAGAAGCGTCACTATCGATTTTGACGTTTGCTGAAACTGATCGGCCTGCTTGAGATCGACACCGCTGATGATGTTGCCAATTTGCCAGTCGAGCCAGAGGGGGGCCGCGTCTGTGAGGGCAACATACTCTTCTGGTGTGTGCACCTGCAAGTAGTCGTCTGGGTCTTTGCCGTCGGGAATGTTCAGCACGCGTAGCTGGACGTCGCCACTGTAGGCCATGTCTGCGACTTCACCAATCGCTCGATCGGCGGCTTTTACGCCAGCAGCATCGGCATCAAAGTTGAAGATGATTTGTTTGGATTCGGTGTAGCGCAGGAGGAGCTTTACCTGGCCTGCGTTTAGGGCGGTGCCCAATGAGGCGACGGCGTTGGTGATGCCGGCTGAGTGGAGGGCGATGACGTCGAAGTAACCTTCGACGACGATGGCACGGTCTTGTTTGGCGATCGCGGCTTTTGCTTTGTCGAGGCCGTAGAGCGTTTTGCCTTTGTCGAATAGCTCGGTTTCGGGTGAGTTGAGGTATTTGGGTTTGGCATCTGCGGTGAGACCTCTACCACCGAAGCCGATGAGGCGGGTTTGGACGTCGTGGATGGGGACCATGACGCGATCGCGAAACCGATCGTAATAGCCTGAGCCACCCTTGCGCGGCACAATCAGTCCGGCTTGCTCTACCAAATTTACCGGGTAGTGCTTTTGCTCAACGAGGTAGCTATACAGGGTCTGCCACCCGTCTGGCGCGTAGCCCATCTCGAAATGACGGATGGTTTCGTCGCTTAGCTTGCGCTCTTGGCGAAGATAATTGAGTGCCTGTTTCCCATCCGATTGAAATAGTGCGTGCTCGTAGAACTTGGAGGCGACTGCGACGATTTCGTAGAGCTGTTCGCGTAGGGTTAGCTTGCGCTGAAATTCTTGCTGTTGGGCAGGTTCTGTTGTTTTAACAGGGATTTGGTAGCGCCGCGCCAAGTCCATGACAACGTCGGAGAAGGAGCGCTGGCCTGGCTCCATCATGAATTTGAAGGCATTGCCACCGGCTCCGCAGCTGAAGCAGTAGTAGAACTGTTTGGAGGGGCTGACGCTGAAGCTGGGGGATTTGTCGTCGTGGAATGGGCAGAGGC
Source organism: Phormidesmis sp. (assembly GCA_050042985.1). Taxonomy (GTDB): domain Bacteria; phylum Cyanobacteriota; class Cyanobacteriia; order Phormidesmidales; family Phormidesmidaceae; genus Phormidesmis. The sequence goes on along the minus strand of JBHJIY010000122.1, from coordinate 1,302 downwards.
CGACGAAGTCTTTGCCTTGCTTTTTAAGGACGACTTGTTCGGAGATGATGTCGACGATGTCGGCGCGTTGGCGGACGTCGTCGATGGTGTCGGGGTGGATGCGGGGGGTGCCCATGGGACGACTTTTTTTGATTGGCCGGGTTGGTGCAGATTTATTGTAGGGGTTATTTGCTGTTGCTGCGCGGAAATCGCTATCGATAGTGTCAGTGGAGATGGATAGACGCTACATAGGTTGCTAAAACAGAGACAAGAGGCAAGGCTAAAGCCGATAAGAATAGGGGATTTCCTCCCCTAGACCCCTCCTTTGCTAGGCGGCTTAGTGGGCTGCCTGGGGAACTAACTTCCCCAGACCCCTTGAATAAGAGGACATAGTCTATAGTGAAAAGTGATTGCACTAGTGATCGGTAGGGGATGTGCAACGCGTTGCACAAACACAGGTGACCGAGAAAAAACAAGATGAGATCGTGTGTTCAACAGGACAAGTGCGATAATTTTTCTTGGCCTCACGCGTGACGGCTTCACCCACCAGTCACACAGTGCAATAACTTAATGATTCGTCACCTTTCAGGGGGTCTGGGGGAGCCTGGGCCTCCAGGCAGCACCTAACGTCACCTAGCAGAGGAGGGGTGCAGGGGAAAACACACTACAAGCGCCAGGCCAACATCTCTAGGTAACGGTATGGGCGAGATATCTATCGGTACAGTAGTGTGTTGCCCTATTCTTATCGGCTTTAGACTTGCCTCTTACCTCTTAAGCCTTGATTCTTACCCCCTTTAAAGCAGCAACTACTCATCCGGATCATCATCATCGTCATCCAACCGCCCCGGCAGCGCCGCCATCTCCGACTCAACCGCCCTGGCCGCCGCTAAAATATCCTGCTCCGCCCCACCGAGATAAAGCCGACCAAAACTCCCAATCGCCGAAATCTGCAAAATATTGATAAACGCCGCCTTCTCCGCCTCATTCGCCGCCAACGCCGCATACGCCGCCGGCTGACACTCCATCACATACAGCGTCTCCCCCGCCAAAATCATATTCCCCCGCCGCGTCCGGTTAATCAGCTGTACATGATGCGGGTCCAAATTCCGAATCACCTGACTCGACAGCAGCTCCGGCTTAAACGCATCCTTGCGCTTCAATCCCAAATAAGCCAAAATCGCTCGCCCAGCCGCCTTCACCTCGCCCTGGCTGCCATGAATCTCAAGCACACCATATAAGCGCTCCACCATCTGCACCCCAGGCCTCACCACCGCTGACTTCAGCGCCACATCTGTAATCCGATTGATTTCAATACCAGGAGAC
>JBHJIY010000121.1:0-3842 GCA_050042985.1 Phormidesmis sp. | reverse complement strand
GCTTGGAAGCTCTTCATTTCTACCCAAGTTGGTTCTGCAAAGCCGTGCGCTTTCTCTCTGACGGTTATAATTTCAGAAAGTGTTTCTTCTACTAGATGTACGCTCTTTTCCTCTTTGACTTCGCGCGACAGTCCTTCCCAGTCGGACTCATTAGGTTCTCTTTTTCCGCCGGGCAAGTAAAAGACATCGTTGCCTTTTGTACGAGCACACAAAATGCGTCTGTCTTGTAGGCAAATCCAGGCGAGTACGTCGAGGGTGGTCATTTTGAGCAGGTTTTTGCCTGAGTGGATGTCTCCCTAAAGGTACACAAAAAATAGCCGTTTTGATGAAGATAACGGCTCACAACAGAGGGGATGAAGAGAACCCGCCATATTCTCTTTTATGAGTATTTTCATGGGGATAACAGTCTGGCGCTGAGCCAATTTCTCAGGATACTCTCATTTTTACATCATAGAGCTTGGGCCCTGGTTCGCTATAGTCTTGTGTGTACTATTGGCGCTATGGGCATCACCATGTCTTTTGAACGTTCTGATATCCATGTGATTACGCTTCCTGATGAGTGCGAAACGGTTGCCCTTTGTGGTGGTCCGTACAGCAACTTTGCGGCGGTTGAAGCATTTTTGAGTGAAACATCTGAGATATCTCACCGGGTTTGCCTGGGAGATATTGGTGGGTTTGGGCCGCTGCCAAACCGTACGATTGAGCTGATTCGCGGTGCTGGGTTAGTTTGCTTGCAAGGAAACTATGACGACGCGGTTGGCAATGGCCTGCGAGACTGCGGCTGCGGCTACTCTGATCCGCGCGATCGCCATTTTGCCCAAGTCAGCTACGACTACACCTATGCCCATACTGCGGTAGAACATCGTGAGTGGATGCGAGGCTTACCAGCGCTCATTGAGCTGCACTGGCGGAATCGCAAGATTTTGCTGTGTCACGGTAGCCCGGATTCGGTGAATGAATTTGTTTGGCAAAGTGAAACGGACGATGCCAAAGTGCTGGGCTATCTAAATCGCTATGGCGCTGATGGCATTTGCGCTACGCATTCTGGCTTGCCGTGGCTAAAGACAGTGGCTCAGTCGGCTAGTGCTAGCGGCTTTTGGATGAATGTAGGTGTGCTGGGGCGTCCGGCGAATACTGGCGAGCAGAGTGTAAGCTATGCCCTGCTGAACTTTCCGCAGCAGGCGACGAGCCCCGAACCAAAGCTAGTGGCGCTAAATTATGATGTGGCGGCGACGGCTGAGGTGATGCGGGCGGAAGGGCTCCCTGAAGAGTTTGTCGCGTCTTTGGAAACAGGGGTGTGGACGACTTGTGCTGAAATTTTACCCGCTGCTGAGCGAGCGGTGGGCGCGGCTAAGTATGAAGAGTCTTGTGCGCAAATCTGATACTGAGCGATGGGCCCTCTAGAATTGTTTTCACCCTTTTTTGATTTTTTACAAGGAACAGATCTACCTCAATGGAAATCTCTCAAACCCTGACATGGGTACTGTTAGCTGGATACGGCTTTCTGATATTTGGACTGGTAAGAACAACGACGCCCCAAAAGGTATCGGCTTCTGAGTTTTTTGGCGGAATGTCGCGGCAGGGGCAGGCGCCTGGACTATGGCTACTGGTGTCGAGCGCGGCGATCTCTTGGATTTTTGCGAAGTCGATTGATAATGCTGCGAGCCTAGGCAATGCCTTTGGCATTACGGGCGGGATTGGCTATGCGATTTATTATTTGAGCTTTGTGACGGCTGCGATCGCGCTTTACTACATTCGTACGGTCGGCGGCCATGCCTCGATTCCGGCTTTTTTGGTGAGTAAGTATGGCAAGGTGTGTGCGAAGCTGTTTTTGCTTGCGATCGCCATCCGCCTACTCAACGAAGTGTGGTCGAACACAAAAGTATTCTCTCTTTACTTTGGTGCAGAAGGCAGTAGCGGCTATTGGTTTGCTGCTGCCCTCGTCACTGCTTTCACTGTGTACTACAGCCTCATCGGTGGCCTCCGCTCTAGCCTCCTGACCGATAGCGCCCAAATGCTGCTTGCGGCTGTTCTCCTCGTTGTGATCCTTGCGACCATTGGGCCGGGACTTGCAAGCAATGGCTTACCGGCTGTGGATGCCGAGACTTCTGCGGCGGGACTTACCTTTTGCGGACTGGCGGCTGTGCAGATCTTTAGCTATCACTTTCATGACCCGGTAATGACCGCTCGCGCTTTCATCACGTCGCCCAAGGTGATGGTGAAAGGCTTTGTGCTTGCTGGCATTATTAGCGGTGGGTTCATTTTGTTGTTCAGCTCTGTTGGTTTGTATGCTCGGGCGAATGGGCTAGAAGGTTCTCCTACTTTGGCAGTACCTGCGCTGTTTGGTCTGCCGATGCTGTTGGTATTCAATGCGATTATGCTGACGAGTGCGGGCTCTACGCTGGATTCTACGTTTTCGAGTGTGGCGAAGTTAGGTGCGCGTGATTGGGGTAATCGTAAGGGGACGCCGACGGAAGGACAGGCATTTTTGGGGAGATGGTGGATTGTTGCGATCGCACTTCTCGGCAACATCCCACTTTTCAGCATCTACATGGGCGATAGAGTGGGCCCTGCGATTATTCAAGCAACAACCATCAGTGGCACGATGGTGATGGGCTTAGCTCCTATTTTCCTGCTCTCGTTTATTCGCAAAGCCGGTACGCTGAGCTTTCACCTCGCCTTTTGGCCTGGTCTCACGTTCGGCGTCATGCGCGTGATTGAAAGTGCAACTGGTAATTCTCTCTTTCCTGAGGCGATGAGCATCGGCAGTGGTAAGTATGCGCTGGACTTAGGCGTGAATATTTACGGTCTGTTGATTTGTGTCGCAGGCTATTTAGTCGGTGCTGCTTTGAGTCCGAAGAAGGTTGTTGTTGAACATGCCGAGAAAAGTGTTGTAATGACACGATAGACCGTGATCATGATTAGCTGTTTTTGATAGAGGGCTGTTTGTGCTATCTGCACGAGCAGCCTTTTTGTATGCTCCTTAGGGTGAGTCATTCTGTTCCAATCGTACGTTTTTGTAGAGCTGATCTACAGCGACTTCAACATCTATGCTCTCAAGGTAGATAGCTTCGCCTTTTTTGTATGAGTAGTACAGCCACATGCGCCCTTCCCCTCGGCGATAGCACTCTACTTGCATGCGCTTTGTGCTGATGAGAACGTATTCTTCGAGGCTCGGAAGCTGGATATATTCTTGAAATTTTTCGTCTCTATCGACGTTTGCAGTGCTAGGAGAGAGCACCTCTACAATCAGCTTAGGAAACCGATAGAAATCGTTTTTGCTTTTGTCCCGCTCGTCGCAGCTGACAATTAAGTCGGGATACCGGTAAGCATTGCCCTCACTCAGCAGCAATTTCACATCTGAGGTGTTTATCTCGCAGCCAGCAGTATCTACTTGGTCGACCACCGCACTGTACAAGTTGAGCGCCAGTCTGTTATGTCCTTTGGTTCCCCCCGTCATTGCAAAAACTTCGCCATTGCAATATTCGTAGCGAAGCGCCTGCCGGGGCTCCCACTCCAAATATTCTGAGGCAGTCATTCGGGGAGATTGAGGACTTGCAATCATGGGTCTAAATTGGAAATTTAGCGATCTTTCAGTAGTGTATCGTTTCTCAGTTCGGGGCTGCTCCTAGCACTCAGCTCATGCAATGACACAGGATACCGAGAATGCTTAGCTGTGCAGAGTGCTTTCTATGTGAACGGAATTTGATGCTGGGCGGTCGGCATCAAGTGCTGGGTGGTAGGGAAGGGTTGCTGGGAGGTCGGCAAAGATTTAGGGGTGAGCGGGCGTTGATGCTCTGAGGTCGTAATCGATCGCAGAGAAGAAGGGAGTGATGGACGGA
>JBHJIY010000120.1:0-71768 GCA_050042985.1 Phormidesmis sp. | reverse complement strand
AGAGTGTTCAAATTCCATTACCCCGCAAAGGGACGGAAACGGACGGAAACCTTCAGTTTTATTCAACTTTCTAGGTGCTACTTGTTCAAATTCCATTACCCCGCAAGGGGACGGAAACTGGATTTTCGGCCTACTTTTCTGTAAGCTTTAAGGGTTCAAATTCCATTACCCCGCAAGGGGACGGAAACATCGAAGTGGCAGAAGCCGCCCACGATATTCAGGAAGGTTCAAATTCCATTACCCCGCAAGGGGACGGAAACATCGGCATCACTACAGTCAGCATCGAAGCTATCGACGGTTCAAATTCCATTACCCCGCAAGGGGACGGAAACACTACAATACCAACAACCAAAGGGTCAGCTGACCGTAAAGTTCAAATTCCATTACCCCGCAAGGGGACGGAAACCATCTCGCAGCATTTCTGCCGCTTGCCATTGACTTGTTCAAATTCCATTACCCCGCAAGGGGACGGAAACAAGATTGTTACAATAGTGAAAATCACCATTGTAAAAACAGTTCAAATTCCATTACCCCGCAAGGGGACGGAAACCCACTCGCATTGTGGATGCTGTAGCTGGTATTCCAGGTTCAAATTCCATTACCCCGCAAGGGGACGGAAACCATGTCGTTTAACTGCGTAACATGTATCGTCGAGTAAAGTTCAAATTCCATTACCCCGCAAGGGGACGGAAACCTATAAACAGTGCCATCAACGTTAGTAATAGCACCAGGTTCAAATTCCATTACCCCGCAAGGGGACGGAAACTTTGGCCGTTCTTAGATATCGCCAGCAGAGTTAGATATCGTTCAAATTCCATTACCCCGTAAGGGGACGGAAATTTCTTCTCGAAGCCGATGAACGACGATGCGCAGTACTCTGCAGCCAATTGACCTGCAAGAGAGCGCAAACCCAATTTCTTAGCGAAGTTAGTGGCATGTCTGGCCTTGAGCGGTTCACTATGCACACTCGAAAATCCTTGAGCTGATTTATGCCTCCGAGAACAATTACTTTTGTAGAATCAGTGTCGTCTCTTCAGCACTGATGTAGGTTACTAAGCTAACTTGCTGAAACGGTATTGACTTATTCTCATCAACAGGTGAGAACCCTACGACATCGGATACTTGCAAAGCTTCCCTTCTCGTCACAAAGGTGTCCTCTTGTAGGCCATAGCGAATTAATGGGTTGCCCACGGTTGGCTGCTGACCGGTGAAGTCAACTTCGTAGCCAAGAACTTCGCTACCTACATTTGACAGCTGCACCTGTAACGCTTGTAATGGATAAACTTTTTTTAGCTCGTATAGCTCCCATTCGGCCCGGTTAGGACAGTTGTCCCTATACAGGCATACAGCATAAACACAATCGACCGTGCTATTTCCTTTGTAAGCGGTAATATCGGCAATTTTCCAGTCTGGCTCACCACCCATAGATACAGTCTCTTCGATCTCCGGAGCGCGATCGCACCAAACAAACCGAATCGACAGCTCGTGTGGCAACCGCTGAGACTCATCACAGTACTGATAAATAGCTAGCTTCATCATGTGCTCTTACTCATCTAAGGACTATTGTACTCATCGGGCGAATTGTAGCGATAGTCTTCAAAGACATTTCCTTCAATCACTTTGTCAGGCCCGTCGAACAGGCAAATATATCGAAACCCGCTGTTGTCCGAATTGAAAGAATTAGGCACAGCCTTAACCAGTCGAACATTGCGACCCTCCTTCTTAAATCGCTCAGCCATTTGTTGACACTGGCTGATGCTGGTTGCACCGTGCTGCTCGTACGCTGTGATCGGAGAGTCTGGCCCTTCTTCTTCAGTCTCTATCAGAGAGGGTGACATTGGCTTTGGCGGTGCCCCTGCTGGTGGGTTTGCAGGTCTCGCCGGAGCACTGCCACCGCCGCCACCGCCAGTAGGAAATACGGGTATTGGCCGAATGTCGCTATCGCCAAAGCAGGCTGTTAGCACCAGTCCCGATGCCACTGCAGCTAGAACTTTACGATTCATCAAAGCTGAAAGTCTCATCCCTTCACCTCACCAGTCGAAAGTCGTAACCCACATACACATCCCCCTGCCACAGCAGAATTAATCCATTTTCTGGATCCCACTCAAAAGGGAGAAGCGTTCTCTGCACTTCTATAACGTCTCCGTCCTCAGTCATCATTTGCCCTGAAGGCAGAACACAGTAGACCTCAGCAGATGCCCTCGTTCCTGACGGGATCGTTTGCAACCGTTGAAGCTGTTCGCGACTAATTCGTACCGATTCATCAACGATCCTCACGCAGCTCAGCTCTTCGTTGTGAGCCGCTTCAGCAGGCAATCCGCACATCAACCCAAAACCTATAGCCGCTACCAGCAACCGTCCATAGATATTCATCGCAAAAACCAACCTCCCAGTCCCTGAATATTTCACGAATAAATGCGCATTCAAATAACTGATTCACAGTATAGCTTTAAAGAATGCGCATTCAAACGATCCGATGACTGACTACGATGATTGCGGCCGACAAATGCCACTTATGCCCAGACAGCGCGGTATTCCCGCAGATCGAAATGAAATGAAAGCGCCCCGGAACATTAGCTTGAGTCCGACAGCTTGGGCCGGGCTACAGGCACTTGCAGATGCCTTGGGCTACAAAAGTCGGTCGGCCCTACTTGAAGCGATTGGCCGTCAGGAAATTGATTTGACTCAGCAGTCTGATGATGAGAAGAAAGAAAGCTGACTGTGTTTTTAGGTTACATCCCGCTCAGTGGAACATCTCCGATTGCTGTTGTGATGTATCGTCACAGCTTTTGTATTCTGCTTTTTGCTGGCTAAAAAGAGAGTATTAAAGCTCGGGTACTTGAATGTGATCAGTTGGCTTCGCATATATCCGGTCAATAAAATAGCTGGCGAATTGCCGACCCACTTAGCAATCTGAAGGCTGGATATATCCGCCTCTCGACACAGACTGCAGAAAGTGTGGCGCGTTTGATACGGGTTGCGATAATCAATGTCTTCTAGAGAATTCATGACTCTCTTCCACGCTCTCGTCGTGAAATTTCCCCAGGAGATAAAACCGCTGTTCCTCGGGCTAGGAAAAACAAGATCATCTGGTCGAGTCTTCTCTTTTGCGATGTCTTTTATCAACTCCTGAAGTTGAACATTGATCGGAAACTTTCTGGACTTCTGCGTCTTCAATCCATCCTTCATGACTAACCCATTCCCGTCATAAACAACAGATCGGTTAAACATAATCACGGCCTCACCAATGTTCTTCCAAGGAAGAGCCAGCGCTTCTGAAGGACGGCATCCCGTAAAAAAGAGAAATTTAATCAGCGGCGCATAGTATTTGTAGTAGCGATTATTTTCAAACGCAGCAATGATGCGATCGCGCTCCCCTCTGGTAAAAGGCTGAATATCAATCTCATCATTGCTCACCTTCTTCAGCTTAATTTCAGCCGCCATCGAATCGAAGGGATTGTCGCCAATCAACTTAGACCGCTTTGCCCAGTTGCAGCAGGCCGATAAATGCATCAGCAAACGCTTAGTGGAGTTATCGGGTACATTCGCCGTCATCCAGTCAAAAATCGCCTGGTAATCACTGGGATTTTTGTGAGGACATCGCTCCAAATGGTTTGCCACCCAGCCATACATCCGAATCGTAGCCGGTGATTTTCCCGTTTTACGCGCATCCACATATTGTTTCCACAGCCCAGATAGTTGGAGCTTTGGAGAGCTAGATAATTTGCTGACCGGATCTACTGTCGTCAGGGCGGTGCCGACTTTGTACTTCTGATAGGTTGTATCGAACTCGCCGTATTCAATATCTCGTTCGATTTCAAACGCTTTGTCTTTTGCTAGCTTCCGATTCAGTGGTGTGCTGTTGATACCCAATGAGATGTAGTGACGTTTGCCGCCATGGGTAAATGTCAGCTGCAACCGGTTATTGGAATTTTTAACTTGAACTGATCCAGCTTTTGCTTTTTGCCTTTTGGAATTTTGAGAGTACATAGCACGTTTACTCTTATCTTCAGAACAAATGCACTACTGAATTATATTCACAATCTCAAATTTGAAAAGAGGGCCTGCTTGAAACGCTTCTTTTACCCCAATCACTACCCCAACTCGAATTTCAGCCCGAACTGCCTCACCGCTTGATGTTTAAGGAAAGAATCGTCTCGTTCCCTGTCCAAGGCTTTACCCCAATTTTTTACCCCAAACCTTACCCCAATCTGCCTTCCAAACCTGTCTAAAAGCATCCAAAAACACCCAACAGTTTTTTCTGACCCCGCTCAAAAAGCGCTCCCCGCAAGACTTGAAAGCCTTACGGGGAGCGCGAAACCGTTGATTTAATTAGGAAGCTGGTGATCCGACTCGAACGGACGACCGGCTGATTACAAATCAGCTGCTCTACCAACTGAGCTACACCAGCAAAGTGTAAGGTTTGAAACTCGCCTTGCGAGGAACTAAATCATATCAAAGTTTGCAAACAATTTGGCAAAGAATTTTTCTAGATCGAAAAAGAAGCTTAATTTAGGGCAAATGGGTGTGTGGCATTTCCAATCTGCCCTGTTTAGCCGACCTAGATCAACGACATCTATGCCTTGTTGTTTTCAACGGCCCAACGAGCAAGCTCAGTACGGTTATGTAATCCCGTTTTTCCCAGCATGTTGCTCACATGGCTTTCAATTGTCCGCTGACTTACCTTCAGCTCTTCAGCAATTTGGCGATTGGCCATGCCGCGAGCAACAAACTGAACGACCTTGAGTTCAGTAGGCGTAAGCTCTACATCAAAAGGAACCTGAATCGTTGGGATAGAATTAGGGCCTTTGTTTTGATGGTGAATTAGGCGAGTGGCCTGCTTCAGTGAAGACTCAACTTGTGCCACCAGCTCTTCAGGCTCAAATGGTTTCACCATGTACACGTCTGCGCCTGTGGTTAGGCCCTTAACGCGGTCTTGGCTTTGCCCTTTTGCTGAGAGGAACAAGATAGGAATCCAGCTCTTGCCAGGATCCTGACGAACCTGCTCTACAAATGCGTAGCCGTCCATCTCCGGCATCATGACATCGCAGATGATCATATCTGGAGAGAGATCGGACAGCGTGGAAAGCGCTTCCCTGCCGTTGCCTGCTGTCATTACCTGATAGCCGCGAAATTCTAGATAGTCCTTCACCAGCAAGATGAGATTGGGATCATCATCAATAAGTAAAAGTTTCTTCTGTTCCCCTGTGTTAGCTTCTTTCATGCCGTATGCTCGCTCTTTTGCTTCTTGTGTAGAGTTTGTTGATGATAAGTAGATATTTCACTAAAGCGTCCCTTTAGGTTTAGAGGTTTGACCCGTTAAGGCAACCTTCTAATCGCTTTAGTGACTGACGTTCAACGGATACTGCTACTGCGACCCAGCTGGAATGCCAGGCGCTTAAATGTTAGGTACATGCACTTGTTTTGATATCTCATCTATTGAAGAAAGCTCTAGGAAAAGAAAAATTCTAAAAAGATGTGATAGATGACGGTCTACGGGTTGTTAACACAAGAGCGCGTCTTTTTACAAGCGTTGGCTCATCAGTTTGCTATATCAAGTATTCCCAAAATATAGATAACATCACTCAGGTCTGTAGAGCGTGTGTTATGTGGTTGATCCTGTTCAAAGCGCCTCGGGTGGGGTCTCTGGCAGTTCTTCTGGCAGTTTGTGCTGCAAGAAGGCGTAGTCAGAAACAATGTTTCCCCCGATTAGGTGCTCTTGGATGATGCGCTCAATGACGCTGGGTGTGGCGCTGTGATACCAAACCCCTTCTGGATAAACCAGCAAAATAGGACCACGTTGACAAACTCTTAAACAGTTTGCTTTGGTTCTAAATACGTAGGCAGAAGGCGGCTCCGTGGAAATATCGAGCGATAACGCTTTGAGGCGTTGCTTTAAATACGTCCAGGCAGCTAGGCTCTCTGCTTTGTCACAGCATTTAGGAACCGTTTGATCAGCGCATATAAAGACATGTCTGGTGATGGCATCGAGTGAAAGAGCGGCTGCGCTTTTTGCAAGCGCGTTGGCTTCTGACATAGATTGATCAAGAGACATATCAAATACGCTAGGTACACATTAAAGGCAATCAATTCAGTACAATCAATGATCCCTATCACAAATGTCTGGTATCAAATTATACGTGTGCTTGAGGCTGGAGCACGGGTGCAGGTTCAGCGATCGCATCGCTGAGTGACTTTGGTACTCAAGATGCCCGCGTGGCCGCTATGAAGCGAGTGAGCGCGCCGGCCCTTCCGGGAATGCCCACGTGTGATTTAACACACGAAGTTCCCGCTCAAAATATTTTAGCGACTGGTGTGCCGATTGCTGCGCTGGGCGATCTTTCGCAAGCGGGCCTTTGCTATTACATTGCCTTTTCCACATTCACCACTTTGGCTTTGTCCTCATCTCAAGAAGTGACAGATCTAATCGTCAAAGGCTTGTACGCTCAAGCCGCTGGGAGTCTGCAATACATAGATGGTTTCGGTAGTTTGGTGCGCAATATTTTTGTCCACGTAGTTTCCGAGCGGCGATAAGAGATCCGCGTAAAGCGTCTTAAAAGGCCTTCGTCTTTTTGACGGTGTAAAAGCTTGCAGTGATGTGCCTGTAGGTTCGCTGGCAGCCTTGGTCGATGGTCACCGCTGGCTAGAAGTAGTTTGTAGTAGAAATCGCTGTGACTTCTGAGCTGCTGTTTCTGATTCAATATTTTTTCAGTATTTTGGCAGCAGATTACAGCTTATTCCGTTGATATGACTAGATTTCAGTGACTTTACTGACTCCGTTTTTCCGGACCTCTCTGTCCGTTAAAGAATACATCAACATAGAAGGTCATCTAGAAATTGAACTATCTACGCTAGCTGCCTTCTTTTTTCAATACCATCATCTTCTTTCTACACGCTGTAAAACCCATGATCATGCTCACTGGAATCAAAGCTTTTGAAGCTCGCTGGCAATCTCTGAAGGCCGTTCATCCTACTGCACCTCACGAAAATCATCTGTTGATGCAATCTATGGGACGCCTAGTCGATAACTATGCGAGCCAATCAGAGATTTCTGCTGGTCTACCTTTCGCTTTGCAAGGCCTGTTCGACAATCTGGTAGATGCATACCTGAACGGCCACTGGGTAGAAGGTGAAGAAGACGTGTCCACGTCGGTTACTACTACAAAAAAGCCGCAGCTCACACCTGCGATGGCAGAAGCTTTGCAGCGGCGTCAGCGCAAAGCGATGAAGCCCACAGCAGCCAGTGAAGCGGCTACCTACATTATTCACGACCGGGTGAAATGTTGGGCGTAAGGAGTACCAAGCGTAGTCGCTGTAGCTTTCGTCTGTTCGAGACGATATCCTACTAGTGATCGATTATTAGTGATCCATCACCAATAGGATGTCGCTCGACAGAGGCTAGAGTTGCTTGTACGAACCCCTTCACCATAAATACAGACCGCAAACGTTTGCGCAGCTTGTGGGCCAAGGTGCGATCGCTGCCACCCTCACAAATGCCTTGCAGCAAAATCGTATCGCACCGGCTTATTTGTTCTGCGGCCCTCGGGGAACGGGTAAAACGTCGAGCGCTCGCATTTTGGCTAAGTCGCTTAACTGCCTAACGGTAGACGCGCCTACTGCGGAGCCCTGCGGCCAGTGTGATGTCTGTCAGTCGGTGAATAAAGGGAGTTCGCTCGATATTGTTGAGATAGACGCGGCCAGTAATACCGGCGTCGACAATATTCGAGAATTGATTGAGCGCTCGCAGTTTGCACCTGTGCAATGTCGGTACAAGGTATATGTCATTGACGAGTGTCATATGCTGAGTACCGCCGCGTTCAATGCCTTGCTGAAGACATTGGAAGAGCCCCCCGACCGCGTTGTTTTTGTTTTAGCAACGACAGACCCTCAGCGCGTACTGCCTACGATTATCTCTCGCTGTCAGCGGTTCGATTTTCGACGCATTCCCTTGCTGTCGATGATTGAGCATTTGCGCTACATTGCGACGGAAGAGCGTATTGCGATCGCACCTAGTGCCACTCAGCTCGTCGCCCAAATTTCTCAGGGCGGACTGCGAGATGCCGAAAGCTTGCTCGATCAGCTGAGTTTACAGGCAGACGAAATATCGGTTGAGTCGGTTTGGGATCTCGTTGGCGCAGTGCCTGAGCGGGATTTGCTGAATTTAGTCAGGGCGATCGCAGCCGACGATGGCACCGCTCTGCTAGAGCGAGTTCGCCACCTTATGGACAAAGGCAGAGAGCCCTTGATTGTGCTGCAAAGTCTTGTCGGGTTCTATCGCGACTTGCTCATTGCTAAGCGTGCGCCCACTCGCGAAGACTTAGTCGCCATTACGCCGCCCACTTGGGCTGAGATGACAGACTTCGCTCAGCAGCTATCTGCCTCTCAGCTACTGGCCAGTCAGCAGAAACTGCAAACCTCTGAAGTTCAAGTCAAAAACACGACACAGCCTAGGCTGTGGCTAGAAGTGACGCTCACCGGACTGCTGCCCAGTGCATTAGGGGCGATGGCTGATTTGTCTGAGCGTGTTCCTCAAGCGAGCCCTCGTGCTGCAACACCTCCAGTCAACGCCGCTAGGCCTAAAGTCGCACCGCCCCCCATTGCACCACCTTCGGCAACACCTGCACCTTCTCCTGCTCAATTTGCGCCTCAATCTCCACCGCCACCTTCGGCCCCAGCTCCCTCGCCAGCGGCAGATTCAGCTTCTCCAAAGCCATCAATCACTCCCGAGCCGGTGGTGCAGCCGCCAACTCAGCCAGTGCATCCGAGCGCGCCCAGTGCTAGCCCTACCGAAGCAGGTGCCAGTGATTCTTCTGTTCCCGATTCTTCTGTTCCCGATTCTTCTACATCTGAGTCTTCTTCCTCAGATGCAGATAGCCCGACTGATACGCCGCCACCACCGGAAGTTGTCTTTGGCAGCGTGGCAGATTTGTGGAATAAGATATTAGCCGTGCTGTTGCCAAGAGGCACGCAAATTTTGATGGCACAGCAAGGCGTTTTGCTTGGGTTTGATGGTGTTGGTGCCAAAGTCGGTTTTCGTTCAGCCTCCCTCCAAAAGTTAGCCCAGTCGCGGGTGCCTAACTTAGAAGCTGCTTTTGAAAGCGTCGTTCAGCGAAAAATTAAAGTCTCGATAGAAGTCGTCACGCCCGAAGACTCTCCCGTGGTTGAAGTCGAAGAGCCGCCCCCGGCACCCCCCGCACCCCCTGTTTCTCGAACCCCGCAGAATAAACCGCCTGCGCCTTCAGATGTCGCCTACAATCAGCGGCCTAGTCCGCCGGCTCCTAAAGAAGGCGAATCTACTCACAGTCGTACCGATGCTGCTAATAAAAACAGTCCAGCTAACAACAGCTCAGCAAACAGCTCATCTAGCAACAACAACTTGACTAACGCTCCAGCTAACTATGGCAATGTTAAGAATGGCGTCGCTAACAACAGTGGCTCTAATTCAAGGCCTCCTTCTCCAGGCTCATCTGCTGCAAACAACCTGCCGGCTCAACTGAATTCGTCACCGTCAGGTAACCCCCCTAGCCGCCTCCCGTCCGAGAATACGGGCGCTTCTCGGCTAGATGCACCCAGCGGTGCTATGGGCTTTGACCAGGATCAAGAGAAAGTCAAACGTTTCGCTAACTTTTTCAATGGCGAGATTGTCAATCTAGATGGCAGCGATCCTGCTGATACCAGTAACGATGCGCCCACCGATGCCTCAAAGAAATCTCCAGATCCAGGACCGGATGTTCCCTTCTAGGACAGACCTAAGAGAGGGCAGCACTAGCTTCGCAGGCTAACTTTGTAGCTTTTTTCTAGGGCCGCGCGCACCTTTTGGTGGACTGGGTCGATCTCTTTGTCGGTAAGGGTGCGATCGCTCGAGCGATACACTAGTCTAAATGCCAAAGATCGCTGCCCTTCAGGCACATTCTTTCCTTTGTACTCATCAAAGAGCGTCACCGTATCGAGTAGCTTCCCGCCCGATTTTTCAATGGCACGCTGCAAGTCTGACACACTCACTTCTGTGGATGCGAAGAAAGCCAAATCGCGATCAGATGCAGGGTAGGTAGAATAGGCCGCAAACTTCACAGCTTTTCCACTCTTGCCCGTCAAGCACATCTCAAGCACAGACCAATCCATCTCAAAAACATAGACAGCTTCCGGCAAATCTTTATCTCGGCGTAGCTCAGGATGCAGCTGACTGAACGTGCCCAAGCGAGTTCTCCCGCGTACAAACAACCCAGCCGTTCGCCCAGGATGCAGCCTTGGGTCGTCAGTATCTGTAAGCTTGTCGGTTCGATAATCTACCGATAGTCCCAACGTGTTGAATACACACTCCAAAACCCCCTTGGCTTCGTACCAAGTCATCGGTGTCTCTTGATTGCTTGTCACCCAACGGCCCCGCCTAGCATCGCCGCCGATAATGCCAGAAACCTTAATCGACTCCACCGGCTCACCTGATTCGGGATTGTCGTCAGGTTTGTTGAATACCGTGCCAATCTCAAAGGCATTTAGCGGGCCATTTCCCTGATTGACATTCAGCTGGAATGCATCGACCAATCCATCGATCAGATCAATTCGGAGGGCAGAGTACTCAGTGAATAGCGGATTGGCGAGTACAACTTGTCTCTCGGAATTTGGGCTGGTCAGAGAGTAGTGAATCGCCTCTGTGAGACCTGCCCCTCGAAAGGCTGCGCGGAGCTTACGAGAAAGGGCTGCGCTGTCAGATAGGTAGCCGCGTGAGGTTTGGCTGGGCAAAGTATTGTCGAAGTGATCGTAGCCATAGAGCCGTGCGACTTCTTCGATTAGGTCGATTTCACGTTCTAGATCACGGTAGCGATAGGGAGGAACTTCGACGGTCCAGGTATCCTCATCTTCAGCAGCGGCCCTGCAGCCGAGCTTGCCCAGCAGCGTTTCAACGGTGGCTTTATCTAGTAGTTTGGTGGTCTCGCCGTCTTTCACGCGGCCTAGAATTTGGTTGATGCGGCTAAGGCGCAAAGAGACGTCACGAGTGGGTGTGATGTTGCCAACTTCGGTGCGGTCTTCGCCTTGGCCCGTTAGGGTCGCGCCAGTGGTTTCTATGAGGAGCTGAAGGGCGCGATCGCTTGCCAACTTCAGCTCGGCCGGATTTACCCCGCGCTCATACCGCGCCGAGGCCTCCGTCCGCAGCCCTTGAGACCTTGCCGACTTACGAATCGCTGCCGCATCAAAGTACGCCGCCTCTAGGAATACTCTCTTGGTTGTGTCAACAACTTCCGAGTCAAATCCACCCATCACGCCAGCTAATGCCACCGGTACGTCATTGGTCGTAATCAGCAGCGTTTGCTCAGCTAGCTTGCGCTCTTTTTCGTCCAGTGTCGTTAGCACTTCATCCGCTTTTGCGTAGCGCACACTCACCGTGACTGGCTGCGTTTTGCCAATAGTAATCAGCCGGTCCAAATCAAAGGCATGAAGCGGCTGCCCCCATTCCAGCAGCACGTAGTTCGTGACGTCTACCACATTGTTAATGGCTCTAGTGCCAGAGGCAATCAGTCGCTGCTGCATCCAATCGGGCGATGGCCCAATCTCGATACCTTCCAAAATACTGCCCATATATATAGGACAGGCCTTGGGTTCTTTAAGCATAACGTTGAGCGCCGGTAAAGGCTTTTGGCTACCGTTCAACGCCTCAGCAACAGGCAGCTTCAGCGGATTGCCCGTAATTGCAGAAATCTCTCTGGCGATGCCTACCATACTCAGCGCATCGGCGCGATTTGCTGTCGAGGTGACATCCAGCACGAAGTCGTTGAGGCCCAAGATAGGACGCACATCCTGCCCCGCTTGGATATCTCCTCGCTCGAAGCTCGCTTCGTTGAACACATGAATGCCTTCAGAATCACGGGCAAGCCCGAGTTCTGCCAGCGAGCAAATCATGCCAGCAGACGGTACGCCCCTTAGCTCACGCGGTTTTATCTTGAGATCTACCTTGGGTAAGTAGCTACCTACCGTCGCGACCGGCACACACATATCTGCGCCCACATTCGCCGCGCCACATACAATCGTTGAGCTTTCAGCTGCGCCAATATCAACCGTGCACACGCTTAGCTTCTCTGCATCGGGGTGAGGCTCACGCTTGAGCACCCGGCCAACAACGACGCCTTCTGCCCAGCTTTGTCTATCCTCAATATCTTCTACTTCAAAGCCCGCCATCGTTAGCGCGTCAGCCAGCGCCTCTGGAGAAAAATCGAACTCGACAAGCTCTTTGAGCCAGTTAACAGAAACACGCATGAGAAAATCGACGCTTTGGCGCTGGCCACAACAATAGGCAAATGGGAAAGGTGCAAAATGCAGATACCACAGGTGCCCTGGCTTATGGTACTACGGTTAGTTTGTCTTGTAGTAATGCGCGGATGCATTTACTTTGCCCACTGTTCAATCTGGCCTGTTCGATAGGGCTCGTAGCCGTTGCTTGTGTTGAAGCACCGTGACCAAAGCTAAAGCGACCAAAGCTATCGCTGGTCCGTGCCTTGCGAAAAGGATGCGGGAACACTGAACACAAGGCCTCGCTACGTTCGCACCTCACTTTTGACCCAATGACCTATTGCATTGCTACCGGCTGCTCAAAGCCTAAAAACGCTGCGGCAGCTCGGTTTTGTAAAAGCTGCGGCAGTAAGCTCTGGGTAAGAGATCGCTACAGAGTTTTGGGGGCTTTGGGGCGCGGCGGATTTGGCGCAACCTTTTTGGCCCGTGACCAGTCACTTCCTGGTCTTCCTCCCTGTGTAATCAAGCAGCTCAGGCCTACTACTAGCGAACCCAATTTGCTAGAGATGGCCCGCGACCTCTTTCAGCGAGAGGCCAACATCCTCGGTAAAATCGGCAATCATCCGCAGCTGCCTCGCCTGCTCGACTATTTTGAAATGTCGAATGAGTTTTACCTCGTTCAGGAGTACGTCAGTGGCGCGACCCTGCAAAAAGAAGTCAAGCACAACGGTCCTTTTACCGAAGTCAGCGTTAAGCAATTCCTGCGGGAAATTCTGCCCGTGGTGCAGTACATCCATAGTCACAAAATTATTCATCGCGATATTAAGCCCGCTAACCTGATTCGCCGCGAGCAAGATCAGCAGCTGGTAATGATCGACTTTGGCGCTGTAAAAGATAAAGTCAATGCGCCTAAAGTCGATCCTTCTGACCAAACGGCTTTGACCGCATATGCCATCGGTACGCCCGGCTATGCTCCGCCCGAGCAGATGGCGATGCGACCGGTTTATGCCAGCGATATCTACGCGGTTGGTGTTACCTGCGTTTACTTGCTGACTGGGAAATCTCCCAAAGACTTGCCCTACGATTCGCAGACGGGCGAACTGCGCTGGCAAGATCGGGTAATCGTTAGCGGTCACTTTGCGCAACTGCTGTCTAAAATGCTCGATATTTCTGTTCACAACCGCTACCAGGTGGCGGAAGAGGTTTTACGTGAGTTGGACATAGAGCCCTATTTAGAAAGCTTGGCGCAGAACATGTCTTTTGCGACGGCCAAGAGTGCTAGCGCTCAGCGTGGGACGGCAGCTTTAGACAATGCTACTGAATTAGAGAAAAGAGTATCGCCGTCTTCTCGGATGGCGGCGGCTATTCGGGCGCGCCGAGAGCGACGAACCAAGTCTGACGCTAATTACAAAGGTGTAGAACGCCGACAGTCTAAGAAACCGACCGCTGAGTCTTTGCGTGATGACTACGAAAAAGGGCATCGTGACTTTTCTAATCAAATCCTGAGTCAGCTAGATTTGCATCGTCAGGTGTTTGCCGGTGCCAGATTCGCGAAAGCTACCCTGCGCAAGACAAACTTGCAGCACGCTGACTTGTCTAATACGCATTGGGGCCAGGCAACGCTCAACCAAGCGAGCTTGAAAAATGCCAAGCTGACAGGCGCTTTCTTTGGCAGTGCTAATTTAGACGATGCTGATTTGCGCGGGGCCAGTTTGGTACGAGCCAACTTTGAGTCAGCTAGCCTAAAGGGCACAAACCTCTGCGGCGCAGACCTGACGGGTGCAATTATCAGTGAAGCGCAGCTAGCCACAGCGCGGACAAACTGGTCAACCATACAGGTCAACGGTAAGCGCAATTTACTCTAGGCAGCGCTATATGCACTGGGTGAGTCTACGTTACACTGATTGACAGCACCTTTTGAATTGCGGAGCAATGTAGATATGTTTGTCGATGAGCTGACCCCTTTTGTTCGGGAGCTAGCCCGCCAGCCCATCGCCTTTTGCGGTGGCTTTTTCTCGGGGTTGTTTCGCCTTGATTTATCGGAAGATCCCGTCAAAACCTGGCTCAATAAGCAAGGTGCGACGCCAGGGACCGAGCCATCGGTGACCACGCCAGATTCGAAGGGTCCACAGTCTATTGATATTGACTAGTTTCTAGTACGCATATCGAGACTAATCAGGATCGATATGACTGGTACGGCTGCAATCGCGTTAGCGAAAGGTGTTCATCCAGCGGAGAACTTTGCGATTGATGCGATCTACCTGCTCAGTGGCTGACTCGGGCGAGCGCTGAGTAAGCTCAAGCGCTCGGTTGTAGTCTGCGATCGCACAGTTCCACTCCCCCTGTAGCTGATAGGTCCGCCCTCTCTCCGCATAGAGGTTGGCACTCTCGGGCTGAAAAAACATCGCAATATCTAGAGCTGCGATCGCTTCATCGTAGGCACCCATCTCTCTGAGCGTAATCGCTTGGTTTAGCCGCGCTCGAATGTTGAGCGGGTTGATATCGATCGCTTCGTCATAGTCGTCGATCGCATCAAGCCAGTTCTTTTGCGTCGCGTGAAGGTTTGCCCGGTTGTTGTAGGCCTTGTCTAGTTCTGGGTTTAGCTCAAGTGCATGGTCGTAGTCTGTTAGCGCCTGTTCGTAGTGTTTGAGGTTGTAATGCATTAGCCCTCGGTTAGCGAAGTGATCCGCGTTATCGGGTTCGTAGACAGTGAGCTGATTAAAGATTTGAATAGCGGCAGCGTAGCGGTGCTGTTTGGCTTCTCTCTGTGCACGTTTGCGCATCAGCAGTAGAGCATCTGCGTGGGAAAGCCAGCTATCGACCCTGAATCTGTAGGGCGGCTTTGTAACTGCTTTGGTGAGGGGCTCTGTCAGCGCTTTCGTCAGTGCTTTTGTAGGCGGCTGGTCAATATCTGCCTGTGGCTGACTGACGGGTGTTTGAGCTGTTTCTGACACTACTTTTACCTTTGACGGATGGGGAGAATGCGCGCTAACAGGTCCTATAGATTGCATGAGGTAGATGCCCTTAAGATGCTGGTATGTAAAGCGTTCGGAAAACAGGTGAAGCTAACTTCTAGAACACGACTAGGTCAATTCTTTTGATCCTTCTTCGAGAGATATAAAACTAGCTTGATACATCAAAAACAGTTGCTTTCAAAAGCTGTTTGATGAGGCCAAAAGCCCAAGCGAGATAATCACTAAAACGAAACAAGTTTGCTTGCATGTAACGTTCTTGATGAAATAATCTCACGGACCTAAGGTCAAACTAAACCGAAAAAGAACGTAGGAATTAGGCCCGTACCCTCAAACGAAAGTTGATATATAGGTGTAATCTCTGAAAAAAACGAAAAGGATCGCATTTTGCTCTCGCCAAATCTTAAATAAATATAAAGATAGTCCTGAGAAACACGCATTCTTTAACAGAGAATTCAGGATTCTATGGCAGTTTCCACCGAGGACATCTTTATTGCAGAGGTTCTCTACCATTATTTTTTGGCCACTAAATAGGTCGGTAGCGACTACAACTGGCTAGAATACTGTCTATTTTCTAAGGCGTTGCTGATAAAAACTGAACCCTCACAAAGAAGATCTAATAAATTCTATTTATATAAAGAAAAATTGTTTACGACAGCAAAACCCAGCGCTCAAATTTCAATTCCCTAATTTAATTCCATAGGCAGGCGGCTGGCGCGGTGGACTGTGACGTACCTGGTTTAGAGGGCGGCACGTTTAAAGGCGGTGTATGGCACGCAAAAAGGGGCTGTGTTCGTTCGTAGAACACAGCCCCTTTTACCTTTTAATTTATTTGTAATTCTTTCCTAGCAGTGAGCTGCTGACTTCTGAGCTGCTGACTTCTATGGGAGCTTCTAAGAAGGTGGTGGCTTTCCGAGAAGGAGCTGCCAGAAGAGGTTAGCGGAATCCTACAGATGCTTGCCAAACGAATGCAAGCAGCAAAAAGAAGATAGGAAGAATAGGCAAAACGTCGATTAAGGGGCCGAAGGCTCGGTAGGCCTCAGGTAATTCTGCTACCAGCAGTGCAACGTCCATATGTCCGATATCTCCCAAATGCTTATGTAATACGTAGCCTACATTTTATCACGATGTGCAGTGCCCCTTTACATAACAAAACCGTTACAGCAGCGGGCTACTCACTCCTAGCAAAGTAGACGCGAAATCGACTAAGTTAGCCAGTCGCTGTAGGTCTCAGCAAACCGATCCTGCAAAATAGCGGTGCGAATATCGGTCGTAAATCGAATCAGCTCCGTGATGTTGTGAATGGAAATCAGCGTGTAGGCTAACATCTCTTTGGCATGGATGAGGTGGCACAAATAGGCACGGGTGAAATTTTGACAGGTGTAGCATGGGCAGCTGTCATCGATGGGAGTGAGGTCTCGGCGAAACTGTGAATTTTTCAGGTTCCATCGCTCACCTTTTACCAGCGCTGCACCATGACGGGCTAGTCGGGTAGGAATCACACAGTCGAATAGGTCTATGCCTGCTGCGATCGCCTGTGCCATTTCCCTATAAGTGCCCACCCCCATCAGATAGCGCGGCTTATTTTCTGGCAGTAACGGCGTAGTCGCCTGCACAATCTTTTCAATCAGCTCAGGTGGTTCTCCTACGCTGACGCCCCCAATGGCATAGCCAGGCAAATCTAGCTCGGCCAAGTCCTTTGCAGCGGCAGCGCGCAGATCTAAATATGTGCCGCCTTGCACAATGCCAAAGAGCGCTTGGTCGTCTCTATCATGTGCGTCAATGCAGCGCTTTAGCCAGCGATAGGTGCGTTCTGTGGCGCTCACTACTTCTTCGCGGCTAGCTGGATAAGGCGGGCATTCATCAAAGGCCATGATGACATCGGCCCCCAGCTGATTTTGAATCTCAATAGAGCGCTCAGGCGGCATTTCGATAATGCGACCGTCGCGAGGTGAGCGAAAGGTCGCACCTTCATCTGTAATGGTGCGCATTTTGCTCAGGCTAAACACCTGAAAGCCACCGGAGTCGGTCAGCATCGGTCCCTGCCAGTTCATAAACTTATGAACGCCACCGGCTTCGGCAATTAAATCTTCCCCAGGCTGTAAATGCAGGTGGTAGGTATTCGCCAGTACCATCTGCGCATTGCAGTCTTTTAGCTGGGCTGGCGTCACCGTTTTGACATTGGCCAGGGTGCCTACCGGCATAAACCGGGGCGTGTGAACTGGGCCATGGGGCGTATGGAACGTGCCGGCACGCGCCTTGGTATGGCTACAGCTAGCCTGAAGCTGATATGAGAATGCAGTCAAGGGCAATTACCTAAATGCACCGTGCCAACGCCTAGCGCCAAAAACACGGGTCTAAATATATTTCGATAAGTGCACTGTAGCTAAAGGCTGCTCTAGCGGCAAAGGCTCAACCTAATGACTACAGATAAATAATTACAAATTCCGCTCGTCATCAATAGATGCATCCCAGCTGGCTGAGAGAGCTTCTGTGACGATCGCTTCTAGCGCGGCGGCGTCGATTTCTCTGGTTGCGTAGCGTTCGGTGTCTTTGACAATGGGCGTCAGGCACAAACAGCGATTCTCTTGTACAAGGGCGAAGCTGGTTTCGTCTCCAGAGCGAACCATCTCTAGGTAGTCAAAGCTGTGGACGTTGAGATAGAGGCTGTGGTTCGCGACTAGCGTAGCCTGGTTCGCATCAGAAAAAGCTTCCATAACACGGCCTTCACCTGTGCTAGTGACCTGGTTGTCTTGCCGGTGGATGTAGCGAACGTGGCTGAGGCCTTTCAGGAGGCGTAGCATGTCAGCTTTGTTGACAACAATCCCACTATCAACGATGCAGGGTGCTGGCAGATTACTAGAATAATTATGGTTCATTTGAAAGGCTTTACTAAGGCCAGTAAACAGTCGTGTTTTTACGGTGAGGTGAATGCGGTAATTACAGACAGCGCTGTAAAGACGGCCTTCACAACTTGCGAGAATCTACCATTACGATAGACGAATTCCTAAAGTTTGCCATACCAGATTTGTAAGATCTTGAAATACTTCATTGGGAAGATTTGTGCTTTACGCTTTGATCATGATTGAAGTCAAACAAACTTACCTCAAAAACAGTCTCTGCTGTTTACAAGAAGAATGCTGGAAGTTCTAGGTTTTGCAAGGTTTTGTGAGGTTGTTCGAGTGCCTAAAATAGACCTCGACGTGACGATGCATTCGCTCTGTTGCTGTGGATTATAAAAGTTTTGCAGACGGTTTCCGTAAGGCGATGTGATCTGTGTTGTTAGGTATGAAAATGGGGACACAAATGAGCTGCGAACTAACTTTTTTGATCGGAAGAGTCTGCTGTTAAACAAGTGCTAACAGCGAGCTTATTCGACAACAGATGGGCAGTTCGTTTTTTGAAGTATTTTTGTTGGTTGGGTCCTTATGAAAGCAGTTCAGTCGGCGCGGCGTCTCTGGCTATGTGGGATGCGTGCTTTGGCCGGGTGGCATGGGGCTCTGATGTTTTACACCTGTTTGCCAGTGCCACAGGATTGGCCGCTAGAATTTCGATGGATTGCCCGTTGGGTGCCTTGGGTTGGCCTAGTCGTGGGTGGTTTGCTGGCGATCGCAGACCAGCTACTGAGCGCATTACAAATGCCTGCCTTAGTTGCCAGTGCTTTGGTCATTGCGTTCGGCATGGCAATCACAGGCGGGCTGCATGTTGATGGCGTTATGGATGTGGCAGACGGATTGGCCGTACCGGATTCTAGCCGCCGACTGGCTGTGATGAGTGATAGTCATATGGGCGCTTTTGGTGGGATGGCTGCGATTGTGCTGGTGCTACTGAAGGTGGTGGCTTTAGCTGCGATCGCGCAGCATCGCGTAGTTGTCCTAGTGGCTGTAGCGATGTGGGGTCGCTGGGCTCAGCAGTGGGCGATCGCTCGCTATCCGTACCTCAAAAAAGAGGGCAAAGGGGCTTTTCATAAGGCGGCGTTACCGACCATATGGCATAGCCTGCCTCACCTATTGGGTCTATTAGGCCTCAGCGGATTTTTATATGTATTCGGCTGGGCACCTGCTGATTTGCTGGTGAGAATCAGCATAGGCGGCATACTGTTTTCGTGGCTGACAGGTGCCTACTTTTATCGACAGCTAGGCGGCCACACAGGCGATACCTATGGCGCAGTGGTTGAATGGAGCGAAGCGCTGCTGTTGTGTAGCTTAAGTGCTTCGTTTTAGAGCTTGCTTTCGAGGAAATCTGTGGTGCGATCAGCCGTTGTCAGTAGGAGCACAAAAGATGTTTGTAGGATTAGGGAAGATATGTGAGTGATTGCTCGTCCCATTCGCTAGTAATATCTTTGGACGTCCTATATTTAATGTTGTTTTTGGCAAGTTTATGAGTAGTGCTTCTCAAGTTTCTGCGGTATCTGGGAAAGGCATGCCGCTGGTAGGTAATGACATTGACACTGACCGAATTATTCCGGCCAGATTTTTGCGATCGGTGACTTTTGACGGGTTGGGTGAGCAAGTTTTTGCCGACGATCGCCAGCAGCTGAGCGATCATCCGTTCAATCAGAGCCAGTTTCAGAATGCTGAACTACTGCTGGTGAATCGTAACTTTGGCTGTGGCTCTTCGCGTGAGCATGCGCCTCAGGCGATCGCCCGCTGGGGCATAAAGGCCCTAATCGGTGAGAGCTTTGCCGAAATCTTTTTTGGTAACTGCGTGGCGATGGGCGTTCCCTGTGTGACTGCCGCTGCCGAAGACGTCAGTACTTTGCAATTGCTGGTAACCGCAGACCCAACGCTTTCACTCAGCTTAGACTTAGCATCAATGACGGTAAAAGCAGGAGACTTTTCCTGTTC
Organism: Phormidesmis sp.; assembly: GCA_050042985.1. GTDB lineage: Bacteria > Cyanobacteriota > Cyanobacteriia > Phormidesmidales > Phormidesmidaceae > Phormidesmis. Next base: position 51,727 of record JBHJIY010000120.1, on the reverse strand, counting down.
TGTTGAGATGGGTGCGGGCCCCAGACAGATGTTTTTGAATGGGACTTGGGATGCTTGCGGGCAGCTTGTAGCCCAGGCAGATGCCATTGGCGAAACAGCAAGTCAGTTGCCATACGTGAACTGGGCGGCCTAAGGTGTTTTTGACTGAGAAGCCTTAGTTTGAGGCGTTTTTGAAGTCGTTTTTGTTTGGGAATCCTTCGGCAATGAAACATCACGCCAATTAGCGTATGGATAACTCACCAAGCTAGCGTTGTAGTACTTGGTCTCTCCTGAAACTTCTTTCCCTAGCCAATCAGGCCGCTCAAAAGTTTGATTCTCTTCTTTAAGTTCTACTTCGGCAACGATGAGTCCGGCGTTTTCGCCTTTGAACTCATCGATTTCCCAAACGACGGAGCCGATGGGAAGGCGATAGCGAATTTTTTCAATGAAGGGGCGATCGCACAGGGTCTCTAGCATTTCTTTCGCATCGCTAAGCGGAATCTCATACTCAAATTCGGCCCGGCTCAGTCCTTGAGTTGGGCCTTTTATCGTTAAGTAAGCGGTGTCACCCGCAATCCGAACCCGAACACTTTGGCCGGGGGCCGTGGTGGCAATGTATCCCTGGCAGTAGGGCTTTCCGGTAGCATCGGTTCTCCAGCTGTCGCTTGTGACTAGGAATTTGCGTTCTATTTCTTGAGGCATGAGATGTGAGAGGGGGCTGTGATGAGATAAAAGGGGCTGTGATGAGATATAGGATGAGAAGCAGAGCGGTCGAATCAACTGATAGTCATCAATTTAAGTAGAGGAAGACTTCGATTTCGTTGGGGGTGGGTAGGGCCGCGATCGCGCCCGGTCGTGTCATGGTCAGCGCACTTGTGGCACTGGCGTAAGTCACCGTCCGGTGAGCAGTGTCTTCATCTGTCATGCAGTTAATCCCTTTTTGCATGAGCTGATGAACAAAGCCAGCCGTAAAGGCCTCCGATGCACCTGCGGCATCTTCGATATCAACGACAAACCCGGTCACCTTGCCGTTGAATTCACCATCGTCTGCATGAAAGCAGTATTCGCACCCTTTTACAGCATCTGTGACCAAGACTCCTTTTAGGTGAGGGAGCTGGTGTGCGATCGCCTTCGCCGAAACCGTGCCAAATAGCCAGTTTGCCTCTTCAGTAGAGACCTTCAAAAAATGTGTTTTCTGAAGCAAATCGTAAATGCGTCCAGGTGCCTCTGCTGGCTTGGACCAAAACATGGGTCGCCAGTTCACATCAACCATAATCCACAGATTGTGATAGCCAGCCAGCCTGACAGCCTCCTGTACTGATTCGCCCGTATCTGGATAAGCCAAAGACAGCGCCCCTAGGACTAAGACACAGGCATCTTTAAAGGAGTCTTCTGCTAAAGCGCCTGAAAACAAGTGGGCATCGGCAAAGATCGCTGGGTCGCTTTCACTGAATCCTGCAAAGGCCGAGTGCCCTTGCTCATCTTGCGTGACATACACTTCCCTAGTCGGTGCCTTCAGTCGATATTGCACGCCTTGGCTACCCACCTGCATATCTGTAAGCAACTTGACCAGTGCGCCTCCCCAGCGATCTTTACCCACCGCACCCACAAACTCCACTGAGTTACCTAGCCTAGCTAAGGCACAGGCGATACTTGCAGAAGCACCCCCCGGTAACGGTACCCAGTCAGTGACTTCACTACGCGGCAATCCTGGCTGCTGAGAAAAGCAGTCGATTAAGATCTCCCCTAGGCAAATGGCATGGTTCACAGCGTCTACTTCAGCCGGCGTAGCACATACTCCGAAATATCTTCTAGGGCTTGGCGAGACGGTGACGGTGGCAGCGAAGCCAAGCGTTCGACCGCATGATTAGCGTGGTGAGTCGCTAACGCTCTAGCTCTAGCAATCCCCCGACTGCCATGTACAAGCTCAATGGCCTGCTCAAAGTCTTCCGCTTCGGAAAACTCCCGTTCAATCAGTGTCTTGAGGTAAGGCACCTCTTCCATCGCGTACAGCACAGGCGCTGTCAAGTTACCACTACGCAAATCGGACCCAGCAGGCTTGCCCAAAACATCTTCAGAGCCGGTGAAGTCCAAAATGTCATCAACAACCTGATAGGCCAGCCCTAGGCTGCGACCAAACTGATATAGATCTTCCGCCAAAATTTCTGAAACGTCGCTCAAACCCCCAACTGCTTTTGCACTGTTGGCAATGAGTGTGGCCGTTTTGTAATAGCTTTTATCTAAATACGCATCAATAGATAAGGTGGTGTCAAAGTACTTGAGGCCTTGTCGAATTTCGCCTTCAGCGAGATCCATAATCACCCTGGAGAGCAGCTTAACCACCTCCAGATTGTCAAGGTTGGCTAGGTACCAAGAGGACTGTGCAAACAGAAAGTCTCCTGCCAAAATAGCTACTCGGTTGCCAAACTGGCTGTGTACGGTGGCTACACCACGGCGAGTGGCGGATTCATCGACAACATCGTCATGAACAAGGCTGGCGGTGTGAATCATTTCAGTGATTTCTGCCAGCCGCCGATGACGCGTAGTGATGTCTTGATCGGGCTGTGTAGCCCTCGCCAATAGCAACACTATAGCCGGGCGAATACGCTTTCCGCCCGCACCGAAAAGGTGCTCGGCAGCAGCGTAAAGAATCTTGTGACGAGCGCCAACAAGGTTTTTGAGATTGTCCGTAAGAAGGTCTAGATCGGCTTCTACAGGTGAAAAAAGAGAGGTGACTGAGGTCATGGAAAACGCGACTCAGGCGGATTAAGTTACGAAATTTTAAGTAGTCTTTCTTTATTCTAAGCTATTGCGCTGGGAAAGGGGTTGTTCTCCCTCAAGGAAACGGAATAATTTTCCGCTCTATTCCTTGCTGCTTCGCCTTATTTCTCATCTGATTGGCCGCTAATTCTATTTCTGAGAATTTCATGACATATTTGCTGCCCAAATCTGTCAAATAATAAAATCTTATGTTAACCTTTAGATATTAGAAGACTTTTCATTAAAAGCCCGATGACATCTGTCGGTCGTTTCGGTTATCGCCGAGACGGGCTTTTTACACCCTTTGTGTGGTCGAAATAAGTTTCTGGGCAGTCGTGGTCTGGGAATGTATTTTGGTTTCTAGACTTTCGGCAAGCCATTCAGCCAGGTTGAGCTGACATGCTGGTTTTTACTACTTAGCTAGGCTGCAACGCTTTTGCGATGCGTCTGGATTTGGTGGCAGTTTGTCGTGCTTTGTTCTAGGAAAGGCTACTTCAAGGGGTTAATCAGCGGTCAGGCATTTGGCACTGCTGTGTTATCAGGCTACTTAATAGTGGTCTTCTGCTAATACGTTTACAGTTTGCCCCTTGTTCACTCTCACTGTGCTTGCCATGCTGCACCACTTCTCCTCCGCTAATCCGCTTGCGATCGTTCTTCCGGCTCTGGGTTATTTATTAGTTGTCTATTGTTTTTTAATGTGGATGAGTGCTAGCGCTTCGGATACATAGCCGTTGTATCTGAGGTCTGTGGGCGCTGCGCCTCGGTTTTTACTATCTGCGGGTGTATGCTCACATTTGCTACAGGCATTAATTTCATCTAGACCAAATTCATCTAGACCAAAAAGTCCGATGCGTTTTTCCTTAAGTGGGAATAAGCGCATCGGACTTTTTCAATGTATGGTGAGATTTTTTCTGGCGGTGGTTAGCGATGGTGAAGCCCTTCCAAGGGAAGATCGCGCGTGCTAGTGCTAGAAGACGCCGTATGAATCATTTCTAGCTGACTCACTGGCACCTGCCTAACCACCGGCTTGTATCCTAGCCATTGCTGTGAAACGGCAGCAAACTGCTCAGGCTCACCACTGACATAGAATTCTGTCGGCTCTACCTGATGCGTGCTCGATCGTCTGAGTCTTAGAATTTTTAGCTCTTGCATGGCTGCAACGGTGAGATGCTCTGCTGGGTCGACCAGGGTAATGTGAGCCGGCAAAATCTGCTTGAACACGGGAGCCAGGTGAGGGTAGTGGGTACAGCCGTACACCAGCGTATCGATACCTGCTTCTACTAGGGGCCGTAGGTAGCGCTGGGCGACGACTCGTGTGTAGGGGTCGTGAATGCGATCGCTCTCAATCAACGGCACAAAATCTTGACAGCCTACCTGCCATACCTTGGCGCTGCCGTCTATCTCCTGTACTGCCTGCTGGTAAGCATTGCTCTTTGCCGTCGCCTCTGTAGAAACTACCCCAATGCGTTTACCCGCTTTTACAGCGGCCCTAGCACCTGGCAGGATAATGCCCAAAATGGGAATGGGAAACTCCGAGCGAACCTCCTCTAGCACCAGTGCTGAGCTGGTATTGCAAGCCATGATGATCATCTTTACGTCTGAATCGATCATCCAAGCAATAATCTCTCGAACGAATCGGAGAATTTCACTTTTAGAGCGATTGCCGTAGGGGACCCTGGCCGTATCGCCAAAATAAATAACCGACTCATGAGGCATCTGCTCTGCCATTTCTTTGAGAACGGTCAGACCGCCCACACCACTATCAAAAACTCCGATTTTGAATTGGGAGCGCAGCTGGCTTGAAAGGGCTGGGATGCTCATAAGTAAAAATACTCAGAATATTAAGTGAATAAATGTTGTCTAGAGTTTAGTAGGATTTGGAAACTTTACCAGCTTTATTTTTCCTTTTATGCCAAAAGAATCTATAGCTTCTGTGCACTTTTTGCAAATATCTCATCGGTATACTGTGGTTTCTACGGATGACGCTCGGCTGTGTTTTATTGGGTTGTAGAGGCTTTAGTGCCTTCTGGGTTAATCGTCTGGCCTTTCGTTGATTGAAAACAAAGCGGTTCCTTCTCAGTTTTTCTACTTCTTTTTAATACAGCATCTCTTTGTAGTTGTACGGACAAAACGTGCGAAAAAAATAGAGCTACCCCCATATCTAAGGAGATAGCTCTATGCGCTGTGGCTATTAGGTTTGACCGATTTAGTTGATTCGTTTTAGCGAATACGCTTTCGGCTGGTGCCTGTAACAAATTGCTGTGGTTGGTCAAGCTAAGCTCAGGCTCTTATTAAGATTCGGCGGGCTCAGCCGTTTCGGTAGCGGTTGCCGTTGAGTCTGTAGCCGCAACTGCTGCTGTGGCAGGTTCCAATCTGCCGTCAGCGTCTGTGCCACCAGCGTCACCATCAAAGACAAGCTTCAGCAGCGGCGGTGCAATAAAGGTGGTGACAATCACCATGACAATAATGGCCGCATCCAAAGACTCTGATAGCACGCCACTAGCGGCTCCTACGCCTGCGAAGACAAGGCCCACTTCTCCACGCGGAATCATGCCAAAGCCCACCGCTAAGCGGTTGATGCCCGGCTGTCCGAAGACCGCGAAGCCGGTGATCGTTTTGCCGATGATGGCGACAACCACCAGAAATAAAGCAATAATGAGCCCTTCACGATTGGCGGGCTCCAGAGGATTCAGCACGCTGATGTCGGTTCGGGCCCCCACCGTGACGAAGAATACGGGCACCAGCATATCGGCAATCGGCGTAATCTGCTCCTCTAGCTCACGCCGCTTTGACGTCTCCGCCAGAATAAGACCAGCCGCAAACGCACCTAAAATAGTCTCCAATTGAATGGCTGCTGCAATGTACGACAGCACAAACGCAAACACCAGTGAGCTAATAATCAGCTGTCCGCGAGTTTGTAAATTGTCAACTAACGATACGAATAGTGGGCTGAGCAGGCGTCCCAGAAAAATGGACCCAATCAAAAACGTTGCAGCGCCTAGCACTAGGTAGATGACGTTCGTAATCTCGATTTCACCTGTTTTGGCTAAGCTGGCAACCACTGCCAGCACAATGATGCCAAGCACATCATCTAAGACAGCTGCGCCAATAATGATTTGACCTTCTGTAGAGCTGAGCTGCTGCATCTCGGCCAGTACTTTTGCGGTGATGCCAATGCTAGTGGCTGTTAGCGCCGCTCCGGCAAAGACCGCTGGAATTGTACCTATGCCAAAAAATAGAACAAGTCCCGCTGTCCCTGCTACAAAGGGCGCTACTACACCAATGACTGCCACTACCGCAGCCTGAGGCCCCACTCGAATCAGCTCTTTAAGATCCGACTCTAGGCCGATCTCAAAGAGCAAAATAATGACGCCTAGCTCAGCTAGTACAGATAAAGCTTCGCTTTCTCCACTAAAGACCAGCTTCAAGCTTTCTGGATCTAGCCCGGCGGTCATTTGAATGAGGTTCATTAGCGCCGAGTCGGGCATGACACCACCCTCGGGAAATACAATCAGATGCAGCGCCGAAACACCTACTACGACACCACCGATCAGCTCGCCCAGTACAGACGGAAGGTTGAGCCTGGCACATAGCTCGCCGCCTACCTTTGCCGCGACAAACACTGTAATAAGACTGAGCAACACACCGGCAATGACGAAGGAGCCAATTTCGGCTTCGTCGACTTCAGCAAGTAGCGGCAGAGCACGGAGCCAAGGACTATCCCAGAGGCTAGGATCTCGAAAAAACTGGGCGGAGATAGTCTGAAAAAACAGGCCACTTATCATGCTAGGTATGCCGCTTATAGTTGCTGTCGTTGTCTAATTTACATGAGTAACACTACCGAATGAAGTGTTCAATCAATCTATTCTTCGACCATCTATCTTTTGGGCGAATTTTCAAGCATTTGCTGAATGGCACAAATTACGTATTATCCAAACACGCGGTGCTGAAGCGATGGCATTTGTCGGCGCACCTGTTCTAGGCGAGAGGGATGAACTTCTGCGATCGCCATTCCAACATTATCGCCCGCATCTGCCAGGGTGATGCCCCAAGGGTCAATAATCATGGCGTGGCCGTGAGACTGCCGGCGAGCATTGTGGAAGCCCGTTTGCGCTGGGGCAATCATGTAGCAGGTGTTTTCAATAGCGCGGGCCTGTAGCAGTACCTGCCAATGGTCTTTGCCCGTAAACGCGGTAAAGGACGCAGGCACAATCAGCACCTCTGCGCCTTCTTTGGAAAGCTGCCGGTACACTTCTGGAAAACGTACGTCGTAGCAGACCGAAATACCAATTTCACCCAACCGATCCGAGCTGTGGATTTGGGGCATTGTGCTGCCGGAGGTCACCGTGGCTGATTCTTGGTATGTATTGCCATCGGGTAAATTGACGTCAAACAGGTGAACTTTCTCGTAGCGCAGCAGTTCTTCTCCATTGGCATTGACCAAGATCGCGGTGTTGTAGGTACGACCATCGGGAGAGGGCACCGGGTAGCCACCGCCTAGCAGCATGATGCGATAGCGCTGGGCCATAGTCTTGATGAACTTTTCGCTGGCCGTGCAGATTTCATGAGCTTGCTTGAACTTGGCCGTCTCATCGCCTAGGAAGGAAAAGTTTTCGGGCAGCGTGACTAGCTCAGCTCCACGCCGAGCCGCTAAATCAATGAGCTCTTCCGCCTGTGCCAGATTTTTACCAAGATCAGGCACGCTAGTCATTTGTAGCGCCGCCGCCAAGTAGGGCTTCATAGGTTTTAAGTAACCGACAGAACAGCTTTTAATTGTACATGGGCGGTGGGCAAGGATGGAAATGGGCCCAAGACCCATAGGCCTACGTCTAGAGGCAAGCCCTGAAGTATGTTCTGAAGTCGGTTCCGAAGCGAGTGAAAGAGCGCTTGAAAGGCTGGCAATATCGGCTTGACATGACAGAACGCTTTAGCCGATGATGTACCTCTGTGCAAATGCTCGAACCAGGTACAAAGGCCTCTTTTGTGTGGCCTACCTCTACGGCGATTAAGAAGAGAATTCAAAGAATATGGCTTACGCAATTATTGCAGCAGGCGGTACCCAATTGCGGGTAGAGCCAGGTCGGTTTTACGATATCAATCGTTTGCCGGTTGACGCTGATGAAAAGATTACAATTGACGATGTGCTGATGGTGGAAAATGGTGAGGATGTTAGCATCGGCCAGCCACTAGTAGAGGGTGCGACTGTGAGCGGTACGGTGGTTAGCCACCTGCGCGGTAAGAAGGTCATTGTGTATAAGATGCAGCCTAAGAAGAAGACCCGTAAGAAGCGTGGGCACCGTCAAGATTTGACCCGCGTGATGATTGATTCCATCACAGTCGGTGGGAAGACCATTACCGCAGAAGCTTAAAAAGCGTTAGCTTTTAAGCAGTAGGTTTTGTAGTAAGTAGTAACAGTCAGGAGATTTTTCAGCGCTATGGCACATAAGAAGGGTACAGGTAGTACTAGAAACGGTCGCGATTCGAATGCTCAGCGGTTGGGCGTAAAGAAGTACGGCGGCGAAGCTGTGATTGCTGGCAATATTATTGTTCGTCAGCGCGGTACTAAGTACCACGTGGGTGAAAATGTAGGTCGCGGTGGCGATGATACGCTGTTTTCTTTGATTGATGGCGTTGTGAAGTTTGAGCGTAAGGGCAAGAGCCGCAAGAAAGTTAGCGTCTACCCCGCGACTGCATAGTCGGTTGATGTCAGTTCCTTTGAGCTGACACCAGTTAGTTTGATGTTTGAAGGCCCGTCATCTTTAGTTAGGTGGCGGGCTTTTGACTAGTGACAGGGCTAAAGGGCAGGCTTTGCTTTGTCGTGCTGGATGTCTTTGGGGTCGCTTTTTGGCTGATTGAGTGCGATGCGGCTCATGCTGTAGATAGCGGCCAAGACTGCCCAAGCTGGAGTATTAATGCGTGAATCGTGAAGGAGAATGTCGAAGAATCCGTACAGCATACAGCCTGTGAAAGCGAGTAAGTAGCACAGGAGTATGGAGCGATCGCGCTCAGTAATCGCAGACTGACCTAAAGCGCGAACCCCCGAGTAGTAAATTTTGCCTACTATAAAGCAGAACCCCAGCATAACTGGCACGCCCGCTTCAGATGCGAGAAATAGCCAAATGTTGTGCGCGTGATATAGCTTGGCATAGTGTTGAATGCTGTAGGCAACATACTGGCTTCTAAACCCGGTGAAGCCCCAGCCCAAAATAGGCCGCTGCTGGATGAGTGCTAGGCTTTGCTGCCAAATTTCGATGCGAGCATCTTGGGTAAATAGCGCTAGGGACATCGCCCTCTCCCCAAATCCCAGGCTGATGGCCGTGGCAACGAGTATGCCGCTGACGGCCAGGCCCAAGAATAAGATCCAGCGGTGAGTTCGGGCAGTGTAAAGTGCGATCGCAATCAATACTAAGGTCGCGACCAGGCCATTTCGAGAGCCCGACGCAAAAATTGCGCAAATGCAAAGCCCCAAACTCGCAATCTGCATCCAGTACAGTTTGGGTCGATATTTTTCGTTCAGCCCTTGAATCGCTAGCCCTAATCCAAGCCCTAGCAGTATGACCAGATAAGCGCAGAGCACGTTGGGATTGCCAAACTGGACGCGTACCCTGTTCTCATAGGGTTGCAGGCTAGTGAGTAGGCTGATAGGAAGAAATCTAATGAGGCTGCTTTGTGCGATTGCCAGCTGCTTGATCACGTACTGCAAAAAAGCAACCGCCATAAAGGGGATGGCGCTCAACAGCAATACCTGTGCCGCTATTTCGAGCTTGCCAAAGAGTCTGTGCGAATGCCCGTTGTGTGAATGGTTCTCGTGAGGCTCAATGTCACCTACTGCGGTGGGTTCAGTTCCTAAAACTCCAACTAATAGGAAGAACGGCAGAAAATTAACGAGCTGCAAAAAAGACTCGCCCCTGTTGACGGCCATACTGCTGCTGATCAATAGTCCTAGCGTCAACCAGCCAAATCCCATGCTTCGGCACAGCCGCCAGATGTGCCTACCTCGCTGCTTGAATGCAGTGAGATATGGCCACAGCATAATCACCAAGCCCAAATAGCTGGCGTAGGGTAATACAACAAAGCTCAGTAGCCATAACCGTTCGCGCGTAGATGTTTGAGTCAATGACTGAGGCAACGACTGAGTCTTGTTAGGTGCGTGGTTCGCTGGCATATCATCTGATGTGATTGGGGGATGCGTTTTGGGAGAATACCACTCCGAAACCACACCACTCCGAAATTACTAGAGATCAGATGGCTTAGGGGTTAGCGTTGTCGGTCGCGAGGGCCGTTGTTTGTAAGCCTTTGTTGGCCCAGCGATTTGCTAGCTGCCTGCGCACAGATATAAATGCTCGTACCGGAAACTCTCTTATCTGATGCAGTGTGAGATTCCAAATGTAGCCATACTGTGGAAAGCGCCGTAGCAAAATAATCTCAGCAAAAATATAAAACCGTCCCCGTCTGCGATGTTCTGGCGGATTGTCTTCGACTCGTAGCTGAGCTGGGCCTGGCAGCTTGTGCCCAATAACCCGATCAGGCCGATCCGGATCGTAGAACTTAGCCTGTAGTGCCAAGCCCAGCAATCTATCTAGGCACCAAAAGGGTAGATATTTAATCGGGCCGACAAGGGTAAGGCCTTGCAGAATCTCTTGTAGCGCCTCTTGTACCATGGCGTTTACCCATACCTTTTTGTCGAAGTTTTCGGCATGAGGGCCTAGGTGGTCACGGCGGCCTCGAAAGATGCAGCCCCAGTCAAATCGGTTGTGCATTGGGGCGATGGGAATTTCCATCATGTGGCCTTCTTCGTAAAGGCGAAGATTGCCGTCTGCTTTTCGGCACAGTGGTAAGGCGGTGAGGTCTGTCGGCAGCTCGCTCCAGGGTGCGTTGAGTGAGAGCTGATCGCCATAGGCATATTCTTCTTTGGCTAAGCGCATCACCCAGCTTTCGGGAAATTGTTGAAAGTACTGGCTTGCGAGTGCGGGTACGTTGGGATGAATATATTCGTCACAGTTGAATGTGAGCAAGTAAGTGCCACTTGCATTCATCATGCCGCTGAGCCTTTGAATAATTTCGCCTCTATAAGGACTCACGAGCTGTCGCATTCTTCCATCTGCGCAAGGTTCTGGCGTGACGCCAGGCGGATGAACCAAAATGAATTCTACAGAGCCCTCTATGGCCAGCAGTCTTTCAAACCAGTCGGGGGAGAATCCCTCTCTCATCGGAATAACAATAGAGAGAAACGGCGTGGTCATTTCGGGCATATCCTTGAGCGCGTAAGAAATACAAACAAGACAGCGGTGACTAGGTATTCCAGGTAGTTGCTAATTTGTTGCACTGAGTTGGTTGTGTTTTCAGGATGCCCAGCTTAGTCTTTGCTTATCCCTCATATGGAGGCGGTAACGAGAATCTCGGCGTACGCAAGGCCAGCGCCCAGTCTGTCCAAAAATGTCTGTCGGCTACTGTACGTAGTTGTTGCGGCTCCGTATTGTTTTTGTATAAAGAGCACATAATTTGGCTAGAGATTATCCTGAGAGTGTTTCCTTGGTGTGGGAAGCTGTGGATGTAATACGGCTATGTAACTCACCCATCTAATTTTCAATGCAAATTACGCAGACCAATATCCCTGAGGTTCTGGTGATTGAGCCTCGTGTCTTTCCGGATGAACGCGGTTTCTTTCTGGAGAGCTTCAATCAAAAGGCCTTTGATGAGGCAGTGGGCAAGCACTACTCTTTTGTGCAAGACAATCACTCTTCTTCCACCACAAATATTTTGCGCGGCCTGCACTACCAAATCGAAAATGCGCAGGGTAAGCTGGTACGCGCTGTTGTTGGCAGCATTTACGACGTCGCTGTAGATATCCGTAAAGGTTCTCCTACTTTTGGCAAGTCAGCCGGCAAAATCTTAAGTGCAGAGAACAAAAAGCAGCTGTGGATTCCGCCAGGATTTGCCCATGGCTTTTATGTGCTCTCTGAAGTGGCCGATGTGCTCTACAAGGCGACCGATTTTTACAGCCCTACTCACGAACGCAGCATTGTGTGGAATGCCCCTGAGCTGAAAATTGGCTGGCCAACAGCGGGTAAAACCCCAATCGTGTCTGGTTAAGATGCTGAGGGCGATACCCTGTCAACGGCTGATTTATTTGACTATGCAGCTTTTGCGCCAGAGAGAAAGGCAGAGACAGGGACTGACACATGAGTATTTTGCTAGTGGGCGCGCAGGGGCAGGTAGGCCAAGAGCTGACCAAAACGCTTCCTGTGCTTGCACAAACGTTAGGTCCGCTGGTGGCGGTGGGCAGAGCGGAGCTGGATTTAACTGATTTAGATGTGATCGCTTCTAAAGTCGCTACTACCCAGCCCAAACTCATCATAAACGCCGCCGCCTATACCGCTGTAGACAAGGCAGAAAGTGAGCCAGACCTTGCCCACCGAATCAATGCAGAGGCGCCCGGTGCGCTAGCGGTAGCCGCTGCAAAATGCGGTGCATCACTGGTGCATATCTCTACAGACTATGTTTTTTCGGGGCAGGCGCCTTCGCCCCGCACCGAATCAGATGTCACTGGGCCGCTGAGCGTATACGGTAAAACAAAGCTAGCTGGTGAAGAGGCCATCCGAGAGGCGCTAGACTCGCACATGATTTTGCGGACGGCTTGGGTGTATGGCGTGCACGGCAAAGGAAACTTTGTGAAGACGATGCTGAGATTAGCTGGAGAGCGATCGCAGCTAAGCGTAGTGGCTGACCAAGTGGGCTCCCCAACCTGGGCCAAAGATATCGCCGAGACAATTACTGCGCTATCGGCGCATCTGCTAGATCCTACTGAACAGTGCGCAGGCACCTATCACTTCACTGATAGCGGTACCGCAAGCTGGTACGATTTTGCCGTTGCTATCTTTGAAGAAGCCAGAGCCTTGGGTATGCCCCTAGCAATCGAAACGGTCAACCCCATCACAACAGCTGAATACCCAACGCCAGCCCAAAGACCTCCTTACTCAGTGATGAGCAGTCAAAAGGTTGCTCAGCTCTTAGGTCACGCAGCCCCTCAGTGGCAGGAGAGCCTCAAGCAAATGCTTCAGCAGTATCTTCAGCAACATACTGCTACGCAAAGCTAGCCGAAGCGATAGTTTTATTTCACGACCGTCAACGTTACTTAAGTTCAAGAACATTGCATGAAAGCACTCATTTTATCGGGCGGCAAAGGTACTCGCCTGAGGCCCCTTACTTACACAGGCGCTAAGCAACTTGTCCCTGTCGCTAATAAGCCTATTCTCTGGTACGGCATCGAAAGCTTAGTGGCCGCAGGGATTACTGACATTGGCATTATCGTTAGCCCTGAAACGGGCCCTGAAATTGAAGAGAAAACAGGTGTAGGCGATAGCTTTGGGGCCAAGATTACTTACATCCCTCAGGAAAGTCCAGATGGCCTGGCCCACGCTGTAAAAATTGCTCAACCCTTTTTGGGAGACTCTCCTTTTGTCATGTACTTGGGAGACAACCTCATTCAAGACTCCCTGGGCGCATTTGTTGACGAGTTTAAGCAGAAGCCCCTGGGCGCAACTATTATGCTGAAGCAAGTCTTGAACCCCACTGCTTTTGGTGTGGCCGAGGTCGATGCCGAAGGTTCTGTGATGAAGCTAGTGGAGAAGCCGAAAAATCCTCCGTCGAACCTAGCGCTGGTGGGTGTTTACTTATTTTCTGCCGATATCCATCAGGCAATTTCAGAAATCAAGCCCTCTGCAAGGGGCGAACTAGAAATTACAGATGCTATCCAGCAGCTGATCAACACTCAAAAACCGGTTGAAGCCAAAGAACTATCTGGCTGGTGGCTAGACACAGGCAAAAAAGACGACTTACTAGAAGCCAATCGCATCATCTTGGATGAGTACATCTCCAACCCTCAGGTCTTAGGAGAGGTCGATGAGCAAAGCACTATTAGCGGTCGTGTCGTTGTTGGCAAAGGTTCAACGCTGAAAAACTGTACGGTGCGCGGTCCTGTGGTCATTGGCGAAAACTGTGTGCTAGAGAATTGCTTTGTGGGTTCCTACACCAGCATCGCCGATGAATCGAAGATGTCGGACGTTGAAATAGACCATAGCGTTGTGCTCAAGGGCGCAAAAATATTTGGTATTCAGCGTCGCATTGTCGATAGCTTAATCGGTGAGCGAGCCACACTGACCGTGACTGATCATCGGCCAAAGGCCTTGCGGTTTATGGTGGGCGATGATTCTACCGTGGAGCTTACATAGCTCATTCGTTGAATAACTAATCTGTTGAATAACTCATCTGTCGAATAATCATGTCAAAACGTGTCCTCATTACCGGCGGTGCCGGCTTTATTGGCTCCAACTTTGTGCATCACTGGTGTAACAACCACGATGGGTGCGTTGTGGTGCTAGATATCTTGGGCTATGCCGGTAACGAAGCCAACGTGGCTGATTTGGCCAGTCAAGACCGTTTTCGGCTTGTGAAAGGCGATATTTGTGATGGGGCTTTGGTCGCCTCACTGCTCGAAGAAGAAGAGATTGATACGGTGATTCACTTCGCCGCTGAATCTCACGTAGACCGTTCTATTTTGGGCCCTGCCGCGTTTGTTCAAACGAATGTGGTGGGTACTTTCACCCTGTTAGAAGCCTTTCGTAACCGCTGGACGGCGCAAGACAAACCCAGCGACTACCGCTTCTTACATGTTTCTACTGACGAAGTCTATGGCAGCTTAGAAGCAAACGATCCACCGTTTACAGAGACGACACCCTATACGCCGAACAGTCCGTATTCTGCTTCTAAGGCAGGCAGCGATCACTTAGCGCGGGCTTACTTCCATACTTACGGTATGCCCACCCTGATTACCAACTGTTCTAATAATTACGGCCCATATCAGTTCCCTGAAAAGTTGATTCCGCTGATGTGTTTGAACATTTTGCTGGGTAAGCCTTTGCCGGTGTATGGCGATGGCCAAAACGTGCGCGACTGGCTACACGTAAGTGACCACTGCTCTGCGAGCGATGTGGTGCTGCATCAGGCTGAGCCCGGAGATGTGTACAACATTGGTGGCAACAATCAGGTAAAAAACCTGGATATTGTTCATACTTTGTGTGACCTCATGACCGAGTTGGGGGGAGATTTGCCAACGACGCCACGTGATTTGATTACGTTTGTCACCGACCGCCCTGGCCATGACCGCCGATATGCGATGGACATTTCTAAAATTCAAAGAGAGCTGGGCTGGTCACCTGCTTACAACTTTGAGAAAGGGCTAAGACAAACAGTAGAGTGGTACTTGACGAATCGTGACTGGTGGCAGGCGCTACTTTCAGAAGAATATAAGGGCTATTACGAAAATCTGTATGGCGATCGCTAGTGCTTAAGCGTTAAGACGGATATCCGCATCAAAAAGGGAGGAAATGCAGCGCATTTTCTCCCTTTTTGATTTACTGACTAGACTTCAATCTTGCGTGACTTGCTCAAGCTTTTGACTGAGCTCAGCGATTTTTTGATTTAGTGCGTTTACTTGTTGACTGAGAATGTTGATTTCTGGGGTAGATGCCGATGTTCCCGTCGGGTTCTGCTTCGGAGTGGCAGTGGTTGCAATTTGATGGTTTTGTTCGGAAGTTGGCTCTTCTTTATCAAGCTCACTGAGCTGGAAAGTTTGAACGTCTAGAACGGTTTTGTGCTTTGGGGGGTCGGGTCGATTGATAACTTTTGGATCGGTATTGTTTGGAAAGCCACTCTTGAGCTTGGATACAGTGAAAGCGGAGATTTGCTGGCTAAGGTATGCCAGTACGCCTGTGTCGTCGCTTTCGGTGTCACTATCGCTGACGAAGGGATCTGTAGAGGCTAGATTTTGGTGGTCGCCGCCAAAGAGTAGGGTGTCGTTGATATCGATGAGACCTACGGCTGCTGCACTATCTCTAGCGGTTTTGCTATCGCTGATAGGGGCTGCTGAAAGTGCGGGCGCGGTAGATGGTGTTGGAGAAGCTTGGGAAGCTTCTGGTTGTTTGCAAGGTGCAGCGGCTAGCGCAGGTGGTTTTCTTTGTTGTGATGCTGGCTGACGCGGTGTTGGCTGAATAGTCTCGGGTTCTGCGGCGGCCGGTGGCTTCTCTGCTAGTGCTGTTGTGGCTGGCTGAGTATCAGCTTTGGGCGCAGGCTTTTTTCTGGAGCGTAGCTTTGTTGTGGGTGGTGTTGACTGGCGAATTGGCTGGCGAACTGGCTGGTGAACGGTGGCTGATCTCTGCTGCTGGCGATTGGCAACGTTGACGAGGCGAAGGTGCTGCAGGGGGATAGGTTCTGCGATCGCTTGACTAACAAACGAATCTAGCAATGCGCTGCCTGTTGAATGATGCGACTTGTCTTCTTTTGCGACGCCTAGTGGAACTTGAATAGCGCTAGTGCGTTTTCCATACAGTACTCCGTAGCCAACAAGCTCACTTTTTGCTGAAGTTTCTTTTATTGGGGCTTTAGTTGATGCCGCTTGGTTTGCTGACACTGTAGATGACTGCGTAGGCGACTGCGCGGCTGACGTATCAGTATCTGATTTTTCCCTGATGTCTGATAGCTGAATCATCGTGTTCTTCAAAGATGGCTTCAAGGCGCGTATTGATACCTTACTAGATAGAAGACCACTGGCTTTTCTCTTCGATTGAGAAAATAAGGTAACTTCATCTACTTATGCCCAATACTACTGACATAATCATCTTTTTAGATGTTTCCCACGAGCCATAAGTGGGTCAGAATCGCTATATTTACCGATTTTATCGGTAAGTGTTTTTAATTGCGTACAGACAGATGAAGCTCTCGGTTATTACGCAGGTGCTCCGAAGCGATATCCTTTCCCGTAGACGGTGTGGATAAGGGTGGGCTGACCAGGACTCTCAATCTTTTTTCTCAGCAGGCGCATTTGAGCCGCAAGGGCATTACTACTAGGTGCGGCTCCTTTGCCCCATACTGCGTCGTATATTTGCGTATGAGTGAGTAGCTGATGCGGCGATTTCATCAGGTAGGCCAGCAGCTGCATTTCTTTTTCAGAGAGCTCAATGGGTTGATTGCTGCGGCTTGCAACTTGATTTTCGATGTCGAGAGTAATGTCACCAAACTCAAGCAGCACGGGCAAGACGGATGGTGCCGCAGCGTCTGAGGTGCGAGGCTCTAAAGCCGTGGGCCGTCTGAGGAGGGCACGGACACGGGCAAGGAGTTCGCGTAGCTCAAACGGTTTGACGAGGTAGTCGTCGGCGCCAGCATCTAAGCCATCGACTCGGTCGTCGAGCGTGTCTTTTGCGGTGAGAAAGAGGACAGGGGTGTAAGCGGTGTTCGTAGGTGACGAGCCGCCTACGGAAGCTCGTACCTCCTGACAAATCTCTATGCCGCTTTTTCCTGGCAGCATCCAGTCTAATATCAAGAGGTCGTAGTCGCCGCTCACAGCCAGCTGGGCCCCAGTAGCGCCGTCAGTGGCAACATCTACGGTGTAGCCCTGTCGCTGTAGCAAGCGGCTGAGTGGATCGGTAAGCTCTACTTCGTCATCTACTAAAAGGATTCGCATCGGGCGGCTAGATGTTGCCGTTATTTCTAAAGGGCTTCTATCGATTGCAAAAGGCTGAAGGACTGCTTGACTACGCTCAAGTTACTTTACGACGGCCAACGCGTCCTTTTCGGCACCTGATTCAGGTTGTGTTGGGTTTACTGGCTCAGCTGTGATGTTATCTAGCACACTAACCATCTCTCTCTCGAAGGAGACCTGGGCCCGATTGGTTCGCCCCCCGACGTATAAAGTCTCTGCGGTTTGCAATGCCCACACCTGCGAGTGTGAGATATAGCTGACAACTACACCAATCATGAGTAGCCCAAATCCCAGATAAACGACGGGAATGCCAGGATCTGCCTTAATTTGTAAGCCGGTACTACCGATCAGGTCGTCAACGTAGAGCGTCACACCGTTGATATCTACGCTGCCTCCTTCTCGGACAGTTGAGGCTAGCTGTCCGCTCATGTCGTATAGCAGCAGGGTGCCCTGGAGATCTTGTGCAATTAGGGAAACGCCTTCGCTCATGTCGGGCTTCGTCGGCACCCAGGTGCCCCAAAGTTTGCCACCTGAGGTTTCTAGCGGAGCCATTTGCAGATTGAAAACAGGGCTATTGTTGATACGAACTTTGACAGCGCCTACGGCCCAATCTGCCTGGTAAAGGGTGACGTTCTTGTAGCGCAGGGGTTGATTGACCCAGATGGTTTTGCGCTTAACTTCTTCGCCTGTGTCGTCGAGGACAGAAAGATCTGAATAGAACTGATCGATCCGGCCTTCGGGGGAGTAGTCGATCCAGAAGCGGTTGACATGTACAGACCAGTCTTTTGGAATTTGAGGTCCGGCCCAGGGCCCAGCATCAAAGATATTCTGAATTTTGAAGGTTTGGCCGCTAGGAACCATTTCTTGGGCGAAAAAGCCAGTCATTGAACCTAAAATTGCGCCGAATAAAATCAGCAGCATACTGGCATGCACCACAATCGGCCCAATGCGTCCGGAGAGCCCTTTGTGGGCGTAGAGCATTTTGTCTGTGCCGCTATCTTTCTCGAAGATTTTGTACTTACGCTGGGTGAGCTGGGTTTTGAGTTCGTTTATATTGCTGCTTTCTTCGTCGCTCTTGAGTTCTGTACTCAGTGCCATTTTGCCAAACTGGCGTGGCTTGCTGTAAAAGTTCCAGGTTCTAGAAAACCATCGTAGAGCAGTAATTTGACGGGTGAAGGTACAGGCGGTGAGGCTGGCCCCAAAAAGGATGAGAATAGCGAGGAACCACCACGTGCGGTAGACGTGATCGAGACCCAATATGAGGATGATTTTCCAGGTGAGGAAGCCGAAGAGTGCAGGGGATTCGGGGTAGTTTTCCTGGTAGTAGGTGAGGCCCTGGCCCTGCTCGATGACGGTGCCGCTGATGCTGAATATAGCAATGGTGAGCAGGAGTGCGATCGCAAGCTTAAGGTCCGCGAGGAGGGGGACGAGTTCTTTGCGGAAGTAGCGTTTGGTGGCGAGCATGAGGGAGCGTAGGAGCAGGGGAGAGGGGGTGACTGGCTAGGTTATGCGATTGGTAATAAACGGGTAACTAGTGAGAACAGGCCAAAGCTGACGAGGAGGACGCCGCTTGCAGGGGTAATCCAACCGGACCAGCGGCGGAGTTCTAGGATGCGTTTGATGGAGGCGGTGAAGATGCCTGCGAGCATGAGTGGGGCGACGTAGCCGACGGTGTAGGCCAACAGGAGTGATGCGCCCAAGACGGGGTCGCCTTTTTCGCCTACCCAAGCCAGTAAGGTTGCAAGGACAGGGGTACTACAAGGAGAGGCGACCAACCCAAAGGTGAGACCCAAGAGATAAGACTTAGCTGATCGGGGGATATTATTTTCGAGGAAGCCTGTGCCGTTGAAGGATGGAAGTGGTGGGAGCGGCAGGGCTTCGAGGAGGTTGAGGCCCATGAGGATTGCGATCGCGCTTACCACGATCGGCAAACCCACCCCTACTTGCCCGTATACCCAGCCCAAACTACCGGCAACCAAGCCCAGCGCGGCCAGTGTTGTCGCTAGCCCTGTCGCAAACCAAATGGACTGTCCCACTGCTTGCCAACGATTTTCTAGCTCGTAGCTGCCCATGTAGCCCACCGTAATCGGCAGCATAGAAAGCATGCAGGGCGTAAGGCTAGTGAGTAACCCTGCGCAGGCAATGATGCCAATACTAGCAATGGATAGATGGCCGAGTTGGCCCTCTACCCAGCCGTTGGCCTGTTGACTGAGGTGATAGAGAAAAAGCTGTAGGCGTTCGCCCATAAGAAATGCTCGGAGCCAGTACACGCCTTAATTGTACAGAACTTGCTTCCGCTTCGCTGGGATTGGGTGCGGCTGAATGCTTTTATTCTTCAGTGTTGGCTTACTGCGTGGAACGGCTGCTGGTAGCTTTTTCTGGGGTTGAGTTTTCAACGCTAGTCCGCTGTTTTAGCCGAAGCCTAGGCGTTTTGAGCAGATTATGAGCGGTCCGAAGATCTTTTTCGCTAGAGGCTTTACTCTGTTTTTTAAGCTCGTTGGTGGGTTCAAACGGTTTTTGAACTTTATCAGTGTCCCTGTTTGTGACCTGGCGAGCAGCTCTAGAAAGCGAAAGGACATCAGCCCCCCTAGATTCACGAGCGACTCGAATCAGTACGCCAGCTGTAATGAGGCTAGCAATCATGGAGCTGCCGCCGTAGCTGAACAACGGAAAGGGCAATCCGGTCGTTGGCATGCTGCCCGTAGCGACGCCGATGTTGATTAAAGACTGACCCACCAGTAGGACCATGCAGCCAATCGCAACCAGTCGATGGGTGGTCTTTTTTGCCTGAATTGCTACCATTAGCGCCACTGTGCTGTACACCGCTAAAAATACGAGCAGCATCGTGCAACCGATAAAGCCAAACTCTTCGGCAAAGACGGAGAAGATAAAGTCGGTGTACTGGAAGGGTAGGAAATAGACTTTTTGCTCAGAGAAGCCGTAGCCAGCGCCACTCGCACCGCCGGAGCCGATGGCGAGTAGGCTTTGAATGAGCTGGAAGCCGTTGTTTTCGGGGTCGTTCCAAGGGTTGAGGAAGGATACGATGCGATCGCGCTGATAAGACTTCAAGCTGATGCTAATCACCGCTGCCATCAATCCCGAAGACGCAGTGAGCAACAGCTGACGATAGGGCAACCCAGCCGCCAGGGCAATCAGCCAAATAGTCATTCCACATACTGCGGTAGTACTCAAGTTGGGCTGAGACAAAATCAGCAGTAGGCCAAAAGTAAAGATACCTAGCCACAGTAGCCGAGTGCGATTAGTGAGCTTGTGCCACTTCCCAAACAGCTGCGCGCTATGCATGACCAAGAACGGTTTCATCAGCTCTGAGGGCTGAATAAGGAATGGTCCAAAAGGTAGCCAGCGAGTTGCGCCATTTACAGAAATGCCGACCCCAGGAATGTGTGTTGTCATCACCAGCAGCATACACACGAGTAAAAAAAAGCCCGATAGCCGCATTACCTGCCGCAGCGGATGACGGGTAATGTAGCGAGAGATCATTAGGCCAATCGCAATCCAAACCAGCTGCACTTTTAGATAGTGAGCGCTATCGCTATAGTCTGTTGCCGCAATATGAGACGACGCCGAAAATAGGACTACGGGCCCAATCGATAGCCACAGCAAAGTCATCCACCGCAGCAGTCTGGCTTCAAGCGCCCAGCCCTGTACGGAGAAAAGCCGATGGAATCCGGTGGTAAATGTAGAGAAAACCTGTTTTGGGCCAGTTGCCAGAGATGGGTTCAAGGTTCGGTAGGGCGCGCAGCGTGGTGTAAGAAATGCACGGAGACTATAGAGCTATAGAAGATAATTGGTAGACCTGTCAAGGCTTTCAGTAGTTCCTCGGAGAGCAATTGATCGTATACAAAAAAACCCTCCAATGTGAGTTCGGAGGGCTTTTTGCTTGGTTATCCCATATTGCTTACGGTTGCTCGCCACCAATTGTTGGTGCGCCTAGCAAAGGACCATTCAGCAAGGGTGTAGTTGCAATCGGTAGCGGTGGATTTTTGTCCTGTGCGATCGCAAACATCTCCGTCCGAATCCGCTCTGTGAGCTGCACCGTCTTTGCATCGTAAAGCTGAGTCAGTGCCTTAGGATACAAACCAAAGCCAATAATTGGAATCAGCAGACAGACAATCACAAAAATCTCACGAGGCTCAGCATCAATTAGCACTTCATTTTCAATCAGCTCCTTATTCTCAGGACCATAGAAAATATCGCGCAGCATCGACAGCAGGTACAGCGGCGTGAGAATTACACCTACAGCCATCAGCATCACTACGATCAGCTTGAAGTTAAACCCGTAAGCATCGCTATTGGCAAAGCCAACGAAGACCATCAGCTCGGCGACAAATCCACTCATGCCCGGCAGCGCCAAAGACGCCATAGAGCAAGTGGTAAACATCGCGAAGATCTTCGGCATCTTTTTCCCGACACCACCCATCTCATCCAAAATCAGCGTGTGGGTTCGGTCATAGGTTGCACCCACTAGGAAAAAGAGACTCGCGCCAATCAATCCGTGGGAGACCATTTGCAGCACCGCGCCACTCAATCCTAGGTTCGTAAATGAGCCAATACCAATCATCACAAATCCCATGTGGGAAATAGATGAGTAGGCAATCTTTCGCTTCAGGTTGTTCTGCGCAAACGAAGTCAGCGCTGCGTAAATGATGTTCACCACACCGAATATCACCAACCCTGGTGCAATCACTGCGTGAGCATCCGGCAACATTTCCACATTCATCCGGATGATGGCATAGCCGCCCATCTTCAGCAGAATACCGGCCAGCAGCATGTGCACAGGCGCAGTTGCCTCACCGTGCGCATCGGGCAACCAGGTATGGAAAGGAATAATCGGCAGCTTCACCGCATAGGCAATTAGGAATCCTGAATATAGGAACAGCTGTAGCCGCAGCGGAAATTCCTTCGCGGCCAGGGTTTGCATGTCGAAGCTGACAGTATCGCCGTAGAAGGCCATCCCTAGCGCCGCAAGCAAAATAAAGAGCGAGCCGCCTGCCGTGTAGAGAATGAACTTAGTGGCTGCGTAGAGCCGCTTTTTGCCGCCCCAGATAGAAAGCAGTAAATAAACCGGTAGCAGTTCCAGCTCCCACATGAGGAAGAAGAGCAGCAGGTCTTGCACTGCAAAAACGCCAATTTGCCCCGCGTACATTGAGAGCAGTAAGAAATAAAATAGCTTTGGTTTAAAGGTTACCGGCCACGAGGCCAAAATCGCCAGCGTCGTGATGAAGCCTGTCAGCAGTACCAGCGGCATAGAGAGGCCATCGACACCAACCGACCAGCGCAGGTCAATTTCAGGCAACCAGGTGTAGCTTTCGTACAGCTGCATACCTGAGCTATTCACGTCGTAAAAGTTGACGAACGTGTAGACAATCACTGCGAAGTCAATCAGCCCGACAACCAAGGCATACCAGCGAACCGTTCGCCCATTTTCATCAGGAATGAAAGGAATGAGCAACGCCGCCAAAAACGGGAAGAAAATAATAAACGACAGCCAGGGGAATTGATCCATAACAAAACTGAGATCTGCGAGCGAGCTGACCTATTAGGCCTTATACACTCTAGGAAGAAAAATCAGTTTTGTAGCGAACCCGTTAGCTTTTCTTAAAGGTGTGAGATGCATTTCTTGTCGCTAGCTCTTTGGTGGCATATGCCTTAAGTTGCCTCGGTCCACTCTAAGGAAATTTTGCGTTGAGTCTGAGCACAATTTTTGAGATAGAGGTTGATCACGTTCTGAAGCGGGATACCACTTTCTGCTGCAAGGCCGTTGAAATACTCAGCGACCTGCCCTTCCAGCTTGATCGTGATAGCTTCTTCTTCCAGTTTCCCGATATAGGGATTGGGTATAGACTGTGAAAAATCGTATTCTTCTCTCATAGGTCGAAGTTCTGGTACTGTTTACGCTCTGTTTTAGTAGCTTTTCGAGCAGAAATTAATCGAATGGTTTTGCCATGCTCGCGGTACAGATGACACACAATGATCATTCGTAAGGATTTACTTAAACCTAGTAACAAGTACCTATCTTCTGTTTTCGAATGATCGGGATCATACAGAATACGAGCACTTGGATCGTAAAAAGCTGTTTTAGCTTCCTCAAATGAAATGCCGTGCTTGAGCAGGTTGCTTTCGGCCTTAATCTCATCCCAGATAAAGTTGATACGCTTTCCCATTCTACAAATTTAGGCCGTTTCTTGTATTCTGGGCAGTCGAGAGGTTGATACCCACGATAAAAAAGAGCCCTGAACTCAAATTCAGGGCTCTTTTTTATCGTGGTAGAGGCTGGTTTATCCTATGTAAGTCCAGAGACGAAAACGAGTCCAAGGACTGCACCAAACACAATCAGTGCATAGAACTGTGCGCGACCATTCTCAAAGTATTTTAAGCCTTCACCCGTTACTAGAGTGACAAAGCCAGTGAGGTTGACGATGCCATCGACGATTTTGACGTCTACGTTCAAGACGCCTTTGGCTAGGTTGCGAGTGCCCTGAATGAAGACCTTGCGGTAGATGTCGTCGATGTACCACTTGTTGAGCGAGAGGTTGTAGAGAGGTTTGATTTTGTCGGCGATCGCACCCGCATCAATTTTCCTTGTGCGATACATCAGCGCCGCCAAAATGATGCCTGCCACCGAAATCGCGACAGACAGTCCAGCCATCCGCACAAACTCACTCATATCGAACTCTTCGGCCAACTCGGCCACTGTGAGCGCTTCACCCGGCGGATGGATAAACGCCTCAAAGTAGTTAGCAAACGGCGTGCCAACCAATCCAATCAGCGCAGACGGAATCGCCAGCGCCATTAGCGGGAAGATCATGCTCAGCGCCGATTCATGAGGTTCCTCCGCGTGATGCTCATCGTGATGATCGTCAGTTGCGCTAAGTTCTAGCTCCTTTGTGCTCATCGCACCAGGGCCCATAGAAGCACCGGCCATTTGCAGCGCCTGTCGCTTCACCAAAATCTTTATCTCTTCGTCGTTTCCGCGAAACTCACCTTCAAAGGTAGAGAAGTACATCCGGAACATATAGAACGCGGTGGCACCAGCAGTAATCCAGCCGATGGCCCACATCAAAGGATTAACTTCAAATACGGAACCAAGGATCTCATCCTTTGACCAGAAGCCTGCGAAAGGTGGGAGTCCTGAAATCGCCAGCGTACCAATCAAGAAGGTGATGGACGTAACCGGCATATATTTGCGCAAGCCGCCCATGAGACGCATGTCTTGTGCAAGCGTGGGATCGTGACCCACCACTTCTTCCATGCCATGAATCACAGAGCCAGAGCCGAGGAATAGCATCGCCTTGAAGTAAGCGTGCGTCATGAGGTGGAACAGTCCAGCCGTGTAAGCGCCAACGCCCATAGCCATGACCATGTAGCCCAGCTGAGACATGGTAGAGAAGGCAAGACCTTTCTTGATGTCGTTTTGAGTGATAGCGATAGATGCGCCTAGAAAAGCGGTGATAGTACCCGTCCAAGCGATTACGCTCATGACAGTAGGAATATGCTCGAACACAGGGTACATGCGGGCAATCAAGAAGACGCCTGCGGCTACCATCGTTGCAGCGTGAATGAGTGCCGAGATGGGTGTGGGGCCTTCCATTGCATCGGGCAACCACACGTGGAGCGGGAACTGCGCTGACTTTGCCATCGGCCCCATGAAGACCAAGATGGCGAAGAGGGCGGCTAGCCCACCCGCGATGGTGCCAGTGCTCACCATTTCTGTGAGGCGATCGCCCATCACGTCAAATTCAAAGGTGCCAGTTGCCCAGAACAGGCCTAACATGCCGAGCAGCAAACCAAAGTCACCGACTCGGTTCGTTACGAAGGCCTTTTGGCAGGCATCGGCAGCGCCATCACGGTCATACCAGTAGCCAATGAGCAGGTAGGAGCACATGCCCACCAGCTCCCAGAATACATAGACCTGCAAGAGGTTTGGGCTAATGACGAGACCCAGCATGGATGAGCTAAACAAGCTCAAGTAGGCATAGAACCGCACGTAGCTGGGGTCGTGATCCATATAGCCATCGGTGTATATCATCACCAGGAAGGCTACGGTGGTGACAATCACCAACATCACCGACGTAATGTGGTCGATGGTGAATCCCATATTGATATGGAAATCGCCTGCGGACGCCCACTCAATCAAATAGGTGTAAGGTGCGTGGCCCTGCAGCTGGCTCACGAGCACCATAATAGACAAACTCATCGCCGCGCCGATTAGGCTGACGATGAAGGTAGAGACCGGCTTTCGTAGCTTATTGGTCGCTTCGTTGTAACTGATGAGACCTGTACCGACAATTGCCGCGCCCAGTAAGGGCAAAACAGGTATCAGCCAGACGTATTGATAAATGGCCTCGACGGATTCCATTGTTAACTCCATTTCCTGCCAATCTAAGGTCAACTTTGAGTGCTCTAGCCTTAGCAAAGACATGAAGCAAAGAAACACTCATCAAGAGGGCCTAGTGGGCAAACCGACTATATATTGACATACCCTGCCCTTCTCTTTGTGCTGCTTTAGGTGGAGAAGGCTACAAAATATAAACTTTAATCAAATAAAAATATTTTAGGTCATCACTTTTGCGAAAAAAACGTGATTTTCTGGGCCTCTTTTGCTGATAAAAAGCCAACTCTCATATGGTTTCGTGTGATTTATGGAGCGTTTGAATTTCAGCCGTTTTCTTCTGTAGAGATAGCGATTTGGGTTGAGGGGGCAACGGGCAGCGTTTGGATTTGTTCGTTGGTAAGTGTAATGAGCTGCTGCGCCTGCCGGTAGGCAACGGTGTTGGCAGGAATAGTGCCAAGTCGGCTGACGATTGCTTGCATTTGGTTGCGCTTAGTTGCGTTGGTGTTTAGTTGCGAGCCTTCAAGCTCTACTAGGACTGCTTGCAGTGACTCCAATCGCTGGTTGGCATCTTGTTCTGTTCGGTAGCGTTGACGGATGGCCGCTAGATTTTGCTCGTATTGGGTTTTCGTTTGCTGTGCTTCAGTGTAGCTAGGATGCTGAGCTTCTATTTTGTCGAGGTTTTGTAGGGCTAATTGCCATAGTCGAGAGATGTCTGCCCATTTCTTTACTGGGTGAGGTGCGTTTTGGCTCGCTAGAGCGGCTTGCCAGCCGTAGCCTTTTGCAGTGGTAAGAAAATCTTCTTGAGGCGACTGCACCTGGCGGGTGGGTAGCGTTTGGGAAAATTTTGTGCCTGGCCGCAGACTGGATTTTTCGGCCGGTGCTTTTGCGAGGGGCGCTCGTGAGAACTGCGGTGTTTGAGCGTTAGCTATGGTCAGGTTTTGGGCTGTAAGCTGACGGGTTTGAACTTGCTGGAGGTAGTCTTGGTATTCAGTCTTTTTGGCTTGAGCGATCGCATAGCTCTCATCGTAGCGAGGGACTTGGCCCAAGAGTGCGATCGCCTGCTGCCATAGTGCAGCCGTTTGTCCCCAGTGCTCGACGCTATGTGGCGGGTTTTGACCTTTGAGCGCCGCCTGCCACCCAAAGGCTCTAGCCGTTTCAAAGGTGCTTTTGTAATGGCTACTGGTCTGACGCTTTGTTGCAGTTCCGGTGATGTTGGTTTGCATCGCGAGTGAGGCGGAGGTCCCGAAACTGGCAACTTGTCGGGCAGATTCGCCGCCCAGTGGGTTCGTTAGGATCACTGCTGCTGCCCCAATACTGGCAGCTCCAATGCTGGCAGCTCCAATGCTGGCGGCTCCTAGGGCTAATGAAGTACTAACGAGAGGGGGCTCAATCTGGTAGCGACCAGCTTTTTTCAGAACCTTTTTATCAATTTCAGGCAGGATGTCGCAGACTTCTTCCCATAACTGTGTGGAAGTAAGTGATTCACCGCTGTGCTTGTTCAGAGTTTTGAGGCGAGCCAGTAATATGGCGTGCTCAATGTTTTGAGTTTGTGAAACAGGTGAGCTGGATTCGTTGGCGTAGTGACGGTCTACTTCATCTTTTACGAGTTGAAAAGCGCGATTGCTCAAGCGTTTCATAGCAGGAACACAGGTAGATTTTCCGAATCTCGATTCTTGCCTATGCGTAGAATCTCGTAGATATCCGAATATCTTACCAACAAAAAATAATTGCAATGTACAAGCTACACAAAATGATGCTTATCGTTTTGTGCTTTATACCAGCCGAGTCAGCTGCACTCTGTAGCGCTGTTTTTTAGTGATGCTCATTTCGCCGATTTCTAAGCGACCTTTGCCGCGAATGGCAATGAGATCGCCAGGTTGTACGGTATGGCTAGATTGAGTGATGGGCTTCCAGTTGACACGAACGTCGCCGCCTGTGATCATGTCGGCCATTTTGCTGCGTGACATACCAAAGCCCGCAGAAGCGAGGGCATCTAGCCGCATAGAGGCTTCTACGGTGGTGATTTCTTTGCGGCGGGGCTCGCGGACGCGTAGTTCGCTGATTTCAATGAGCTGTGTTTTAACAGGAACAGAGCGGACCTGTGTCAGGCTAGTCGTGAGGAATTCTACGAGTTCGGGGGCGACGATAGCTTGGGCTCCGCGTTCGCCAAGGACGATAATATCGCCGACTTTGGCACGTACGAGTCCAGTGCCTAACAGGGAGCCAAGAAAGTCGCGGTGGGTTGCGGTGTCGAAGAGGAAGTTGCCAGCAATGCTGATAGCGGCGAGAGGGACTTCGGTCCCATCGAGGGGAATTTCGGCGCGGGCGATGGTGAGGCGTTGGCGTTCGGCCTGGGGGTAGCCGCCGCTGGCGAGAGTGTGGATGTCGGTGAGGCGGCTAAAAGCGTTTTGCGCTTCAAATAATTCCGGTGGAGAGAGGAAGTCGGTGGTGGTAGGTTCCCAGGTGCGGATGGCCTGTTCGGCCCGGTCGATGATTTTGGAGAGGGTTTCTTTGTTGTCGGCGTGTTTTAAGAGGTCTTCTTTGGGGAGCATAAATGATCGTTATGAAAGACAGAAGATAGGGCATTGAGAATTACGAAAGATGTCCTAACGCGCCCTTCCATTTAGACTGTAGCCACTTCCGGTTATGCTGCGACGCCATTGCCGACTTCAGCTGGAATGTCAAAGTTCTTCGCAATCTCGCGGGCAGTCATTTTGGCGCACATCATGACAGAGGGGGTGCCGCCGCCGGGTTGGGTGTTTGCGCCTACGAGGTAGAGGTTTTGAATGTCTTCGCTTTGGTTGTGAGGGCGGAAGAAGGCGCTTTGGATGAGGACTGGTTCTACGCCAAAGGCATTGCCGAGGTAGCTGTTGAGGGTGCCTTCAAAGTAGTCGGGGGTAATGTGGCTCTGGTATACCAATCGTTTTTTGAGCTCTGGTATGTAGCCACGTTCTTCCAAGAAGGTGAGTACTCTGTCTGTGAGCTTGGGGCCTTCAATATCCCAATCAATATCACCGCCGTTGTTGGGGACGGGCACTAGCGTGTAGGCCGCGTGATGGCCGGGAGGAGCCATGCTTGGATCGGTGAGGGAGGGGATGTGGAGGTATTGGGAGAAGTCGGGGCTGAGGACTTTTTTGTCGAATATTTCTTTGAGGAGTTCTTCGTAGCGAGGGCCGAGGATGATGTTGTGGTGCTGTAGGTCTAGTTCTTCTGACTCATCGGCTTTGAAGCCGAAGTAGATGACTAGTACGGACATAGACTGTCGCGTTAGCTTGATTTTTAGGTCTTGGTTAATCAAGCGGTACTTTGAGTCGATCAGCTTCATGTAAGTGTTGGCATAGTCACCGTTTGAAGCGACTAGGTCAGCTGCATGGTAGCTGCCGTCTTTGAGTTCAATGCCTTTGGCTGTCTTTTTGCCGAAGAGGGAGCCTTCAACGTCGATTTTGGCTACTTCGGCGTTGTACTGGATGGTGCCGCCGAGTTCTTCAAATTTGCGGACGAAGCCTTTGACTAGCTCGCCTGTGCCGCCCATGGCAAAGTGAATGCCCCAGGTTTTTTCCACGAAGTGAATCATGGCGTAAATGGCTGGCACGCTAAGCGGGCTGCCGCCAACGAGTAAGGGTTCGAAGCTAAATACCTGCTGGAGCTTAGGACTCTTGAAGTAGTCTTTTACAAAGGAGAGAAGTGGGCGGAGCGCATCTAATTTGATAAGGTCGGGTGCGACTTTGAGCATGTCACCGATGTTGCCAAAATAGGTGTAGCCCAGCTCAATAAATCCACGATCGAAGATGGCTTTGGCGGCTTCGTGGAATCTTTCGTAGCCTTCTAAGTCGTCTGGTTCGATTGCTTCGATTTGGCGGCGAGTGTTTTCCGGGTCTCCGTCGTAGTCGAAGTAGGTGCCGTCGTCGAAATAGATGCGGTAGAACGGCAGAATGGGAATAATTTTGGCGTATTTAGAAGTGGCAGGACCGCTGGTAATGCCGGATTTTACCCGATCTTTCGGGTCCATGATTTCTGCTGGGAAATCAGGTTCGCCGAGGGCAGCTTTGCCCTGCTCCAAGGCGAAGAGTTCTTCGATGAAGTGGGGGACGGTCAGTACAGTTGGCCCCATATCGAAGACGAAGCCTTCGGCCCGGCGCACATAGGCTCGGCCACCGGGTGCGTCTAATTTTTCGAAGATGGTGGTGTCAAACCCTAAGCTTTGCAGGCGGATGCCCAATGATAATCCACCGATCCCGGAACCAATAATGACGGCTTTCTTGCGACTCATGCGGCCTTCTTTGCTGACTATACATTTCTTAGTATAGACCCGTATAAACACCCAAACACAATTTGCTGCCAAGGGATAACGAAATAGTTGGCTCTTGAACTTTATAGATAGGCAAGGGTATCAGCGGCCTAACAATTGGCCAATCGCAGCGCCTGGGTCAGGCTGCTTGACTAGAGATTCCCCGACAAGGATAGCTTTGGCACCTGCTTGAGTGACGGTGGCAACGTCGGCTGGGGTGTGAATGCCGGATTCGCTGACGATGAGGATGTTCTTTTGCGCGATCGCATCTCCAAACTGCTCCACCACCGCCTGTGTCGTTTCTAAATCTACCGTAAAGTCTTCCAAGTTCCGGTTGTTCACACCTACAAGCTGAACCCCTTGAACGGTCATTACTCGCTCAAATTCTTCAATTGTATGCGTCTCAACTAAAACGTCTAGACCGAGCACTCTAGCTATTTTTGTGAAGTAGTTGAGGTCTTTGTCACTCAAGATTGCGGCGATTAGCAGAATGGCATCTGCACCAGCCAAACGAGCTTGGTAGATTTGGTAGGGGTAGATGATGAATTCTTTGCAGAGCAAAGGGAGATCTACTGCCTGGCGAATTTGGCTGAGGTAGGTGAAGCTGCCCTGAAAGAATTCAGTGTCGGTGAGGACAGAGAGACAGGTTGCGCCGCCGGATACGTAGGACTTTGCGATCGCAACCGCATCAAAATCCTCTCGGATGATCCCCTTACTCGGCGACGCTTTTTTCACTTCTGCGATGAGAGCAGGCGCTTGCTTTTCAGCCTGAGCCCGCAACGCAGCTACAAACCCTTTAGTCTCCGGTAGTGCCTGTACCTGACGCTGCAATAGCTGAAGTGGCATTTTCTCCCGCAGCCGAGCCACTTCTGTCTCCTTGTGCCACACAATCTTTTCCAAGATATTGCGTGGCTCCCCATCAGGCACCTTGATTTGATATTCAAGGGTAGATACGGTGACAGGCGTGCTGGGTGGACTTCGGCGAATTTTCATATGGATAGTTTCTTTGGGAATCAAAGTTTGCTAACTACACCAGATTGTTTCGGCACGGTGCCCCTTTTTAAGGGGCACCAACGGAGGGGTCTCGGTTTGTAGCGGACTCATCGATAACCCCTCCCGTGCGGTGCCCCTTGAAAAGGGGCACCAGCAGCGTGATAAATGGTCGGGATTATGCGGTTACCTTTGCCCGCTTGTAGGCTTCATCAAGCACTTCCGAGAGCGTGGGATGTGTGTGAACGAATTTAGCGAGTTCTGTGACGGATTGCTTTTGTGCGATCGCATTTGCCGCTTCCTGAATCAAATCCGCCGCATGGATCCCAATAATATGAGCCCCCATCACCTCACCTGTATCTTTCCGATATACCAGCTTGGCAATCCCATCTGTTTCGCCTTCTGCCAGCGCTTTAGAATTTGCCTTGAAATAACTCCGCACAGAAGCCACCTCGTACCCTTCTTCTTTTCCTTTTTCCTTAGCCGCAGGCTCCGTCATGCCCACAAAGCTCACCTCAGGGTGGGTAAATGCCGCTGCCGGAATCGCGTTGTAGTCAACCGTACGCGAGTCACCGCAGATATTGTCTACGGCTACAATCCCCTGCGCCGATGCCGAGTGAGCCAGCATCATTTTGCCGTTCGCATCGCCAATGGCATACAAGTGCGGCACAGGCTCCTCGCCTCTCAACACGGCTAAATGCTCATCCACTGGAATAAAGCCACGTCGATCAGTTTCGACCGACACCATATTGAGATCCAAGTTTTTCGTTGCTGGAATTCTGCCGGTCGCAACCAGGCACGCATCCACTTCCAAGACTTCAACGGTCTCCATTGTCTTCGGATCCGCTAGCTCAATTTCTACAGGGAAGCCGGGCGTAATTTTCTTCGCCAACAGTCCAACCTTCGTTTCAATGTCACGAGGCTTAATCAGCATCCGCTCTGCTTGCTTGGCAATGTCCGGATCAAAAGTCGGCATCAGCTGAGGCATCGCCTCAATCATCGTCACCTCAGAGCCCAGCGCGGTATACACATCAGAAAACTCTAGGCCAATGTAGCCACTGCCAATAATAGCCACCCACTCAGGCAACCAGTCCAGCCGAATCGCTTCATCGCTGGTGTAGACCGTTTTGCCATCGGTCTCAATGCCTCTGGGTACGAAGGGAATAGAGCCTGGAGAAAGAATAATGTCTTTGGCGGTGATGATGCGTGTGCCGCTGCCTTCTTGAACAGATACTTTCTGAGTGCCCGCAATTTTGCCCCAGCCGCGAATGGTGTCTACGCCGAGTCGAATCAGACTGTTCGTGAGGTCACCTTGAATTTTGCCAACCAAGTTCTTTGCGTGGTCTGCAATCCCTTCACGATCAAACCCAACGCTTCCTAGGCTAATGCCCATTGCCTTTAGATGCTGCTCATCGCGCATTTCGCGCACTTTTCCCGAAGCGGCTAGCAATGCTTTGGACGGAATGCAGCCTCGATTCACGCAGGTGCCGCCCATATCACCGGCTTCAATGATGGCTGTTTTAAGCCCGCGCTGTACCGCATGAATTGCAGCTCCGTGGCCACCCACACCTGCACCAATAATCACCAAGTCGTAATCAAATTCTGAAGCCACAGCGCTCTCCTAATAATCACTTACTATTCTCAACCGAGAGGGCCCCTTTGGACAACTTCGGTTTCCCCAACCGAACTTTCTTGGCAGTGTCTGGTCAGCGATCGCGCTGTCTTTTTGCTTCGTATAGCAATAGCGCTGTAGAGATTGCCACATTCAACGATTCAACCGCTGGCATCACCGGAATCTTGACGGATACCGATGCGCATTTCATCAGCTCATCCGAAAGACCTGCCCCTTCATTGCCCATGATAAAAACGGTCGGCTTCGTAAGATCTAGCTGCCAGTAGTCTGTATCAGCTGTCGCCGTTGTGGCGACTACTTGAACGCCTTTTTCCTTCAGCTCTTTTGCTTTCTCGGCAATATCTATCGTTGCCATCGGCTGGCGAAACCACTGTCCTGCCGATGCTCTGAGTACTTTAGGATGGCCTAGGTCTACACTGTCTGAGCTAAGCCAAAGTCCATCACTACCTACAGCGGCAGCGGTGCGAATAATAGTGCCTAAGTTCCCAGGATCTTGCAGTGTCTCAAGCATGATCCCTAGGCTGACATCATCACTAGGTGCGCTTGATATCGCTTCCCATACGTTTCTGCGCGGGGCTGTAGCGATGACGCCATCGGGCGTGACGGTACTGGCAATCGACTTGAGCACGTCTGCAGAAACCAACTCTATTTGTTCGGCCCCGGCGATCGCATCCTTATAAATTTCTGGATACCGCTGCTGCCAATCTTCTGTATAGCACAGCACCTGTAACGGATAGCCCACCTCACAGGCCGCTTCTATCAAATGAGTCCCTTCAAGCAAAAGCACCGCCTGTTTTTTTCGCTCCTTTGGCTGCTGTAGTTTGCGCAGCTGTTTTACTGTTGGATTTTGCAGACTCGTGAGCATAGAGAAAAAAGAGAATGTCAGCAGCGAAAAACGAGCTTTTAGCGTTCGTTTCTGGCAAAAACGAACAAATTTATGATTGATATCAAATCAGTTAAGTATTTATACGCACCGATAGGAAGTTTCGATTAATACAAACAAATGTTTTGATACAGATTGTACGTACCCTATGACATCTAAAGCAGTAAAGAGCCCCTCAGCTCATTAAAAACTGAAGGGCTCTTTTGCATGGGTCATAACCAGATGCGGAACCCGGGACTTGAACCCGGAAGTCCTTGCGAACACTAGAATCTGAATCTAGCGCGTCTACCAATTTCGCCAGTCCCGCAAGGTGAGAACATCCCCGAAAAGCAAGCTTTTGCCCCGCTGATTCAGGTGTCTGCGATTACCAATAGTCTATCAGTGTGTTGCATTCGTCAATGAGTTAATACCTGCATCCCCTCACCAAAACATTCTTTCTTGAGACTTTTCTTTGCCAAAAGAGTGAAAATATTGCTGAGTATCACTAAAAAGGTTAGGAGGAACTGATAGAAACTCGGAAGTTTCGGGTAAAATCCATACCAAATTATCCTAAGCGTTTTTGTTGAACCGTTTAACCTATGGAGGCCACTCCCATTATCACTCCTAACTCATCCACCAATATTCAATCTCAGCCGGCCTCAGCCAGCCAAGCTACTCCCGAATCTGTGATTGAAATTTGGGGTGGCAATCCACTCAAAGGTCACATCCCTGTCAGCGGTGCCAAGAACTCTGCGCTTGTTGTGTTGGGTGGTGCGCTACTGTGCTCCCAGACCTGCCGTATTCGTAATATTCCCGACCTTATGGATATTGGCCGAATGGCCAGTGTGCTAGAAGCGCTGGGCCTCAAAGTCGCTCGCGATGGCGACACTTTAGACATTGACGGTAGCCATGTTAGCCACTCCAAAGCGCCTTACGACATTGTCAGCAAGCTAAGAGCGAGCTTCTTTGTGATTGGTCCACTTCTCGCTCGCCTGGGTGTTGCTCGTGTGCCGCTACCCGGCGGCTGCGCAATTGGCGCGCGTCCGGTAGAGCTCCACATTCGTGGGTTGCAGGCTTTAGGTGCTCATGTGCATATGGATCATGGCGTGGTTCATGCCTATGTCCCTGGTGCCCGTGGCAAGCTTAAAGGTGCCAAAATTTACCTCGACTATCCCAGCGTGGGTGCCACCGAAACATTGATGATGGCCGCTACGCTAGCCGAAGGCGAAACTGTTATTGAAAACGCAGCGAAAGAGCCTGAGGTGGTTGACCTGGCAAATTTCTGCCGGGCGATGGGCGCTAAGATTCGTGGTGCCGGCACCAGCGCGATTACGATTACAGGCGTTCCGAGTCTGTACGCTACTGACTACAGTATTATCCCGGATCGTATTGAGGCCGGTACCTACTTGGTAGCGGGTGCGCTTACCCGGTCTGAAATTACAGTTGGCCCAGTAGATCCTGACCATCTTGGTCCGCTGCTCTCCAAGCTCCGTGAAGCTGGTTCGGCTGTTGATATCGAAGAAGGTAACAACATTCGTATCTCCCCTGGGGAGCGCATAGTCGCTACAGATATTCAGACGCTCCCCTACCCTGGCTTTCCAACGGATATGCAGGCGCAGTTTATGGCACTGCTGACTTTGGCTGAAGGCAACAGCATGGTGACCGAAACGGTATTTGAAAACCGTTTGCAGCATGTGGCCGAGTTCAACCGAATGGGCGCAGATATCAAGGTGAAAGGTGACAGCGCGATTGTACGCGGCGTGAGTCATCTGTCTGGTGCGCCTGTTACGGGTAGCGACCTGCGCGCTTCTGCGGCATTGGCGATCGCAGGCTTAGCTGCCAAAGGCAAAACCACTCTTTATGGTCTCCACCACCTCGACCGTGGCTATGAGCGCTTTGAGGAAAAGCTCCGCAACGTAGGCGCTAAGCTGCAGCGCATTCCACTTAGCGAAGCCGATAGTGCAGCTCAGCCAACCACCAGCACCACTCAAGCGGCAGCTGTTCCAGCAACTGTTAATAACTAGGTTAGTGTCCGACTCAGACCCTAGAACTGTTGCTTTTGAATGCGCTTACAAATCACGGGCAACTTGTGATCTCGCTATACTGACGGGAGAACCCGAATGTATTTACTTGGACCCGTGATTTTGCGATATCGCCCTGACTTTTATGGCTAATGAGCTTTCCTCTGTCGCATCTGCTACGGCATCTGCCAAAACTTCGCTGATTGGCCTCAACGCCGACCATTTTCGTCATCCTTTGGACAGGCGGGCGACACAAGCGCTAAAGCAGCTTCCAGGGCTCGACGTAGCTATTCGGAGCTTGCTAGGTCCGATGGGAGAGCAGTTCTTTTATTTAGAAAATATTGCGACTAGCGTACTGGTCGGGCCTAATCAGCTGCCAGATATTCATGCGCTCCTTGTCGAGGCCTGTAAGGTATTGGATCTAGAGGTGCCTCAGCTATATATCAAGCAGCACCCGGTTCCGAATGCCTATACCTTTGCGATGCGTGGTAAGCAACCCTTTATCGTGGTGCACACGGCCTTGATTGAACTACTCAATCCAGCAGAGCTGCAAGCCGTAATCGGTCACGAGCTCGGTCACCTAAAGTGTGATCACGGCGTGTATTTGACCCTTGCTAACCTACTGACGCTGGCGACCAGTCAGCTGCCCTTTGGCGCAGTGCTTATGCAGAGCTGGCAGTCGCAGATTATGGAATGGGCGCGCTGCGCCGAATTTACGGGTGATCGCGCTGCTCTCCTTGCTACTCAAGACGCCCGCACCGTCGCCTCCGTTCTTATGAAGTTAGCTGGCGGCTCACCCACCCTGTCTCCCCAGCTCAACCTAGACGCCTTCATCGAGCAAGCCAGTGCCTACGATGCCATCAGTGAAAGCGAAATTGGCGAAATGCTCAAGCAAATGAAAACAGACGAACTGAGCCATCCTGTTCCTGTACTTAGAGCCTGAGAACTCAATCGCTGGGCCCAGGCACCCGACTATCAATCACTTCTTGACAGCCGTCCATTATTGGATCAGCTGAGCGATCGCACCCAGCCTACCGATGAAGCAAGGACTGGTAGTTGGCTTAACTGGTAGCTAGCTGATAAATTCTAGGCTGAAAAAATAACCTGAAAACGCTGTAATAAATTCACCTCATTCGGTATACTAGGAGACCTGCCGGGCAAGTGGCGGAATTGGTAGACGCACCACACTCAAAATGTGGCGACTTCGGTTGTGAGAGTTCGAGTCTCTCCTTGCCCATAATCATTTTTGGTTCAATCTAGCGGGATCCTGAGTGAGAAAAACGGTGCTCACACCGCCGTTTTACATTCAGCATGGTTACAATGTGGGAGGACACTCATTTACTGAGGACTTCCTTATGGCACAGCAGCTTAAGCGCTGGGAGTCGCCCCGCCGAAAAGGCCGTAACCACAAAGGCCGAGGTGGCTCTGCAAAACAGCGCCAGTACAAGAAAAGACAGAAGCTTCTGATGAAGCGATTACGGTTGGGCAGCAGCGGGTCCGCCACATTAGCTAAAGACGCTGAAGTCAATAAAAAGGAGCGGCTCATTGAGCCGCTCCTTTTTATTGAAAGCTATCCGGATGAGGGGTCGCACCCTTTGTTTATCTGAACAGTACATGCGGGGTAAAGCCCCTCACGTACGGCGTTTTGGCTGTTACAGTTGTTCGTGAATCTTCGCTAAGGTTTTCGCGACTTTCGCCGGTCAGCTGGGCAGTATAACGTCAAGACACGTTGCAAAGGTTCAGGGCGTCCGTTGATAAAAATCTCTAAGCGTAACGGTTCATCTCTCCAGACGACGCTCTACTATGTGCGCCTTAAGACCCATGATAGTGCTCAGCTGTTCGAACCCAAAGAGAACGTTGCCTTACCTGCTGCCGACAGGCACACCTCACTTGCCAAAATCGTAGC
The DNA here is from genome assembly GCA_050042985.1 of Phormidesmis sp. Taxonomy (GTDB): domain Bacteria; phylum Cyanobacteriota; class Cyanobacteriia; order Phormidesmidales; family Phormidesmidaceae; genus Phormidesmis. Next base: position 14,396 of record JBHJIY010000120.1, on the reverse strand, counting down.
AGACGAACTTCTACAAACCTCCACTCATCATCGTGGCATTACGCTGGACCAGTGGGTCCTTGAGCCCAATTCGCTCCATGCTTTGATTTCAGTAGAAGAGGATCGCCCTAATCCAGATGCCAAAAGCAAACCACGATCGCTGACATCATTTGTAGCTGCTCTAAAAGCGGCCACCGCCAAAAGAATCAACCTCATGCGCAATCAGCCAGGTTGCTCTGTGTGGCAGCGTAGCTACAACGAGCAAAGGGTTGAAGACGAAATGATGCTAGCTAGACTACGCAAGAAGCTCAACGAGTCTGAGCATGTAGTAATTGCCGGTTAGCGATTCTCCTTAGGTTTGGGAAATTCAGGCTCGTTGTCCCTATTATTCAGGAAGTCTGGCTACCCTTTAGAGGTCGATTAAGTTAGAGGTCGATCAAGCCTATTGGTGGTGTTATCTCAATTCGACCTGAACTGATATCAACTACAGGTACGATATCTTCTACAAATGGGATCAAAAGTGTTTTCGGCTTTTTCTTTTTACGCGATCGCTTAGCCTTTCTCCGTAGTTTCTCTGCCGCTTTTGCACGAATAGAAGACTCTTTTTCTATATATTCTTCTTCAATATTCTTCGAGGAATCTGTTTTCTCTAATTCTGTTTCTGTTGTTTGCTTATGCAACGTAACTTCCAACAGATCATGGCCTGTCGTAAAGACGTTAGTAATAACGCCCAATTCTGTCTCGTCAGCTTGAACAACAACTGTTAACCCAATGAGATCGTTAACATGAAATTCTCCTGGATCCAGCGGGAGAAGATTATTTGCTGGCACCAACAGCTGAGAACTGCGTAAGTCTTCAGCCTGATTTCGGTTGTTGATATCAGCGAGCTTTACCAAATAATTCTTGGTGCCTTCTAGATAGCGACCGCTAGTAATTTTTACAGGTGTAGGCTCTTTTCCTGGCTTTTGGATCCAGCGTTCACCTGGTTCAACAAATCGTTCAGGAAAATCACTCTCAGGATATACTTTCACATGGCCGTTGAGACCGTGGGCTCCCACAATTCGTCCTATCAATAGCCAATCTTCGCTTGTGTTGTCTTTGATCATAGCTTTTGCTGATTCCCCAACGCTATACCGCCGCTAGGGCAGGCTGCGCTGAATATACCTTGTCGGTAAGGGTCGCTAGGTGCTTAATCGCTGTGACAATCTGTTCTTCTGTTGCCGTGAGGCTAATGCGGAAGCACTGACGCATGTGTGGCCAATCTTCTCCCTTTAAGCTGTCTTTTAGCCCTGGGAAGAATGGACTGCCCGGCACAATGATGACGCCGTAGTTCTTTAGCTCGTTATAGAAGTCCCAATCTGTCATGGGCAAATTGTCGAACCAGAGCCAGGCAAAGATTGCGCCTTCGCCTTTGTGCAATCGCCAGGGCACCTCCTGTGGCATGGCCTTGGTCAGGGTGTCTTCGAGGACAGCAAACTTGCTTTGGTAGTGGGGGCGGATGATGTTTTTGGCAATGTCAGCGAGGGCTCCGCTGCGGATGGCGCGGGCTGCGATCGCCTGTCCATATCGACTAGAGTGAATGCACAAATTCGTCTGAAAAGCTTCCAATATTTGAATAATCTTTTCGTCACCAATCGCAATACCCACACGCTCGCCCGGCAAACCTGCCTTCGATAGACTAATACAGTGAACGATGTTGGGCCCAAAGATAGCCGTCATCTCTGTAAAGTTCAGCGCGGGGAACGGTGGCGCATAAGCCGAATCGACAAAGACGGGAACATCGTGAGGGGCAGCCAAATCAGCAATTCGCTGAACTTCGTCACCTGTAAGAACGTTACCTGTAGGGTTGCAAGGCCGAGAGAAGAGCACGAAACCAGTGTTTTTATTGACCTCTAGCTGGTCGAAGTCAGGGCGGTATTTGAAGGAGTGAGCGTCGTTACCCAGTTCTATGAAGGGCCGATAAGACTTCACTGCCTCAGGAAACAGCGTAACGCCGCCGTATCCTGTGTAGTCAGGGCTCAGAGGCAGCACGATGTCTTTTAGTTGGCCGTCGGAGTTGTAACCGCCAAGTGCGTTAGCTGCTAAGAAGTAAAGGTTTTGACTGCCTGGGGTGATGAGGATGTTGCGGGAGGAAAGGGTCAGCCCAAAACGCTGATTGAAGTCGTCTCGAATTGCTTCAATCAGAGGTTCGTAGCCCTGGCTGGCACCGTAGCGGCAAACCACCTCACCGTATTCGTCACTGGCTAATAGGTCGGCTGTGCAATCGCGCCATAGCTGCTCTACCTCTGGCAAAATTACGGGATTGCCCGCACTGAGGTTAATGAACTCTTGCCCGCTACCCTTGCTGGAGTTGAGGGTTTCGATGATGTCCTTCATGATGGCTCGCACCCCGGTCAGGTGAGACATGCGAGCGCCAAACTGTGTAAGAGCAAGAGTCATGATAATGGTGAGTTAGGTGGTGGCGTGGTGCTAGAAAATCTTTTTCACAGCTTATTCGATTCAATATAACCTTATTTAATGGGCACGGTTTACTGCGATTCTGCGAGAGCTGACCTTTCGCAGGCTACAAAGCAGTACCTATCTCTACTCATTCCCCAGCGCTTTTTGCCAATTTCTTTGACCCCAACCCCTTGATTCACCCTGCACCCTGGCAACTCGATTTCTATCGTCGCCCGCTGCAAGATGCCAGCGGTGGCCCACTCTGGGAGCTACTAATTTGCAGTGCAGATATGGCTTTCACCTATGGAGAGTTTTGCCCCCAGTCAGAAGCGAGTGCGCCTTGGATTCGTCAGCAGCTACAAAAGGCTTACACGCTTGCCGGTAATTGGCCGACTCATATAGAAGTCTTTCGTCCACAGGCCGTCAGCCTAGCAGAAGTCGCCTGCCGCGAGCTGCCAGTAGATATAAAACCGCGCCGAGACACGCTGGCGCTGAAGCAATGGTTGAAGCAGCGCGCTGCCTGGTATCCAACACTCAGTAACTATACGCCGCAACCTTACGAACCTACTGCCCTAGACCGTCCTGCGCCAGTACCCATTTCTGATCATCTGATGGGAGACGGTTGGCAGTTCGCGGCGGTTAGCCCAGCTGACTTGCAACGATTGCAGCAAGCGCCGATTCCGATTCAGTTTGTGCCTGGCGAGCTGTCGCCTGTGGGCCTAGGTTTGCCGAGTACTCTCCCCATTCCAGGCATTATTATCGACGGCGGCAGGCAGTCGATGCGACTCGCTCAGTGGTTGCAGGCCGCGCAGCCTGTGATGCTGCAATACATTGCTGGTATGCCAGATGGTGTGCTGCTAGAAGCCGGTTTAGCCGACCGCTGGATTTTGGCAACCTTTACAGATGGCGAGGTGGCGGCTGCGGCACGAACTTTTACGGAGCGCAAGCTGGCAGCTAAAGGTCTCCACTTTTTACTCATACGACCCGATGATTCTGGAATGACTTACACCGGTCTGTGGCTACTCCAATCCACCGCAGCAAAGGCGGTGGAAATGAAGCAGACATTATAGGGGTGTTATTCGTGACTTGTTACTAAATCAAGCTCAGAACTCGCTGTGCTTCGCTATTTCTTGCTGATTGCTGTAGAAGCACTGCTAGCTCACGATAGGTTGCCTCTAGGCGGGGCGGCAGTATCTCCATGGCTTGCTGGCGGCGGATGGCTTCTGAAAGACCAACGACTTGCTGAAAGGCTGCGATCGCCTCATCCGTGCGGCCCGCTTCCACATGTACCTGGCCGATGTTTACCCACAGGTGTGCTTCTTGCACAGGGCGGTTTAGTTCTTGGAAAATAGCCATTGCCTGCTCGTAGGAGATCAGGGCTACTTCGTGAGCGCCGTTCAGCGCAGCAGCGCGGCCTAGGTTATTGAGTACAGCAACTTCCTTAGTACGGTCACCTAACCTTTGGAACAAGGTCAAAGACATCTCGAAGTGAACGATTGCATTGCCATATTCGCCTAGTACAAAGTGAGCATAGCCTAGCTCAGAAAGCGCTTCGGCCTGTGACTGTTGATCGTTTGTGCGCTGCGCAATGGCGAGCACCTGCTGCTGATAAGCGATGCTCTGCGTGTAGCTTTCTAGGTCGGCGTGAACATCCGCAAGGAGTGAGAGGATGATGCGCTCGCCTGTGGTGTCGGCGGCTTGGCGGTAGAGGTAGAGGCTGTGGGTGTAGGTTGCGATCGCTTCCTCAGACTGCCCTGCTAAGCGATAAGCGCTGCCAAGATTGAGAAACGCGCTTGGCTGCTCGCTAGTCGTTCCCAACCCGTCATAAATACTAATGGCTTGCTGACTCATATTAATCGCTTCAGCAGGGCGATCTGTGAGACGATACACCACGCTTAAATTTTCTAGCATCCGTGCTTCTTTTGCGGGCTCGCCTGCAACTCGATACAGCAACATAGCTTGCTGCCAAGTATCGAAAGCTACTGCATGATTTCCCTGCGTGAATGCTTGCACACCCTGGTTAGCAAGCTGGTCAGCTCTGTAAACTTCTTCGCTAGAAACCGGAATAGTATCTGCGGTAGATTGCAATACGGCTACAGGAAAGTCATGAGACATTGCCGCGTTCACCGGCATTGCACGAAGGCCTAACGCGAATACCCCGATGCCAAATGCACCCATCCCAAAGGTGAGTTTCTCAAACATCCCCATGCGAAGGGAATTACCGAGTATCGATGTAGAGAGGCGACGAGTGATTTTGCGGTTAAGAGAAGCCATAAGGTGACGAAAGCGTTTAGTATCTGCGTACTTCCCGTTATGCCACTCGCCTCGGCTCGGTGGAATCCGCAGTCCGGAAAGCTTGAAGTAAAAAACATTTTCGGCCGATTCCGTTTAAGCGCAGATGTGAGCGGTAGAATTCCTCTTGACGCTCCCAAAAGAAAAATTGATGGTTACCTCAGCAGACAACGTGGTGGAATATCCCATCAGGATTGGCATTATCGGCGGCAGTGGTCTCTACAACATGGATGCGTTGACAGACGTCAAAGAAATTCAGATAGAAACGCCCTTTGGTAGTCCTTCAGATGCTCTGATTGTTGGAAAAATTGACGGTGTGCCCGTTGCTTTTTTGGCAAGGCATGGTCGTAGCCATTCGCTTATGCCTTCGGAGTTACCGTTTAGGGCTAATATCTACGCTATGAAGAGCCTGGGTGTGGAGTATTTGATTTCGGCTTCAGCGGTCGGTTCCCTAAAAGCAGAAGCAAAGCCTGTAGATATGGTGGTGCCCGACCAATTCATTGACCGCACAAAGAATAGAGTGTCTACCTTTTTTGGTGAAGGCATTGTGGGTCATATTTCGTTTGGTGACCCGGTGTGCAACAACCTCGCGAAGGTATTGGCTGATTCGGTAGAAAGTCAGCAGCTAGAAGGCGTGACGCTACACAGAGGCGGTACTTACGTGTGTATGGAAGGGCCTGCTTTTTCGACGAAGGCGGAGTCGAATATGTATCGTAGCTGGGATGCGACCGTGATTGGGATGACGAATTTGCCCGAGGCGAAGCTAGCTCGCGAGGCTGAAATGGCCTATGCGACGCTGGCGATGGTGACAGACTATGATTGCTGGCACCCCGACCACGACAGCGTGACGGTGGAAATGGTGATTGGCAACTTGCAAAAGAATGCGGTGAATGCACAGCGAGTGATTAAAGAAGTCGTGCGCCGGCTAGATGACAATCCACCTGAGTCAGAAGCTCATTCGGCGCTGAAGTTTGCAATTATTACGCCTTTGGACACGGCTCCGGCGGCGACTAAGGAGAAGTTGGGATTGTTGCTAGATAAGTATCTGTAGCCTCAGCGACCGACAAATACAACAAAACGGGACAGTAAAGACCTACTCGCTGGTCGTTTTACTGTCCCGTCTGAATACTTATTTGTAGATAGGCTTAGATGAGCTTTGCTTTGCTTAGGCCAAAGTAGAGACCCATTGCCGCTCCGAACAATGCACCCAACCACACAACATAAATTACCGCGCCGCCCATAATTTTCTCCTAAACTTACTTAAAATCGTACTATAAACACCTTCTTATTGAAGCACAAAGCACCCCCACCATGAATACAACGGCTGTAAAGACCACAATTCGCGTCAATATTCCGCAAGACTCCTACGATATCCGCATTGCATCTGGCGGGCTCGACTATTTGGGGCCATGGCTAGCGGTTGCAGATCAGCCTCTGGTGAAGCCTGGGCAGAAGATATTGGTGGTGTCTAACCCGGTGGTGTTTGAGCTGTATGGGGAGAGGGCGATCGCATCCCTTACCCAAGCTGGCTACGACGTATGTCAATGCATTTTGCCAGCGGGTGAACAGTATAAAAACATGGCCTCCATCGAAAAGATTCACGATGTTGCCTACGAAAATCGCCTAGAGCGCAGTTCTGCCATGGTGGCACTCGGTGGTGGCGTGATTGGTGATATGACAGGCTTTGCGGCTTCTACATGGTTGCGTGGCATTGCCGTTGTGCAGGTGCCAACGTCTTTGTTGGCAATGGTAGATGCTTCCATGGGTGGCAAGACCGGTGTGAATCATCCAAAAGGTAAGAACCTCATCGGTGCCTTTCATCAGCCGCGCATAGTGCTGATAGATCCGGAGGTTCTAGAGACATTGCCTGTTCGTGAATTTCGCGCTGGTGTGGCGGAAGTGATTAAGTACGGCGTGATTTGGGATGAGCCGTTGTTTGATGCTTTGGAAGCTGCTGAGCGGCTAGATGACTACACCAAAGTGAGCGATGAACTACTACAAGTCATGCTGACACACTCCTGTCAATCCAAGGCAGATGTGGTGAGTCAGGATGTAAAAGAAGCAGGTATTCGCGCCATTTTGAATTATGGTCATACCGTTGGTCATGCTGTGGAAAGCCTGACTGGCTATAGCGTGATTAATCATGGTGAGGCCGTCGCGATTGGCATGGTGGCCGCCGCCAAGATTGCAGAAGCGATGGATGAAAGTGATTGGGATGCTGCCTCGACGCAAAGACAACAAGTTTTGCTAGAGAAAACTCAATTGCCGACTGAGTTACCCGCAGATATCAGCATTGGAGATATCTTAGTTGCACTGAGAAGTGACAAGAAAGTGAAAGAAGGAAAAGTTCGCTTCGTATTACCGAAAAAATTAGGAGAAGCGTTTGTCACTGACCAAGTGCGCGATGAAGATGCTAGACGGGTACTAAAAGCTATAGTCAATAACTCAGGGCCTACTGCCTAAAAACTATGTCTCTTAAAGCTGAAGTTTACAGGGAAATCATCAAGACAATTGCGAAAGTGTTTTCCGGTGTTTCGCTCGCTTTAGCGTCCTTCATCAGCATTGTTTTCGTACTCACGCTAGATATTCCCGGTAATATCGTAAAAGTTGGCGGCTACGAGGTTGCGTTTACACCTACACTTGCCCTCTTTACAACTGCGCTTTCGTTTTCATTTTTAGCTATTGCTTGTTTGATATTCACAATTCTACTATTGCCGGAGATGGCCAATGATTCTATCAATGACGATTAGGCAAACCGCTCTACTCGGTATATTTACGATGCTGGGATGCTCTTTACTGACTGTGTTTCTCACTTACCTTGCTGTTAAATATGATGTTTTAGGAAAAGTGTTTCCGAACGCAAAATAAGATATGTATGCAAAAAAACAAAATGTCGGACGCTATAGTTTTCTAGCATATTTGTCTGAGTTGCTTTGTCGGTTTTTCTAACTAGCCTCCACCGGAAAAGATACTTTTCCGGTGGAGGCTAGTTGTTTTTGTCGCTTACTCGGCGAGATCAAACAACAGAACCTCTGTGTTGTCTGCGCTGCCAACAACAGAGAGAGAATCGAGGTCGCTGAAGGCGATGCCGTCTCCGGCGTTGAGGGTTTGGCCGTCTAGCTGGAGGGAGCCTTTGACGATTTGCAGCCAGGCCTTGCGGTTGGCGGATAGGTCGTAAGTAAGGCGCTTGCCCTGCGCGAGGGTGGCGGCGTAGAGGCTGATGTCTTGATGGATGGTGACGGAGCCGTCTCGGCCATTGTGGGAGCCGACTAAGCGCCATTGGTCTTGGCGGGTGTCGGGGGCGAAGTGCTTTTGTTCGTAGCTGGGTTCAAGGCCTTTTTTCTCGGGCAGGATCCAGATTTGTAGGAAGTGAACGGGATTGTCTTGTGAGGCGTTCATTTCGCTATGCATGATGCCTGTGCCTGCGCTCATGCGCTGAACATCGCCAGGGCGAATGACGGAGCCTGTGCCCATGCTGTCTTTGTGACCGAGTTCGCCTTCGATGACGTAGGAGATGATTTCCATGTCGCGGTGGCCGGGGGTGCCGAAGCCTGCACCGGGCACGACGCGGTCTTCATTGATGACACGCAGGTCACTGAAGCCCATGTTGCCTGGATCCATGTAGCCGCCGAAGGAAAAGGTGTGCTGGCTGTCGAGCCAGTCGAATTTGGAAGTGCCACGATCTTCTGCTTTACGAATAGCTAGCATGTTGGGTCTTTGCCTCCGTGAAAGGTGCTTGGGAAAGGTTCGTTTGCTTGTTTCTATTATGTATTGAGTCTATCTAAATAACAATAGTCAATTTTATGCTCACATTGTCTCTGATTTGAATACAATTGATAAAGGCGAAGTGAGAGGACGATTTGGACAAGTTAGAGAGTATGCGTGCTTTTGTAGAAGTCGTGAATCACAGCGGGTTTGCGGCGGCGGGGCGGCAGATGGATCAGTCTCGGTCGGTGGTGAATAAGCTGGTGGCTCAGCTGGAGAAGGATCTGGGGGTGCAGCTGTTGCAGCGGACGACGCGGCGGGTGAGCCCAACGGATATGGGGCGGGCGTATTCTGAGCGCTGTGTGGATATTTCGGCGGAGGTGACGGCGGCGGAGCTGGCGGTGAGCCAGATGCAGGCGGAGCCGAAGGGGACGCTGCGGATTAACGCGCCGATGTCGTTTGGGACGATGCATTTGGCGGCAGCGATCGCACATTTCATGCACCGCTACCCCGACATTCAAGTGCAAATGACGCTGAGCGATCGCTTCATCGACCTCATTGAAGAAGGCTTTGACGTGACGTTACGGATCGCTGAGGAGACGACAGAAGAATCGCTGATTAGTCATGCGATCGCACCCATCCACCGTGTACTTTGCGCCGCACCTCGCTACCTAGAAGCCCACGGCACACCGGTTCATCCAGATGACTTGCGTCAGCATCAGTGCCTAAGATATGGCCACTTAGCAACGGGGAGTAAATGGCATTTGATCGGGCCAGATAAGAAGTATGCGGTGCCGATTAAATGTCGATGCTATTCCAATAACGGTGAGGTGTTGAGAGAGGGTGCGATCGCAGGTGTTGGCATCGCTCTGCTACCCACATTCATCGTCGGCGAAGCCTTAAAATCGGGTGCTTTGACAACCGTTCTATGCGATTACTATCCTACGCCACTCACAGCTAAGCTTTGCTATGCGGCCAACCGTCACCTTTCCACAAAGATTCAGCTACTCACTGCATTTTTGCAGGACTGGTTCCGTGAGCCAGCTTGGGACTAAGTCTCAGCTCACTTACGCCAGCATTTCTTCAGGCGTTACCAACAGCGAGGGAAAAGTGACCGATCGAATTGTCTTGTTTCCTGCGTAAACTAATTCCACATACGTATCATCTTTTAGGGTTAAGACCGTCACCTTTGCGCGATGGCGATCTACAATCCAATACTCTGGAATGCCCCACCACTGATACTGTTGCCGTTTCCAAACGTAGTCTCTTTTATAGTTGTCGCTACTTTCGTTCCCTGGGCTGACGAGCTCAGCGACAAATGCGGGTGCGGGCATCCCGAACTTTATAGCGCTGTACTTATTTTCTTTGAATAAGATCCGATGCTCGGGTCTTAGTACCATGACATCAGGCTTTCGGTTTAGCCATCGGTCTCCCACTGGATGAACTTGCAATTCTGTATCATTTCCACGAACGAGCTTCCTGAGCCCTGGGAGTTGGCTGAGTAGTATTTTTAGTTCAAATGCCCAAACTAAGTTGTCATCGTCTTCTGGGGGCAACTGAATCACTTCTCCATTGCTGAGTAATCGATAATCGCCATCCTCTAGCGGGCAGCGGTCTAAATACTCCTGATAGCTGTTGTATCGAGCCAGTGTGTAAGTCATTGTTGATTACGCTTTTTGCAGTAGACTCATGCTTAGCTTTCTGTTGACGTTGAAACGGAAACTTATGTCGAAACGGAAACGGAAGAGGTATCTGTTTGCTTGCCTTTCGTTTTTGCTAGTTGCTCAGAAACGGCGGCAACTTCTTCCAATCGAGCTGCTTCGACTTCTTCTTCAGACTGCTCGTCACTCGGTGTTTTTGGGTCTGCTTCATCCGCTGATGGTTTTTCTGCTCCCGAAGAAGATTTTGCTGAGGTGACAGAAACAGCTTTTGTCTCACTTACGCTTTCAGTATCTATTACAGCCTCGTTTTCAGATTGCGTAAGTGCTAAGGCTTCGGCTTCAAGGTCTTCTTGAATGCGTTTGGAGACGAATGAGATGAAGCCGATGCTAACAAATCCTGCGCTGAAGAGGATCCAGCCGTCTAGCACGTAGGTCATGAAGTGGTTGAGTTCACTAATAGACATGGATTAATCCTCGCTAAACAGGCAGCTCGTGGGCCCATTATGCGTTTTCTCTTGCCAAGATTCAATGCAGTGTGAAGAAGGGTATGCAATGAAAGTCGTAGAATTAAAGGGTTACCCTATGGGCTGACTGGTCTAAAGTTGGCCATTTATCTTACGAGCTATGGTTTCTAGTACGCATTCTTTTTCGACGAGTTCCGCTTCTTCATCAACGACTTCCTCGGCGACAACCTCGGCTGAGGGCACCGCGACTACGCTAACAGGGCGAGTGGCTTCGGTGAGCCGGACGACGAAGGAAACAGATGTACAGGTGACGCTGAATGTAGATGGGACTGGGAAATGTACTGCGGATACGGGCATTCCGTTTTTGGACCATATGCTGCACCAGATTTCGTCACACGGTTTGTTTGACCTGGAGGTGCGAGCGACGGGTGATATTGAAATTGATGACCACCACACGAATGAGGATGTGGGGATTACGCTAGGGATGGCGCTGAAGGAGGCCTTGGGCGATCGCAAAGGCATCACTCGATTTGGTCACTTTGTCGCCCCACTCGACGAAGCGTTGGTGCAAATTTCTCTTGACTTCTCTGGTAGACCGCACTTGAGCTACGGTCTAGAGATTCCAACGCAGCGAGTAGGCACGTATGATACGCAGCTAGTACGTGAGTTTTTTGTGGCGATTGTGAATCACGCTCAGATGACGCTGCATGTACGCCAGCTAGACGGGCTTAATTCTCACCACATTATCGAGGCGACGTTTAAGGCGTTTGCAAGGGCCATGCGCATGGCGGCTGAAGTTGACCCTCGGCGGGCGGGAACGATTCCTAGCTCGAAGGGCGTTCTTTAGAAGGATGTTCTTTAGAAGGATGTTCTTTAGAACACAGTAGAAAAAGCAAAGGGCCCGCATTTTGCGGGCCCTTTAGGGTTGGGTATTCTCACTCAGTGGTTTGTGCTTTGTGGCTGTATTGCCGAGTGCTGAGCAATGTGCCTAGATGCGGTGAGGCTTACTGCAGTTACGCCACTGCTGGGCTGGCTGGGCCATGATGCGGACAGGTGCTTTGCCACTTTCCACAGAAGATTTTTCGTTCTTGTCTGCTGTAGCTTTGTCTGCTGTGTTGCTGTCGATAACGATGCTGCTGGTAGAAACAGCTGACCGCTGATTTTGTGTGGCCTTTGTTTGGTGATTGGTTGCGATCACTTCACGGGCAATAGATTTGGCAGATGGCGCTTCCAGTACTGTGAGTGATTGCGCGGAGGGTCTTGTTTGGGTTGAAGTAGTAGCTGGCATATTGAGTAAGTGTGGGGTCTAACGATTTTGCAAAGAATAGATCTAGATAGCAGCCCTACATAGCAGCTTTGCGATGGAACTGTTTTATGAGGCGATGATGCCTATATGAGACAGCGCTTAATAAACCGTAGAGTAATCAAGGGGCTATTTTGACTACCTTTCGGATGCTTTTGGGCGATGCCGCTAGGCATACCGTCAAGCCAGGTGTGAAAATTGCGAAATGAGAAGCTCAAGAAATAGTAAGGGGCAAGTATTTCTGTGAATCTCGCAAGGATTGCTATATGAGTATTTTGACCTAATCCTCTAGGGAACTATCAGTTTTCAATAAAAGATTAATCAACTGAAATAAGTGAATTTTGGCCTGTAATCTTCTGAAAGCTCGCTTTTTCAGGCTTTTGAAGCATTTCGTTGAACTTAACATTAGTTTGTAAAGAGATTTATTTGTCTACTCATACCTGCTAGCTTCGTGGGCTCTTCATGTGCTGTAGGTTGCGCTCCGCGAAATGAGGTAAGGTCCATTCACCGTAGCGCTCGCTCAACTTCTATGACTTTTCCTGAAACTGCCACGACATCTCAGCTAGCGATCCCTGCCAGGGTGATGGGGCCAGATTTTTTGCGGGCGTTGAGCTTTGCTGCTCGCAAGCATCGTGACCAGCGGCGGAAAGATAGTGGGCAAACGCCCTATATCAATCACCCAATTGCAGTGGCAGATATTCTGCTGAATGAGGCTGGGGTGACGGATGAAGTGGTGCTGATGGCGGCGCTGCTGCATGACACGGTAGAAGATACCGATACGACGTTTGATGAGCTAGAGCGGCACTTTGGCAGGGTGGTGCGTGATGTGGTAGCTGAGGTGACAGATGATAAGTCGTTGCCGAAGGCGGAGCGAAAGCGGTTGCAGATTGAGCATGCGGCTGGGTTGAGCGATCGCGCCAAGCTAGTAAAACTCGCCGACAAAATTTCTAACGTGAGAGATACCGTTGTTTCGCCGCCAGAGGGCTGGCCGATGACCCGCATTGATGAGTATCTAGACTGGGGAAAAGCGGTTATTTCTCCTATTCGAGGGACGCATCCTCAGCTCGAAGCTTTGTTTGACCATGCTTACGAGCAAGGGAAAACGACGATAACCATCGGTGACTAAGTAAGGTCGCTGTGCATGAACTGTTCTGGCTTAATATACAGGTGTATTGAAGCTTCGTGCGTGAAGGAGATATCCATTGAGTTCCTTTCAGCTATACGAATTCCAAGCATTGGACTTTACACTATCTGAAGCAGACAAAACATATTTAAATGGTTTGTCGAGCCGTGCAGAGGTCACTGTCGGAAGCAGGACGGGTGTCGGATGTTGTTGGCATGCGCGCGGAGTTGTTGAAAGGAGACCTGAGTGTTTTGTATCTGGCATGGCTACGCTGTGCTTCAAAATGACTTAGGCAGTTTCAAAAGACGCGTTCAGTCACTCGCGCAACAGTTTAGCCGCAAGAGTTCGTTCATATCCCGGCTCAAGCAGGCAAATTTAACTTAATCGGTGCTGTTGATACCACAGAAGAGTGTTCAGAAAATTAGGGGTCGGGCGAAAGTTTGCGACTTGCTCTGTAGTCGGTTGGCTGGTTGTTAAGAAATCTAAGACGTATTCCTGATGAAAGGTACAGGCTGAGAGAGTTAGACACAAAAATAAGGCGGAAAGAAGAAGGTGCGATTTTTTGAGTTGCATAGGATTACTTATTAGTAACTGGTCGCGCCTGCAACGATTGCTATTAACCCGATTAATAAGACCCAGCATAGAAGCGTGATACCTGTGCACAACAGAAGCCGTACGGTCCGATTTCTGGAAGGATTTTGGGCGATGGCGTAGCATCCTGTGGAGCCGCCCATGCCAATCATTAGAGGAATAGCACCTCCTAGCGATAGAACTGGGATAAGTCCGCAAGCGGCCACAAAAGCCCATGCCCATCGTGGTGCAGGCGCAGTAGTGACTGTGACTGTCCGCCCCGTTTCAACAGAACGGCCTTCTATTGAAAGGTCGTAGTTGAAGGTGAGGCCGTTTGTTTTGATATGGATAATGGCAGACACTTGGCCAATATGAATAGTGTGGTGACTCCCAAAATCAAAGAAAGAGCTGGCTTCCTTCTGGGGTAAGTTCATTCGTTCACCATCTATGGAAATCGTTCGTTTTCCTGACCAGTATCCGTGTTCTAGCTCGACGGTATGGACGCTATCTTCAAGCTCAACACGCCACGATTTCTTTGCCATTTATTGCACACTCATGATTACAGAACGAGGATGGGGCAATGGTTAGAGATGCCTGTAGTCCCATTTTTTATGTAAGTTCATTTTTCCCAAGATGGAGAAAGCCGTATCGAAGCTGAGACCTAATGCGAATGTAAATAGCTGCATCGCAAAGCCCACGCCCGTAAGGCCATGGTCTACTATAGATACCTGATTTACGACACCGCACATCGCTATGAGCAAAGGCACACTCTTCGACAAAGTTTGGGATGCACATACCGTTGGCACATTGCCCTCCGGCCAAACACAGCTATTTATTGGACTGCACCTGATTCATGAGGT
>JBHJIY010000119.1:0-7573 GCA_050042985.1 Phormidesmis sp. | reverse complement strand
TTCGATAAAGTAGATGTATGAGTCCCCCTCAGCAAAGGACTATGCTGTCACATCGTCAGCGACAGTCGGCAGTTGAACATTCTTGTACAGCTGCTCAATCGGAAACTTAGTGCCTATACTAATGATTTCAACAACCTCGCCTGACTGATAAGCAGTATATAACCACATTCGTCCTTCACTTCGGCGGAAACACTCCACCTGCATTCGTTTGGTACTCACCAACACATATTCCTCAAGGGTTGGGATTTGGATATATTCTTGAAATTTATCGCCTCGATCTACATTTTCTGTGCTCTCAGAAAGAACTTCTACAATTAGATTCGGAAACTCGTAAAATGTGCTGTTTGCTTCGACTTCGTCATTGCAACTAACCGATAGGTCGGGATACCGAAAAGATGTGGCTTTATTAAGCATGATCTTTACGTTTGAACCGCTCATGTGACAGCCGTCATTTTCTACCCGGTCAATCAGCAATCGCCTAAAGTTGAACGCTAGCTCGTCGTGATTCACGGTTCCACCTGCCATTGCGAACATATTGCCATCGCAGTACTCGTGACGAATTTCCTGACGTGATTCCCAAGCTAGGTATTCATCAGCAGTTATGTATTTTTGCTGAGGGCTAGCAATCATGGCATCAAATCCAAATCATCATTTTTTTGGCGGGTGCTGAGCAAGCACGTCTTTAAGATATTTACCAGTATAGGAACCCTCGGCTCCGGCGACTGTTTCGGGTGTGCCCTGGGCGATGATTTGGCCACCGCGATCGCCTCCTTCTGGCCCCAGATCAATCACCCAATCACAGCACCGAATCACGTCCAGATTGTGCTCAATCATGATTACCGAATTTCCTTTGTCTACCAGGCGCTGTACTACATCTAGTAGCTTGTGCACATCGTAAAAAGAGAGTCCCGTTGTTGGCTCATCGATTAAGTACAGTGTCTTTCCTGTAGACCGGCGCGCTAGCTCACTGGCCAGCTTCATCCGCTGCGCTTCACCACCTGAGAGCGTTGGGGCTTTCTGCCCTAGCTTCACGTACCCTAGGCCCACATCCACCATGGTCTGCAACTTGGCTGCCGCCTTTGGAATGTTGGCAAAGAATCTCAGCCCTTCTTCTGCTGTTGTTTCTAGCACGTCAGAAATGTTTTTACCTTTGTACTTCACCTGAAGTGTTTCCCGGTTGTAGCGTGCCCCTTTGCACACGTCGCATTCCACGTACACATCTGGCAGAAAGTTCATCTCAATTACATTCACACCCTGTCCACCACATGCTTCGCAGCGTCCGCCTTTTACGTTAAAAGAGAATTGTCCGCGCTTGTAGCCTCTGGCTTTTGCTTCGATAGTCTCTGTGTACAAGTCACGAACAACATCGAAAATGCCGGTGTAGGTGGCAGGGTTAGAGCGAGGGGTGCGGCCAATGGGTGACTGGTCAATCACGATGGCTTTGTCTAATGCTTTGAGACCTTTGATGGGTTCCATTGCCTTGGGCTGCGGAATTTTGCTGCCAAAGTAGTGGCGAATGGAGGGATACAACAGTTCGTTGATGAGGGTGGATTTACCCGAGCCGGAGACGCCTGTGATGCAGACGAAGTTGCCCAGCGGAATGTCGACATCGACGTTGCACAAGTTGTTCAAGTGGGCATTGCGAATTTGGATGTGGCGGCCATTGCCAGGGCGTCGCTCGGCAGGCGTTTCAATCTTTTTTCGGCCCGAGAGATATGCGCCTGTGAGCGATTCTTCGCAGTCGAGAATATCTTGTACTTGGCCTTGTGCAACAATTTGCCCGCCATGAATGCCCGCGCCAGGGCCAATATCAACAATGTAGTCTGCGGCTCGCATGGTGTCTTCGTCATGCTCTACTACGATGAGCGTGTTGCCGAGACTTTTGAGTCGTTGCAGTGTGTTTAGCAGTCGATCGTTGTCGCGCTGGTGGAGGCCAATGCTGGGTTCGTCGAGGACGTACAGTACCCCGCTGAGGCCTGCGCCGATTTGGGTGGCGAGGCGAATTCGCTGCGCTTCGCCGCCGGAGAGGGTGCGGGCGGTTCTATCGAGGGTGAGATAGTCGAGGCCCACGTCTAGCAAAAAGGTGAGGCGGGCTTTGATCTCTTTGAGGACGAGTTCGCCAATGGCCATTTGCCGAGCGGTGAGCTGGGGGGCTTCGCCGTTTTCGCCGACTAGCTCGTAGACGCGATCGCGACAATCTCGAATCGAAACACTCGTAAAGTCTGTAATGCTGTAAGGGCCAATACGCACCGCCCTAGACTCTGGTTTTAGCCTTGCGCCACCGCATACTTCACAAGGTTGATCGATTAAATATTTCTCTAACTTCTGTTTGTAAGTCTCTGAGCTGGCTTCTGCATATTGCCGCTGCAACATGGGCAGTACGCCTTCGTACTTTCGGTTGTAGCCTTTGTTGGTGCCGTAGCGAGAGTCGGTTTCTATGTAGATTTTCTCTTTTGAGCCGTGCAGGATAACTTGTTGTTGTTCTTTTGTTAGGCTTGCCCAGGTCGATTGCAGCTCGAAGCCAAATGCTTGGCCTACGCTGTAGAGCAGAGAGAAGTAGTAGGTGTTGTCTTTTTCTGACCAGGGTGCGATCGCTGCGTACACCGGCACATTTGGATCCGGTACCACCAGCTCTGCCGAAAACCGCTGTAAACTTCCCAATCCGTGACAGTTCGGACAAGCACCATAGGGCGAGTTAAAAGAAAACAGCCGAGGCGACAGCTCATCCATCACCGCTCCGTGTTCTGGGCAAGCGAAGTTTTCCGAGAAAATAATCTCTTCAGGAACAGCTGACTTTGCGGCTTTCTCTGTCGGCTTCTCTTCTTTGGATGGCAGCACATCGATAATAGCAATTCCTTCCGAGCGCTTCAGCGCCGTGCTGAGCGAATCTACTAGGCGCTCTTGCAAATCGTCTTTCTTGACCAGGCGATCTACCACGACTTCAATATCGTGCTTTTTATTTTTATCTAGCTCAATGTTGTCGCCAAGCTCTCGTAGTTCTCCATTTACACGCACCCGTACGAAGCCTTCTGCACCCAGTGCCGACAACAGTTTCTGATGTGAGCCCTTCTTCCCGCGCACTACCGGAGCCAATAGCTGAAATCGCGTTTTATCTGGTAGCTCCATCACCTGATCTACCATTTGGTCAATGCTCTGAGGCGAGATAGATCTGCCGCACTTCGGACAATGCGGCTGTCCCGCTCGGCCATAGAGCAAACGCAGATAGTCGTAGATCTCTGTTACCGTTCCTACTGTAGAGCGGGGGTTGTGCGATGTTGACTTCTGGTCAATCGAAATCGCTGGACTCAGCCCTTCAATGGCGTCTACATCTGGCTTATCGACCTGTCCCAAAAACTGTCTGGCGTAGGCACTTAGCGACTCTACATATCGCCTTTGCCCCTCGGCAAAAATCGTATCGAATGCCAGCGAAGACTTTCCTGAACCGGAAACCCCTGTGAACACGACCATTTTGTCCCGAGGTAGGTCGAGACTCACATTCTTTAGGTTGTGCTGCCGCGCGCCACTGATCCGAATCAGATCCTTCGCATCAGATAGGTCTGTCAGCGCGCGCCCTTTTGCCAATCCGTCTATATGTGTGGTGGGTTTTGCCTTTGCCGATTTTTGGGTTGTCGTTGTTTTTTTTGCCGCTGTTTTGGCTGTGCTTTTGGCCGTGCTTTTGGCCGTAGCTTTAGCTGTGCTTCCTGCTGTTTTCTTTGCTGTCGTTTTCGCCGTGCTTTTCGTCGAGGCCTTTTTCGTTGTCCGCTTTGCTGCCGATGCCTTCGTTTTTTTCGCCGTGGTCGAAGACTCCGCAGCCTTCTTACCAGTTGTCTTATCCTGAGTCGATTTCTTGTCGCGAGGAGATGAAGGCATTAGGAGTGGGAGTGGTGAAAAATTCAGGCAGGAGCCAGTCTACGCAGAACCCCGCAAAAACTTATCATCATAATAGACCACCAAGCCAAAACCCCGCTCCTCATTCAGTAAGTACTCAGCCAGTACCCAGCGCGGAAGGATGGAAGACGCCTGCTACTACCCCTGCCACTTAACTTTCGCAGGGACTGTCTCCACCAGCACGACTCCTTTTGAAATCACCCACCGTGCTGGCGCCCGCTCTAGAATCGCCTCTTACCGTCTTCTCGCTTCCAACACCACTAGGTTCGCAGGTTTCCCCACTTCTATGCCGTACGCGTCTCCCAGATTCAGCGTTTTGGCCCCGCCCGCTGTCACCATATCGAAGCAAGCATCTATCTCTGCTTGGCCTGTCATCTGGCATACATGCACTGCCATCTCCGCCACCGATAGCAAATTGCCCGTTCCTAGGCTGTACCAGGGGTCTTGAATGCAGTCATGACCCAAGCTCACATTCAGGCCGTTCTGCCAAAGCTCTTTTACTCGCGTTACCCCGCGCCGTTTTGGGTAAGTATCTGTTCGTCCTTGCAGTGTGATGTTGATGAGTGGATTTGCAATGAAGTTGAGCTGGGCTCGTTTCAAAATGCCCATGAGCTTGAGCGCGTAGGCGTCGTTGTAAGAGCCAAATGCTGTGGTGTGGCTGGCCGTAACGCGATCGCCTATTCCATTCCGAATCGCACAGGCTGCAACCACTTCCAAAAAGCGAGACTGCGGATCGTCTATTTCATCGCAGTGGATATCGATCAGCCGGTCATACTGCTGGGCCAGCTCAAAGATCCGATGCACCGAGCGCACGCCGTCTTCTCGTGTGAGTTCGTAGTGAGGAATGCCACCGACTACGTCAGCGCCTAGTTTTAGCGCTTCTTCCATGAGTGCTTCGTTTTTTGGATGCCCGTACAGCCCATCCTGTGGAAAAGCTACTATCTGCAAGGTGATCCAGTCTTTTACGGCTTCTCGAACGTCTAGTAATCCTTTGAGCGCGGTGAGGCTGGCTTCACTGACGTCGGCGTGAGAGCGCACGAATAAAACGCCATAGCTTGCCTGTTGCTTCAGGGCTTTGATGGCCCGTGTCTTTACGTCTTCGAGGGTGAGGCTGGCTTTGCGATCGCGCCAAATATCAATCCCTTCAAACAGCGTGCCGCTCTCATTCCACCTCGGCTCTCCTGCCGTCATCACCGAGTCCAAATGGATATGCGACTCTACAAACGGCGGACTCACTAGCCTGCCATTAATCATCAGTTCCGTGACGCCTGTCATAGGAAGATGGGGGGCAATTGCCTCAATATATTGATCTGCGATCGCAATATCGACCAGTTCCTCCTGACCGATGAGTCGGCATTGGCGCAGCACTAATTGGGCTTCCATCGCAGCATCTACCCTCCAAATCGGTTCTTCTACCTTTCGAGGCTTAATCACCCTTTAATCAGGTGTTAAGCTTTCACACAATTACTCATTTCCCTCTTCAGTTTGCGCTATATAAAGCAAACCTAAAATCTAACCCCTAGGAGGATAAGATCTTAGAAGGGATGCACTCCATACCGGATGCACTAACCATATCCTCGTCGTGGTTACGCCAAATATTATGGATTTACAGCACCGCATTGGCCAGCAGCGTATTCAGCACATTATAGATAGCTACATCCTAATGGGCGAAGAAGCGAGTGCTTTTGAGAGTTACCTGGGCGAACTCCTCAGCCAGTATCCTCATGGCCTAATTGAGCTAGCCCTGGTAGAAACCCTAGTTAAAAGCTGGCTCACTATTCCTATGGTAAAAGGTGTTCCTTTTCTGACCACTGCTCACGAGCGCCTCAAAGCGTGGCAGCAAAACCAGTGGCAGCATATCACCCACAGCCTCAATCTCACACCGGCTCAGTTCTCACAAATCACGGGGCTAGATGCTCAGATGGCTTTTGACGCGATCGCCTACGTCAGTACGCTTCCTACTCAGCCAGCTACTGCCGAATCTGCCTAGCGCAGTGTCACGTCCTCTTTAGTTACTCATAGCCCTTGCTAGCGCCAGCATGCCAATTACTTGTAGTCCAGCGGTTGCTAATGTTTGCGCCGCACTTTGGGCCGTCGTCCCAGTGGTGTAGATATCATCTATCAACAAGATTTTAGGTGGCGTCTTGGCTCGGCGATGCACGTTTTGTAGTGCTTTACCTATCGTGAATGCCGATTCTAGGTTGCTCTGCCGGTCTTCCACGCCTAGCTGATGCTGTGGCAGCGTGTCTTCAGCGCGAACCAATCCATGGCTTAGTACAGGAAGCCCACTAACTCGGCAGAAGCCTTCTGCAATGAGGGCTGCCTGGTTGTATCCGCGCTGAGCCAGCCTGTTTGGGTGGAGTGGAATAGGTACAGCGTAGATATTTGTTTGCTTCATTGGCACTTGCGCTTGCCATCGCTGAGCTAAAGCCGCCCCCAGGCTGCGGGCAACCTCAGGACAATTTTTGTATTTCAGGGCGAGGATAGCTTGTTTGAGGGTGCCACGGTACTCGCCAAGCGCGCCGATGGCGATGCTATCGGTTGCGCTGAGCTGCCAGCCTTTAACGGGATAGCAGACGGAATCAATTTGGCGCTGACAGTCTGTGCAGAAGGGCGTTGATGTGGTGCGAGCACAGACAGGGCAGCGCTGAGCGAGGAATATCCTCAGTAGCGCTTGGGTGCCTGCGTGGTTGAAGCTGCGTTTGACTGTATGGCGGGATGCTTTTATCAGTGAATGACTTAGCTGCTGTAGGTGTGCTCGCCTTCCCACGTTTTATCTTCCTCGGACCTGCTTTAGGCTGTGACGGGTTCGAAAGTTCAGGATGCTTGAGATTTGGGGGTTATGGTTCTTACGCTGCCATCTGAGAAAACGAGACACATAACGTCGCGGTCTGGATCGTTGGACGCGCCTTTTTGGCGAAACGTATCTGAAGTTTCTGAATCTGACTGAGTGGCAGAAGACTTAGTGTCTTGAAGTACTTGCATAGTGAATAAATCTAGATAGTGACGAAATTTAAGAACTCTATTACATTCTTTCGGATCGTGTCGAAATCCTGTGAGCGTAGAAGTAGCGAACTTTTCAGGTGTTTCGGATCACATCGGTGTAATTGAAGTAAAAAATCTTGATAGTCTTACCTGACAATGCATTTGACCATTTTTTTGGCTGAAAAACTATTTTTCTCACGAAGGCTCTTTAAACTCTCACCCCGATCCCAGCTCTTGCTTTATCTCAGCTTTATGGATGTAGTTGCTAGGCTCTGTGGATTCACTTAGGTCATTAGCCTTCAGGGGGAGAGAACGTTCAAATGTCTCGGCAAAAGCATATTATTAAGTGACGTAAACGAAAAACTACGTGTTTTGGCTGAGTGATATCAGCTAATTGACTTAATTTTTATCCAAATAGAGCGGTCGACAAAACCTTGGGTGTAGAACTTCGCAGCTACGTTTATCTAGACAATCTTCAGCCCCAGCATGCAGCCTACATCGGTACGGTTTCTATTGGATTTTTGCCTTTACCGGGTGATGCGTCGCTGTGGATTGAGGTGTCTCCTGGTATTGAAATCAATCGGATTACAGATGTGGCGCTGAAGTCAGCGGTGGTGAGGCCTGGGGTGCAGATGGTGGAGCGCTTATATGGTGTGCTTGAGATTCATGGCAGCCAGGGCGAGGTGAAGGCGGCTGGGCG
>JBHJIY010000118.1:0-5780 GCA_050042985.1 Phormidesmis sp. | reverse complement strand
GCCAAGCCTCTTCCGCTGCCGAATTGATGGTGACTAAGTTACCGCCTAGGCTTTCTGCTTCTGCCTGTGCTGCTGTCCAGTTTGCTGCTGCTGTCGTCAGCACGTATTGATTGCCTTCATAGGTGAAAACATCGCTATTGTTTTCAAGTCCACCGTTTTCTGACGTTTCGAGTGTGCCTTTATAGTTAGCTTGGGTTGTTGCATTTAAGGCAACTTGACTTTCAATTTCACCTCGTTTGACTTCAAGCTGCCAATCTCCGCCCATCCCTGTAAGGTCATCAGATGCGGCTACATCAGCGCCACTCGAGCGGCTGATGGAATCAACAAGGGCAACTCCTTCGTCTGTTGCTGCAAAGTGACAGCCATATAAAAGGATGTCTGCTTTATCAGACAGGGCCTGTCCCCACTGCTGAAAATTACTATCGTACTTTTGTCTATTGGTGTTGTTGAGGGTAGTGCTTCCTAGCTGTAGGGAGCCCCTGTCGCCATGAGAAAAAATATGAACTTCGTTGAGGCTATCGTACTGGGCCAGTACAGATGTGATCTGGTCTATGCCATTTTGCTGCTCACCAATCAGAACAACCTTCATGTCTTCTAGCCCCTGGATTAAGGCTTCAACATCTGCTAAGTCCGCAGTAACGAAGGCGATATTCTGATCTAGAAACTGTTGACTTTGCCGTGAATTGCTATCTAGAGAATATTTTTCAGCAAAGTTTAGAGCGTGTTGTGAAGAGAGGGGCAACGCACCATTCAATAAATTGTTCATACTATGATGGGTAGAGCTTATGGGTCAGAATGAGGAGAATATGTAGTGAAGACCTGCTGCTGAACACGCTTTCTGCGCTTACTTTTACAAGACAAATTGCAAGGCAAATTTTCTGCCTCTAAATCGGCCTTTCACTTTGTTCTTTAGTAGTATCCCTAACGAATAGGATGAACTGGAAACCTAGAGCCTAAGAGCGATATAGCTCAGAGAGTTAGGGAGGTATGAAGTTGTTATCTTTGTTTAATCTTTGTTCTTCGTAGTCATGTAAAGTGCTTGAACCATAGATATACGTTCTGTTTATTTATTTGATGCAGTAGCTATAAAACAACTTATCTTGAATGGTGCTTTGCTTGTATATTTTCTTTCACTAGCTTTACAAGAAAAAGATAAATCTCTTGGTTTTCAGGAGGAAAGCAAAGCAAAGTTTTCACAAAAGAAATATTTGTCGCAGATACTGAGTGTGATTTTTTACCAAATCCGTACTCGGCTCTTGCAATTACTAATAAATATTACGGAGGTGCTAAACACTTTTACGTAGGTGCCTTTGCTGCTGGTTATTTTTGGTAGGCGTCTGCCCTGGACGAGCCAAACTTATTGCACTTTTACGCGTCGAGGTAGAGCATCAAATTGGCTGTATCAAACGCTGTCAGATTTTGGTGCAGAAATTTCGAAATCGCATGGACGACTCGTCGATGAGGTGATGGCAACAGCCTGCGGACTACACAACTTCCGTTTAGCTCACCGTCGATAGGGAACAGTACAAAGAAAAATAGGAGAAGAGCCTAAGCTTACACAAATATCTCACTACCTCCGATAATGTCTATCGCTAAAGCCCAATACACGAGAGAATAGCGCGCCTGCGATCGCTTCACACGTAGCAGGCGCGTTTTGTTGTTTTATTTATCCGTTTTATTCGTACAGCCAGGCTACTAGCTCACCGACCGTTAGCTTAAATGCGATCGCAAACGCTGGCACTGGGAGCAAATCATCAGCTTCCTCGTAAAGAGTCGTCTTAAAATCGGGAGTATAGACGAATACGCATTCTTCCTCTGGATCGACCAGCCAGCCCATCGCCGTCCCATGAGACAGCGCATGCATAATCTTTTTGACCACTTTTGTTTGACTCTGCTGAGGAGACAAAATTTCAATCATCCAATCAGGTGCAGCCAAAAGCTCGTCAGCTAGTTTTCCTTTCTCGTCACGAGGAATTTTTGACCAAGGTAGAACCGTCAAATCTGGAACGATTGAGCGGTTATTGAAAGAGCAGCGCAGTTCAGGAAAAGCACGGCCAACTTTGTCAGGGTTGAGTACGGGGTCAATTGCTTTAATTAGGCCTGCCTGTATTCCACTGTGCGCTGTCTTTGGCATTGGCTTCTGAATGACTTGACCATCGATGTACTCACTGGCCGGTTTGGTCTCTGGCAGCTGCAAAAAATCTTCTAGCGTGAGAGGCTTTGTGGGTGCTTGTACCATCGCTTGGGACCTACTTTCCATAGCTGATTATTACAGATTGTCAGAAAAGCTGCCGTAGCCGTTGTATTTTCTGGTGGTGTCCCGTTTCTAATTCTGATGAATACAGAGCCGATGAATACAGAGCCCTTAATATCACTCATTCGCAAATATGGTTTGTCGCAACATCAAGCTCAAATTCTGAGTAGTGTGGAACCTGCTATCTATATGGGATTAGAACAGGCGCGCAAGGGAGACGTTGGGCAAAGTCGAATCGGCGGTACCCCTGATTTGCCACCGTCTATGGGTTGGCCGAGAAGTCAGTATGGCGGAGAGTATTTGTGTTTTATCCTGCAAATAAATTTCGCACAGCTGCCACGGTTTACAGATAGCCCTTTTCCGTCGCAGGGCATGCTTTATCTCTTTGTTGGTGAGGGTGAGGATTCTGCGGAACAAATTCTCCTTTGGCAGGGAGATGACTCTTTGCAGCCAGACTCTCTGCAGCCAGACTCTGTTCAGCCATTGGAGCAACCCAGCTGGGAAGAGATGGCTACAGACTGGTACGAGGGACTAGTGCCGCACACATTGTCGTTTGATCTGTTGCCGGATATCCCACGGTGGGCGACGGATGACTTTTATGCGCTGTGCAACAATTTTGATATTAGCGAAGAGCCCTTAGATGACATGGCTAGAGAACTCTCCAGAAATTATGTGGGCAAGCTCTTGGGTCACGTCGCGGGAATTGGGCACGATCCTCGCTCAGCTGCCTATGTGGTGCGGGAGGTGAATCCTCAGTGGCTATACGACTACGAAAAGCGAAAAACGCTGGACATGAGGAATGCCCAGCGCTGGTGCAATTTGCTCAGTGTGAACTCTAGCAAAGCGGTTGACCTATGGTTTGGCGACGCTGGCTACTTGCAGGTGCTGGTGCACGAGAGTGACTTGCCTGGTATGAATCTGTCGAGAGCGTACATCAATCTAGAATCTAGCTAATGCTAACAGCTAGCAGTCGTCTAGATTGGACGCGTGGGTCACAATCTGGTCGATGAGGCTGCGGACGTCGCGACCGCTGGAGTCTGTGTCATTTACCAGGATGCTGAGCGCCAGGGAGGGATGGTTCGGCGGGTTGAGATAGCCGCTCAAGGTGTAGGTGCCGCTGAGCGTGCCTGTTTTCCCCTGGAATCGCCCTTCTGCGTTGGTCCCGCGCATTCTGTTGCGCAGCGTGCCGCTGCGTCCAGC
Source organism: Phormidesmis sp. (assembly GCA_050042985.1). Classification (GTDB taxonomy): domain Bacteria; phylum Cyanobacteriota; class Cyanobacteriia; order Phormidesmidales; family Phormidesmidaceae; genus Phormidesmis. The sequence continues at coordinate 2,326 of JBHJIY010000118.1, read as the reverse complement.
AACTGCTAGTGAGTTGCGGTAGATGCTAGCATTGCTGGTTTTGGCCATGGCCTGAAGCGTATCTACAAAGGCTTCGGGGGTGGCCTGGTTTCGGCGAGAGAGTCCGGAGCCATCGACGATGCTGACACTATCGGAGCGCACACCCAAGTCGGTAAGCACCTGGCTAACTGCGGCTGCGCCGGAGGCATAGGCATCCTGCGTAGTCGGATTTACGTTGCGGCCCAGGGTTTTGAGCATGGACTCAGCGTAGATATTGACGCTGTAGAGATTTGTTGGATCAATAAAGGCTCGTAGCGGCGGGGATTGGATGGCCGCAAGTTCGACTAGCCCGTTGGGTGCGCTGGCTGTGGTTGCCTGGGCGCGAGCGGTAGGCAGGCCATAGGCATTGAGGCTTTGTTGAAATTGCTCGGCAAAGTAGCTGCCAGGATCGAGCACCGCGATAGAACTGTTGTCGCTAGCCGTGCCAGCAATTAACTGACCGCGATCGTTCATCACTTTTTGTCCGGGTCTCTGGCCCGCATCGATAAATTCATTGCCGCCACCGACGGTGCGAGTGTTGTTCTCAATGCGCCAGCCACGAACAAATTCTGGGCGGTCCCATACGATGCTAAGCGGTTGACCGGCTCGGTTTGGAATGGAGGTGAATCCCAGTTCGTTGCGGTTGAGAATAAGGCTGTTGGCGGGTGCGCCGTAGCCTGCGCGGTAGTCTTCTTCATCCCAGTAGGGGTTGGCTGCGGGGCCTGCGAAGTAGCTGTCTATGGCGGTGAGGCTATTGACGCGGCGGATGCCCTGTTGCTTTAGCTGGCCAGAGAGCAGGTTGATTTGGTAGCTGGTGAAGGTGGGATCACCTCTGCCGACAACAAATAGGTCTTGGTCGGGAGAGTTTGGCTGACCGTAGACAGAGGTGCGAATGCTGAAGTCGGGGCCGAGGTTGTGAAGGGCAGCGGCGGTGGTGAGCAGCTTGACGTTGGAGGCGGGGACAATCTTTTCTTGAGCGCGGCGGGCGTACAAGACGCGGGTGTCGGGGTTGGCGTCTTCAATCAGGATACCGACGTTGGCACCATCAAGGGTGTAGCCGTTAACGATCGCATCGATTTTGCGGGGCAGCTCAGCTCTACATATGCCCGCAAAGGCTGCTTCTGCCTGTGTCAATACGGCCAGACCCGCGACTAAGGCGAGTGCTCCCTGCCGCAGTGGGGAGGACTTGAGTAGAGCGGCCAGACGATGCGAGTTCTTCATAGCTCATATGACTAAGGTGAGTTGCGAGGTGGTAGATTGATGCTTCTAATCTATCTACGCTGCTTTTGAACCGGATGCTGGTCGGGACAAATCGTGCAACTGACCACTACATATGAATAATACTTGAAATGTTATGGGTCTTGATACCGTGACTTCGCTGAAGCGCTACAGCACCTTTGGGGGGAGAGATGCAGTGTGATTTTATTGGGTAATTCTGTAATAATATCGGGCTGTGGTGGTGTCGCTAAAGGGCTCACCCAAAGTTGTCATTGGCACAGTCTCTCCCGGATTGTTGTCGTGGGTGATGTGGGTGTGCTGATGGGGGCCGCTGGCGAGGCCTCTTCTGGAGGAGGACCGCTATTCAAATAGCTGCACTTTGATCACTTCAAAGGCTCTAATGATGTTGCCATAGCCAGCGACGCCTTCGGGCCGAGATGGGAGACGGCGAACAGCGCCCGTGAGTAGGTTGACGCTCTCGAACCGCTCTGCGAAGCGGAGCCCGCCCTGGCAAAGTACAACAGCTTCTGTGTCGGCAGCGAAGCCAATGTTGTTTTGAAAAACCATGCCGTCGCAGAGGGTCGGTGCTTCGACGATAGTGTCGTTGGTGGTATCGAGAAAGAGGACGTAGCTGCCGGTGTTGCCATCTGTGTAGGCGACGCGCATGTCGAGGGCAAGAAAGCGGCTGTCGGCAGAGAAAGCGCGGGGCTGATACATGATGTAGCCCTCTTCGTAGGGCGTGTCCACTAGCTGTCGGGTACCGCTGGGTGTTTCGAGAATGATCTGTCGGCTGACGGTTTCGCGGGTGTCTGGATAGCAGTAATCGGTTGTGTCGACGGTTCTGAGCTGGCTGTCGGGGTTAACTCGTTTGCGAAGTAGCCCTTGGGCGCGGACGAGGGTGTTGCCATTGGGGGCGGCGAGGATTTGTGATTGATAGGTGACTTCTGCAGCGCGATCGCAATTAGCGCCGAGCGCATCGAGCATCGCCTGAGGGGGCATCACCTGCGCACTTGCCGGACGCATCCACCCCAACGTCAGTAGACAAATGAACGCAGAGACTGTTGTATTTCGCATAGTGACGTGTCCTTTC
>JBHJIY010000117.1:0-17861 GCA_050042985.1 Phormidesmis sp. | reverse complement strand
TCCGCCTGAAGGCATCACCGTGAACCTAGAAGGTGATACTGCAGAGATCCTGCAACAGTTCTTAGCCCCAGATGGAGACGGCGCGGTTCAAACTCGCGTGACTGATGAGGGCACTATCCTCTATCGCTTTGACACTTCATTTGGTCCCGGTGCTGGGCTTGTAGGTGGCACGCTCGATGTCTTCTCCCTCGAAGATGGCGACCCTGCTGAAGATAACTCTGACCCCGCTGCGGCAGGGGTAGGTTTCTTGAGCAACTTTAGCTTCACCATCACAGAGCCAACGGCCAGCATTACACTGCCCGTGTCTGATGACTTGGTTCAAGAAGTTGACCAAACCTTCACTTACACCCTGGCTGAAGGTGATGGCTATGAAGTTGATGCAGCCGCAAACTCCGGCACGTTTACCGTCACCGATGGTGGTACGCCAGCAACTACACCTGTTGTCGGTGTAACCGCAACGCCAGCAACGTTGGTTGAATCTGAGCAGACTGTCTTGACGGTAACCTTCACAACTGAAGGCGATATCCCCGCTGAAGGATTAGTCGTTCAATTGCAGGGCCCACCGCGCTCTATCGCAGAGTTCGATGTGAATGCGACCAATCCGCGTTTGCCAGAAGCTGAAACTGTTGTAGATGGTGTCGTCGTTGATGGTGGCAGCATTGTGGGCACCGATGAGGTAGCTGGTTCACTCTTCTTCCGTATCACTGACCCCACTGCGACCATTACAGTACCTGTATTTGACGATGGTCCTGGCGAGGGCACTGAGAACTTCTCCTTCAACCTAGTTGATGGTGAAGCCTATGAAGTGGACGCAGCAGCGGGCTCCTTTGACGTCACTATCGAAGATAATGTCGATACGCCGCCGGGTGAAATCATTGACGGTACCGCAGGAGAGGATCGCCTCTTTGGCACGGGCGCTGATGATATCATCACCCTCTTGGGAGGCGATGACACTGCCTTTGGTGGTGCGGGCAACGATACCATTAACGGTGGTGAGGGTGACGACCGCCTCGCAGGGAATGCAGGCAATGATATTCTCAGCGGTGACAGCGGTAATGACCGAGCGTTCGCCAGTAGTGGAACCGATATCGTCGATGGCGGCAGCGGTGATGACCGACTGTTTGGCGGGGCAGACCGTGATATTCTCATTGGTGGCAGCGGTGATGACTTCCTCAATGGTGGGGCTGGCGATGACGTGCTGATGGGCGTTACTGGCAGAGATATTCTAATTGGTGGCGGTGGTGCTGACCTATTTGTCTTTGGTACGGGCGATGGTGGTGCCAGAGTCGGCAACAATCTGGGCAACGATCTGATCAGAGACTTTGAAGTCGGTGTAGACAAGATTGGCCTCGTCGAGGGCGAACTCACCTTTGCGGATATCACCATCACTCAGTCTGGCAATAGAACATTGCTAGGTGTTGCAAGCAGCGGTGAGACCTTGGCCGTGCTCAAGGGTGTGGATGCGTCGAGCATCGGTGAAAGCACCTTCGAGATTGTGCCAAACGTGGCAACTGTGGATGATGCAATGACGATTCTCTAAAAAGCATTTCCAAGGCAATAGAACTCTGATGTATTCAGAGTTCTAAACGCATTAGTTCGTTTCTAACCATTGAAAAGCAACCAAGAGGCGCAGCATCAAAGCTGTTAGCCTCTTTTTTTTGCATGCTGTCTTACTTAAACCACTCTCTTTTATAGCGCTGATTAACCGGCGGCAAACGGTGGACTATCCGCATTAACCGCTTTGTCGTACTTACCTTTTGCTGGCTTTCGAGACGCTCTCTTTTCCATTGAAAAGAAAGCCAAAGTCCGCAAATAGCAACGCCTCCGAAGCAGATCACCAATAGCCAATGATCCCAACGTCCTGTATCGAAGCCTGTCGTTGAGCTAGCCGTCGTTATCGAGCTGATGGGCAAGGCAATCATTAAACTAAATCCTTATGCTCTCTCGGTTTTTCCAGCGCAAACGCATAGCTGATAGCTATTGGGACTAAGTACCGATAGTACTGTATTCCTTTTTACTTTACGATATGGACAAAAAAGCTTTTCTCAATAGAATGTCGTTGTTGAAAAAATCTCAATAATCTACTATTATTCTCAATAGATAGAGTTTATAGACAGTACTCATACTCAGCAACGAGAGCAAAAGCTGTAGGGAAGCATTCTATGGTTTCGTATACCCCCACTGCCTTAAGAGCAGAACTAAACGAGCGCGGTTGGCGAATGACGCCGCAGCGCGAAACAATTTTACAAACGTTTCAAAACCTACCAGAAGGAGAGCATCTTAGTGCTGACGACCTGCACGATTTGCTCAAGGCAGGCGGCAGCCGAATTGGGCTATCGACGGTGTACCGCAATCTTAAAATGATGTCGCGCATGGGCATTTTAAGAGAGCTAGAACTGGCTGAAGGCCAAAAGCGCTATGAGATCAATCAGCCCGCACCTTATCATCACCACCATATGATCTGTGTCCGATGCAACAAAACTATCGAGTTTAAAAACGATTCAGTTCTCAGAGCTGGTGCGCAGGTAGCTCGCAAAGCAGGTTACCAACTTTTAGACTGTCAGCTTTCTGTCCATGCAGTTTGTCCTGCCTGTCAGCGTTCTGTCGTATCTGAACTGTAGAGAACATAAAAACAGCTAGCGCTTAAGAAACAGAAGAAGAAACAAAAAAAGCCCATTGTTGAAATTCAACAATGGGCCCTGTGTCTTGAGAGGGAAAGTGATTACAGCTTTTAAGGGCTGTTTTACGAAGCAGCTGCTTTTTATTTTGTTGCTTTCTGCGCAGCTACTTCTGTTTTAGAACCAGCGGTTGCCGACGCGGTCACCGGGGTTTGGTAGTTCACATCAAACGCTTCTGTGACTCGATTAAAGTCGAAGCCCATAGCCCGCAAAGCGTGCCAGAGGTGACCCTGAAGCATAAAGAATGCTAGGAAGAAGTGTGCATTTGCTAGCCAGCAGCGAGCGGTATGAACACCTGGTGCTAGGGTCACCGTATCAGCGAAGTAAGGCGTAACGCCCAGCTTAATCGCTAGCGGCGCACCATAAAACTCGGTGGGGTATGCAAGCGTATTGACTGCGCAGAAATAGGCAGCAACAAAGCCAGCAAGTGCAATGCCGCCCAATGAGTAAGACAGAATGGCTTCGCCTGAGAAGATCAACACATTTTTGGCCCACTTCAATGGGGGAACAAGAATATGCCAAATGCCGCCTGCAATAAGTAAGGTACCTACGAAAACGTGGCCACCCACTAAATCTTCTAGGCTATTAACACTGGCAAAGTGAGTTTGGTAGCCAAAAATAACAGTAGGATCTAGCGTAATGTTAGTTACAGTCCGGACCTCACCAACGGTGGAATCGTACAAACCGCCAAACTGAGTGGCTTTGGCAACGAGCGCTAGTGCACCCGCACCCAAAAACAGCAGATGATGGCCTAAAATCAAGCCAACTTTAGCTGGATCATTCCAGTCGAAGTCAAAGTTTTTGGCTGGGCCATCGGCATTGGCCAAACTCTCGCTATTACCTCTAACGGTATGAAAGAGAGCGCCTGCACCTAAAACAGCTGAAGAGATTATATGAACTGCACCACTGACAAAGTAGGGATAGGTATCGATAACTTCACCACCGCTACCTACACCAATTCCGAGTGTCGCCAAGTGAGGCAACAAAATAAGTCCTTGCTCTCCCATGGGAGTACCTGGAGTAAACTGAGAGAGTTCAAACAGGGTGAACGCGCCTGCCCAAAAGGTGATGAGAGCAGCCTGGGCGACATGGGCCGCGATAAAGAGTCCAGGGTCATTGGCAAAACGAGCGTTACCCGCCCACCAATCGTATTTCACGGTTGGCTTTCCGTATGCTTGCATAGTTATTGCGAAGCCTCAATATGTTTTTATGAACAATTTCGAACGCGATGAACAACCAACAATGGCATTTTGGCTAGTGACTTTTCTACGTTTTGAACGCCAACCCAAAATACAGGGTGTTCCATCGCTCGCACACAAACACCTCGTGCCTGGTGCTTCACACAACCTTATGCCAAATCCTATTTAATGACAATAGGTCTTGATAAGTTTATTTGACACCGTCAATATTCTGCCGTGAAATAATAGCTGAAACCCTAGTATTAATGGGATTTCTTAGCTGCCAAAATACAGTTTTTATTGATTCTGCTATTGATAACATTTCTTAATTGTGAAGGTACTGAGGTATACTTTGCACATTGGCTATTGAGAGTAATATTCAATAGCACGGATTTTGCAACAGCGGATTCGGCCTCTCGCCCACTGCACCCTCACACGATGAATCACGATTCTAATTTGCTTTGGTTGTCAGTTAGTCCACATTTGAAATGTTTTGATCGGCGTTTGCTAGCGCAGCTGGTGAAGCGGCATCCGGTGAGAACGTGGGAATACGCTCAGACAGTAGATGAAGCTTGCTGTATCGATGCGGTAGTGGCGGCACTACATGAGTATGTAAGCGATCGCACAGCTATAGAGAAACGCTCTGGTAATCATGACTATAAAGTGCATTTATTAGGTCATGGGATCAGCGGTGTTGTAGCACTGATGTATGCCCGCTCCTATCCAGAGAATGTGGCGTCTTTAACGCTACTCTCTGTAAATGCTAAGCCTGCTGTGAACTGGCAGGCCCATTACTACGCACTTCGACAGCTCTTGCCCTGTAGCCGAGAAATTATCCTAACTCAGATGGCACGAATGATGTTTGGCCATCAGCCTAAGCGGTTCTCAAAAGCGCTGTCTCAGCTATTAGCGAGCGACTTAGATAGTTCTATATCGCTGCATTCTTTGGCCCACGATATCGTGATTCCTGTTGGCTCGACAGCGGTGCCACTGCTGGTGTGCAACGGTGAACGAGATTCAATAATTCAGGCTCAAAGAGATGCGGTATGGCAGCAGTGCAGGAAGCCGGGAGATCGCATATGGCAATGCCCAGAAGGTCATCATTTCTTTCACTTCCATCACGCTGAAGTGGTGGCTGACATTGTGACAGAACATATTGAAAGCAATGGGAAGATCTCGCCTAGCACAATCCAAAATAGCAGTGAAAAACTAAGCAGCGATACAGGTGAATCACTTCAGCCATCGCTGGATGCCGCTAAAATCACAGCTTCACAATAAATGACTATTTCTTGACATTGATTATCAACTAAAGTTATAAGTACTTTGATAGGATTTATTCTCATCAAAGTATGCTTAAAGACTAGAGAAACGAGCTGCGCAGTGGCTATTTTTGCCTCTGGTAGTTCAATATTATTTTTATACAGAGGCTGATTAAATGTCGCCGGATATTGTTGTTACCTGCGAAGACCGTTGGCAGGTATATCACCGCCTACAGGCGTTAGGTATCGATTGTCAGTGCAGCGGTTTTAAGCCTCTAAAAGTATCACTGCGCACACCCACCGAAGCGATCCAACTATGGAGTATTGTGAGATGGGTCTCGCAGCCTAAGCAGGTGCTAATTGATTCGCTCACTGAGAGTTGGCAGGCTCCTTCTGCGAGGCGATAGACCAGTCAGTAGCACTGGTTTGAGTTTGCATCGGTACTGCATTTATGGCGCGCGCTCGTTTAGCTGTTTTAGTGTCTGTTGGGTTGCTTTGTGTAGCCTGTGTGTCTTGTTCGCAGAAGCAGGCAGAGTCTGGCTCGGCGCAAGCAGGGAATACAGTAGCTGTGACGGCGACAACTCGTATTGTTGCACTCGGTCAGCTCAAGCCAAAGGGCGCAATTATTCAGCTATCAGTCCCCAACGCAGAAGATAGCCGGGTCAATCAACTGTTGGTCGCAGAAGGAGATTTTGTTGTTGCCAACCAGATAATTGCTGTACTCCAAGGTTTTGAACGGCGTGAGCGAGATTTACAGGCCGCTGAAAAGACGGTAGAGCTGCATCAGGCTATGCTCAATCAGCTATTGGCGGGGGAAGGAAAGCTTTCTGAAGTTGCGGCAAAGGAGGCAGCGATCGCAGAACTCCAAGCCCAAAGGCGTAATCAGACCTTAGAGAATGAAGCAGCGATCGCCAGTGCTCAGGCCGAACTCACCAGGGCTAAAATCACACAAGAGAGAAATATTACCCTAGTTCAAGAAGGTGCGCTCAGCCAAGCCCAGCTTGATCAATCAAGTGAGGCACTCGCGATGGCGCAGGCTGAGCTAGTGCGCAGGCAGGCCCAGCTAAACAACGGCCTACAAACGCTCTCAGAACAGATTGAGCAAGAGCGCAGTTTGTTGGCCAACCTCAGCGAGGTGCGCCCAACGGATGTGGCCGTCGCCCAAGTAGAGCTAGAGCAGGCTGAAATTGCAGTCGCGCAGCGGCAGGCCGATTTAGAAGAAACGCAGGTGCGGGTGCCTGTGGGCGGACAGATTTTGCGCATCAATACCCGAGTCGGTGAGCGGGTAGATACGGACGAAGGCATTATTGAGCTGGGCAATACGCAGCAGATGATGGCGATCGCAGAAATATATGAGACAGATGTCACTAGGGTTGCTGCGGGCCAAGCAGCAACGGTTACCAGTGAATACGGCGGCTTTGAGGGTAGCCTACGCGCAACGGTAGACCATGTGGGATTGCAGATTGGTGCGCGGGGCCTCAGCGATGGTTCAACAAACCCAACAACGGATGAGAATCAGCGGGTGGTAGAGGTGCGCTTGCAAATTCATCCTGACGACAGCGATAAAGTGGCTACGCTCACGAATATGCAGGTGCGGGTTGAAATTCAGACCGATGCGCATGGAGAGTCTCCATGAAAAGCTCAGAGAAAGGCTCAGAGAAAGGCTCGCTAAAGCACGCTTGGCAAGTTCGTAAACCGCTAGGCTGGGCGCAGCTTACCCATCGCAAAATTCGGCTGCTGGTCGCCATCACAGGGGTTGCCTTTTCCAACATTTTGATTTTCACACAGCTGGGTCTTAAAGACATGCTGTTTGATGGGGTGACGCTAGTACCAGATCATCTTCAAGGTGATTTGTTTATGGTTTCGGCGTACGCTCCCAATATCGATTTGGGTACGTTTCCCAGCATTTATTTGTATCAGGCGAACGCAGTACAGGGTGTCCAATCAGCGAGTCCACTGTATATAGAATTTTCTAACTGGGTGAATCCAGAAGATCTGGCGGTGCCTGAAAGTGGCGACAATTCGGAAGGCTTTCAGCTGTTTCCCAATTCTGTCAAAATTTTGGCTTTTAATCCCGAGCAGCCTGTTCTGTCAATTCCTGAAGTTAACCAACAGCTCAATCAGCTGAGTGCTCCTGGCGCTGTTTTGTACGACCGCCTTGGGCAAGAGAAACTAGGGTCGATTGAACAACAGTTTCAATCGACAGGCGTGGTGTCTACGCTGATGAGTAATCAGCGAGTGTATGTAACCGGGCTGTTCAGCTTAGGCAGCACACTGTTTGATAATGGCCATGTGGTGATGAGCGACTGGAGCTATACCCAGTGGTATGGCGCAGAGAGTTTGGATCGGGTGAGTGTGGGGTGCTTGACGCTGGCGGCAGGGGCTGATGTGGAAGGGGTGCGATCGCGCCTAAATGCCGCTCTCCCCAAATCTATAAAAGTGCTCACCCAAACAGAACTTGCCGCTGCCGAACAAGCCTTTCGAGCGTCTCTCCCCAATGGCAAAGTACTTAACTTTGGTGCTGCCATGGGCTTTATCGTTGGGATTGTGATTGTTTATCAGGTGCTATATACCGATATCAGCGAACATTTGCCAGAATACGCCACGCTAAAGGCCATGGGCTATTCTGACCGGGCGCTACTGCTAGTGGTTTTGCAGGAGGCAGTGATTTTAGCCGTGCTGGGATTTGTTCCCGGATATTTTGCTTCCTATGGCGTGTATCAGCTGCTGGTGGTGATCACTCGCGTTCCCTTGGTGATGAAGACAGCGGTTGCTATGCAAGTGTTTGTGTTGACCTTTGTGATGTGTGTGGTTTCGGGTGCGATCGCGATGAACAAACTCCGCGCCGCTGACCCCGCCGATGTTTTCTAGATCTTTATCCTCAGTGGCTGAGCGCAGCCGAAGCCATGTCCCCAATTATCTCCGCTACCCAGCTCACCCACAGCTTCGGCAAAGGACACCTCAAAAAATCTGTCCTTTCCGATGTGACGCTCTCTCTCGAATCAGGAGAAGTGGTTATCCTCGAAGGGCCTTCCGGCAGCGGAAAAACAACCTTGCTCACACTCCTAGGCGCTCTGAGATCTGTACAGTCAGGTAGTCTCAATGTTTTTGGACATGAGCTGAATGGTGCGAAGAAATCTAGACTCAGACAAACACGTAGCCAAATTGGCTATATCTTTCAGCATCACAATTTACTGACCTGCCTGAGCACATGGGAAAACGTTAGCACTGCTTTGAAGCTGCATTCTCATATTGCAAAAGCAGACTACCGCGCGCGGGCAGAGGCTTTACTTCAGTCAGTCGGTTTGGGCGATAAAGTGGATGCATACCCGGAAAATTTGTCGGGTGGGCAAAAGCAGAGAGTTGCCATCGCCCGCGCCCTCGTCAGCCGCCCAAAACTTGTCCTTGCAGACGAACCCACCTCCTCCCTCGACAGCCAATCAGGCCGCGATGTTGTCGAAATTATGCAGCGGCTAGCGAGAGAAGATGGATGCACCGTATTACTCGTCACCCACGACAATCGCATTCTCGATATTGCCGATAGAATTTTGCATATGGAGGATGGAAAACTGCAAACATAATTTCGTTTGTTCAAATAATGTTCTACTATGATGCTAATGAGAATTAATCTCAATACTTGCAGTATCGATTTTATCCCGACTAATGTCGAAATCTCCTCTCTACAGCAACGATCTCACCCTTAGCGCTCACGCTAAATCGATCCCCTACGCCGCTGATCGACAGCCAGCAGGCCTGGCAGAAACCAGCAAACCCCCCAACTACGGGTTCAAAAATCTCAAAATCAAGCCCTCACTCATTGAAACCATTCCAGAGCTAGTCGATGATGCTGGTCTCAGGGCGCTGGTTGAAATGATCAACAAAAGCGAAAGCTGCTTTTTTACCGTGGGCTGTGCGAGCGAACGAGTACAAACCGCTGAAGGCCATCACCGCCAAGGCTATCTTGAATTTGCCTGGAACTGCGCCAGCTGCATTCAAGATGCCATTAACTACTTTGCTCTATACTTTCACTTCAATAAGTCTCTGTTGGTAAAGGGGTTTAATCAGCCTGTTCAGCTGAAGTGGGTTATTCAAGAGGCGGCCTTTTCAGATGTTGAAATTCATGGGTTTTCCTGTGCGATTCATATTAAGACTTACCCACTCTCGTCTCCCGAACAGGCCAATCAGGTTTGGCAGCTATCACTGCGGATGATCGACACTTATCTTTCTACGGTTGAAACGCTACAGGCCACGCCTATCTATCAGCCTTTGTCAGAATATTCTCACTAGCTGCATTTTTATCAAAAGTTCGGGATAGATTTGCAATTGTTGCAAATCTGTAGTTTTTCCTCTTGGCTCAATTCCTTCAAGCAGCATCTATGCTTTCTATTCAAAACCTCAGTAAAACCTATGCCAACGGCATTCACGCGTTACGCAATGTCTGTTTGGAAATGGAGTCGGGCATTTTTGGTCTGCTTGGCCCAAACGGCGCAGGAAAGTCTTCACTGATGCGTACTTTAGCAACGCTGCAAGATGCAGACAGCGGCTCGATCACGTTAGAAGGTGTAGATGTTTTAAATGATCCGCTTTCGGCTCGGCAGCAGCTCGGCTATTTACCTCAAGATTTTGGTGTGTATCCCAATGTCTCGGCAGAAGAGCTATTAAATCAGCTGGCCGTGTTTAAAGGATTCACTCGGTCGAAGCAGCGAAAAGAGATGGTTGCCCATCAGCTGGCGCTAGTGAATCTTTATGAGCAGCGATCGCAAAAGCTAGGTACTTTTTCGGGCGGGATGCGTCAGCGTTTCGGCATTGCCCAGGCACTACTAGGATCGCCTCGCCTAGTGATTGTTGATGAACCGACTGCTGGCCTTGATCCCACAGAGCGCATCCGATTTCAAAATATTCTGGCCGAAATCAGTCAGGATCGAGTTCTGCTACTTTCAACGCATATTGTAGAAGACGTTGCAGAGCTGTGTCCCAATATGGCGATTTTAAAAAAAGGAGAGATTGTACGGCAGGGCAGTCCGCGCAGTTTGATTGCGGCATTGCAAGGACAGATTTGGACAAAGCGAGTGGACAATAAAGCGGAGATTGATGTGGATTGGCGATTGATTACGGCGCGGATGCTGCAAGGTCAGCGATATGTTCGGGTATGGAGTAAGACTCGCCCAGATAGAGAATTTGAGAAAGTCGAGGCAGATTTAAACGATGTTTATTTTACGGCGCTGATGGATCAGCAAGAACCTGTCTTGGTGGCGAGTGTATAGAGTTCGTGCGAACTGAAATTCTACTTAAATTGTTATTGACTGATGCTGCCTACCCTACCTATTTTCTCTTTCGAGATTCGTTACCATCTCCGACGTCCCACTTTCTGGCTGATTGCCGGACTGTTTTTCACCATCGGTCTTATCGATATCACGTCTAAAGCGGGCCAGGGGAATGCATTTTTCTTTGTCAACAGCCCATCGCAAATTTTTCAAACAACTCTGTGGTACAGCATCTTTGGGATTCTGGCCGCTGCTGCGTTTGTGGCTGAAACGTTCGTGCGCGATGCGAACTGTCGGATGGAATCACTGATTTTGGCAACGCCTATTCGTAAGTGGGATTATTTGGCAACCCGGTTTGGCGCAGCGTTTGGGGTGACGCTTTTAGCCTTTTCTGCTTACATTCCAGGTATGATTATCGGCACGCTAATGCCAGGGCTCAATGCCTACGCGCTAGGACCGTTTCGAGCAGATGGCTACTTGGCGAGCTACGCATTGATTGCACTACCGAACCTGTTTTTGGTGAGTGCGCTGGCATTTGCCATAGCCGCCCGCACCCGCAGCCTAGCGATCACTTTCGCAGGCTCCATTGTGCTTGTCATGCTCTATCTCGCCTCCCTCATGATGGTCGGCGCTGACAAAATCAACTATCAGCAATACCCTTTCTGGGCCATGCTCGACCCGTTTGGATTCTATGCCTTTGAGTCAAATACGCTTACCTGGACCGTGTTTGAGCACAATACGCTGATGCCTTTGGTGGGTGGGCTGCTGATTTGGAACAGAGTGCTGTGGGCTGCGATCGCGCTCATCACTTGGATAGCCAGCTACCGCAGCTATAAAATGCAGGCTCATCACCCAACCGCTTCCACCAAAAATAGACCTGCCACTAAAACAAAGAAAAACTTAAAAACGCCGCTCCTACGATATGACAGTGCTTCATTTCCTCAAGCACCTCACGCTTCGACCTCTCAATTCCTCACTCAATTCTTTTATCGAACCGTTTTTGAACTCCGTACTATTCTTCAAGGTCGTGCCTTCTGGCTACTTACCGGGTTCGGCCTGATCTCTTTAGTCATGGCGGCGATGGGTGCTCAGTCTTTCAACTACTCCAATCCCAGCACCGACATTCTGATTCACTCAGCCACCGTCTATTTAGACTATATTTTATTCGCCATTATTGTGGTGTACGCAGCTGAGCTGGTGTGGCGCGATCGCACGCTCCGCCTCCAGCCTGTCATCGACGCCACGCCCATCTCAAACGCTATTCTCCTCCTCTCCAAACTCTTCGCCCTCTTCGCCATCATCACCTTCAACCTGTTGTTGGCAATGGCCGTTTTCGTCGCCTACCAAGCCCTTTCCGGCTACACCTATTTCGATTTCCCACTCTATTTTCAAATGCTCTTTGGCGAGCACGGCCCTTACTTTTATCTCACGGCCATACTCGCGCTGTTTACCCAAGTCATTACCCGGCACAAGTACGCGGGCATGGGGCTCGTTATTCTCATCACGCTCTCTCATATTCCGCTAGATGCCCTGGGTCTCTATCACAATCTATATCGGTGGGCTGCTACCAACGATATAGAATATTCTCCGATAAATGGCTACGGGCACTTGTTTACAGGCCACCTATGGTACAGCCTGTATTGGGGCATTGTAGGTGCCATTTTAATGCTGATTGCCTACCTGTTCTGGCCTAGAGGCGTGCAGGGAAAGCGCCGCTGGCGCAAAGCGTGGCAGCTGGCGGGCAAGCGGGTCAAGCAAACCCTAGCAGCGCTAGTGGTGGGATGGGTTGCGGTGGGCAGCTGGATTGTTTACAACACAACGATGGTGAATGCTTATCAGCCACCGGGGAAAGAACAAACGGCTGCCGAAATTGAGCAGCGATTTAAGCAGTATGAAAGCCTGCCGATGCCAGTAGTGACAGACACTAAGGTCAATATTGAGCTATATCCTGACCAGCGATATTTCCAGGCAAAGAGTGAGTACCGGCTAGAAAACAGAACCGAGCAGCCGATTGAAGAGATTCATTTGATCACCTTTATCAATCTAAACTTGGAAGATGTGGAGTATCCAGGGGCAACACTGCGAGAGGCGCATCCAGACTGGGGGTACTACATTTATGATCTGTCTGAACCTTTGTTACCCGGTAACTCGCAAACCATGGCGTTTACGACCGGCACTGACCCGATAAAAGGCTTTCAAAATCAGGTGGATAGTGACGATGTATACATGATTTATCCCAACGATGTAGTCGATAACGGGACTAATCTTTATAGCCCGTTCATTCTGCCGTTTGTGGGCTATACCAAAATGGTGGAACACAAAAAGGCTTGGCAGCGGGCAAAGTTAGAGTTGCCGCCGTTGGATGAAAGAATGCGATCGCACGATGACCCCACCGGGCTCAACCAAGCGATGATGCTTACCCATCTGGTGTGGGGAACAACAGAAGTCACCATTGGTACTACTAGCGACCAAACGGCAGTCAGTACAGGTCAACTCGTAGATCAGTGGGGCGAGAATCAGCGTAACTACTTTAAATACAAATCTGGCCCGCAAAGCCGAGGTAAGTTCACCATTTATTCTGGTCGCTATAACGTTCATAAAGACGACAGCTACCGGGTGCCGATTGAGGTTTATCACCACCCTCAGCACACAGATAATATTGAGCTAATTGTTGAACAAGTCGGGCAGGCCCTCGCTTTTTACGAAGAGACTTTTGGTCCCTATCCTTTTGAGCAGGTGCGCGTTGCTGAATTTGTGTACTACGACGGCATGATCTTCTCGGAAGGGGGGACGCTGGGTATTCCTGAAGTATTGGTGTGGAAAAGCCAAGCAGAAGGATTGGGCAAAGAAAACATTACGGATTGGATAACCTATCTCCTCGCGCAGTCCTGGTGGGAAGATCAGCTGATTGCGGCTGATGTGGCCGGGAGTATGACGATTCGGGAGGCGCTGAGTACGTATGCGAGTAATTTGTATATGCGATCGCAACGTACCCCCGCCCAGCAAGATCTCGTCCAAAAACAGCGCCTGCGAGACTTTTTCCGCAGTCTCGGCAAGCTCGATTTTCAGGAGCCGCCGCTGACAGATATTTACAACGAACTCCCCATCGCTCGCCACAAAGGGGCCTTAGTTTTAGAACTGATCGAAGATCAAATTGGGCAAGAGGCCGTACTCAAAGGCATCAATCAGTTTCTCTCTGACCACCGCTATCAGGGCCCGCCCTATGCCACTGTGTTAGATTTGCGTGATGCGATCGCTGCCCAAGCTTCAACCACCGCTGAGCAGTCCACTATTCGCGATTTATTTGCACAAGTGCTTACTTATCAGGTTGGGCTAGCCGATGCAACCTACGCGCCCAGCGCCGACGGTCAGTACGAAGTCTCTTTGACCTTGGAAGCGCAGCAGCTGCAAACGACTGGACTGGGGGAGCAGCAGTCACAGCCGCTAAACCTGCCGGTCACTATTGAGCTAAACGACGCTGAGGGCAATTCGATTGAAGTCATCAAGCCTGTACTCACCGATACCCAAACCACCCTTACGCTCATCACAAACGAACTGCCTTCCTCCGCAGCTATAGACCCAGACTACCGCCTGCCATCTGCCTATCTTCAAGACAACGTAAAACAGATAAGACCCGTTCAACCAACCCGTCCAACGGCAACAAACACTGAGCCGTAGACACTCAACTAACGAAAATAATTACTAAAAAAGAATCACAGGATACAAACAGACTCTAGCAATAGCTACCGCTTTTCTAATCTGATTTTCGGTATCTATTGATTTTGATTATCAATAAATATCCTCGAAGCAAAGATCATTGCCCGTCATCTCCATAGAGCATGATACTTGTGGTCGAATTCTTCTTTGCTTACCCTTGCCACTAGCAACAGCTAAAAGCACTTAAACATCACAAAAGTTAATCTCTATTTATTGGGAATGATTCTAATGTAGTCCTTAAGCGCTATTGATTTTGTCTCTCGATAACGCAACTGCGTTAACAGCAAATTATTTGCGGCAAAAAACCAACTGAAAATACTCAACAAATCGCATAGCACTTAGTCTTCATATCTTTAATCTCGGAGATATCCATGCAAACTTATGGCAATCTCGACACGCTGGATACGAGGGGGGTGTTATCGGGTAATGCTCGATTAACAAACCTTTCGGGGCAGCTCTTAGGCGCTCACATAGCGCATGCAGGGCTTATCGTGTTTTGGGCAGGGGCAATGACCTTGTTTGAACTCACCCAGTTCAATCTCCAACAGCCCATGTACGACCAGGGGCTCATTTTGCTCCCGCACTTGGCAGCTTTAGGCATTGGTGTAGGCGAAGGCGGCATAGTCGTCGACACCTATCCCTACTTCGTAATTGGTTCTGTTCACTTAATTTCTTCTGCCGTGTTGGGTGCTGGTGGACTGTTCCACGCATTGCGCGGCCCTGCGGTACTTCCCCAAGATGACACCGCAATCGGCTTTTTTGGTTACGACTGGAAAGACCCCGAAAAAATCTCTACCATTCTAGGCATTCACATTGTGTTGCTGGGGCTAAGCGCTTGGCTATTAGTCTTCAAAGCTATGTTTTGGGGCGGACTATACGATCCTAGCGTTGCCAACGTGCGAGCCATTGACGCGCCTACCTTGGACCCTGGCATTATTTTTGGCTATTTGGTAGGCCGCTTTGGGCCTGAAGGACTCGCCGCTGTCAACAATCTCGAAGATGTGGTGGGTGGCCATATCTGGATTGGCAGTCTGTGCATTTTAGGCGGCTTTTGGCATATGGCAACAAAGCCTCTACCTTGGGCAAAACGCTTTTTAACCTGGTCAGGAGAAGCGTACTTGTCCTACAGCTTGGGCGCGTTAGCCTACATGGGAATTCTCGCCGCCTATTTTGTCACCGTGAATGATACAGTTTATCCTGACGTTTTCTACGGGCCTGTTGGTGAGTTGAGAACACTCACAGGAGATATCACGCTGAGAGGGTCTTTGGCCTTTTCCCACATTGGGCTAAGTGCTTTATTTCTCACCGGACACTGGTGGCACGCATTCCGTGCACGGGCCGAAGCTGCTGGTCTCAACTTTAAAAGAGATGCTGCGGTTACACCCGCACCCGAGCGCCTGCAAGGAACCTTGCAAACGCCGCTCAATGCCTCTGACTTAAGCGTTGACTTTATCCGTAATCTTCCTATTTTGCGCGATAACTTATCACCGTTTAGGCGTGGGCTAGAAGTAGGCATGGCACACGGCTACTGGGCCATTGGCCCCTTTGTGCTGCTAGGGCCACTGCGCAATACCGACAATGCGCTCCTAGCAGGTACGCTCTCTGGCTGTGGATTAATTGTTATCGGGTTTGTTGTCCTTTTAGGCTACGGGCTAGCGTCTTTGTCTTCGCAGGCTAAAACACCTGTCTACACCAAAGCCCGTAACGATGTTTTAGAACTCCCCGAGTCTCTACGCACGGTTTCCGGCTGGCGGCAATTCTCCTTTAGCTTCCTTATTGGTGGCTTAGGCGGAGCTACATTTGCTGCCCTACTGCTGGATGGGTTTAGCCGGATTGGCTAACAAAATAGGCAAAGCCGAATTGGCTAACAAAATAGGCAGAGCCGGAGTCGGCTAATCTCTTTATCTATTCAAGTTTGACTGTTCCAGAGTTTGTTCTTGTTATGCAACAAGCAATGGATTCCTCTCAACCCACATCTGTAGTATTTGCGAAAGGGCTGTATACCACCATTTCTTTTGGTATCTACTACAGATGTGTTTTCTAATCGATTTAGCGTCATAGTTTTTGGTGGCGCACCGCTATGACGAATGCTATGACGCTCTTTAAATCATTTTGCTCAAGTTTTTATCGGGCACACGCTCAGCTATTTTCTCAGGCGTTGTCCAATAGTCTTTCACTTTTGTCTATTCTCTACCTGGAGACCTTGTATGGTATCAACATCAGCTGAAACCTTAAACGCATCTGCAGCAACTTCCCCCTTCGACTACCAAAAACTACTCGAAGGCAATGCTCGCCTCATTGGGCTCTCTAACCGATTGCTGGGCGCACATATTGCCCATGCAGGTTTGATTATGTTTTGGGCTGGCTCTATTACCGTCTCCCAAGTTATTAACTACAATCCTGCCCTACCTTTGGATGAACAGGGTCTATCGCTTATCGCTAACTTATCAAGGTTAGGCTGGGGCGTTGGCGAAGGTGGCCAAGTTGTCGATGTTTATCCCTTCTTTGTCATCGGTATGCTGCATTTGGTGGCGTCAGCCGTATTGGGTGCAGGCGGACTGTTTCATGTATTCAATGGACCCAAAAGTCTTCAAGAGGCCAGCGGCTGGGCCAAAAAGTTTCACTACGAGTGGGACGACCCCAAGCAGCTAACGTTAATTTTGGGTCATCATTTGTTGTTTCTGGGTGCAGCCGCACTAGCCTTTGTTGCCAAGGCCACTCAGTACGGTGGCATTTATGATCCAGCCGTGGGCAATGTGCGCTTGGTAACGCCCAACATTAACCCTGCTGACATTTTTGGCTATCTCGTCGGCCTTACGCCGGATGGCTGGAACATTTGGGGAATGGCCAGCGTAAGCAATTTAGAAGATGTCGTAGGGGGCCATGTATGGATTGGACTTTTGCTAATCGGCGGCGGCATTTTTCATATTTTGGTCAAAGCACCTATCATCTTTCCCATTCGTTTGAATGCGCATGCGATTCTCTCTTATAGTCTGGGATCATTGGCCTTTATGGCTTTTGTCTCTTGGGCTTTTGTCAGCTACAACACCACGGTATTTCCGCCTGAGCTATATGGCCCAGCCCAGCTAAACGGTAGAGCTGCGGTACAGCTAGGGCTAGGGGTATTGTTCTTGGGTGGGCATCTGTGGCACTCCTACAAGGGGATTGCAGCCGATGACAACAAGCCCGTCAAAAGTGCGGGTTAAGAATCGCGTTTGGCCAAAAATGTTAGCTAAACGCTTTGCAACATTTAGTACTGAGCGTTGTTTTAGAAATGAGTTTTTATGACACTACCAACCCTGTCTTACCCGCCTACGAGTCAAAATCAGCGTGTAGCTAGCTACACCGTTGCTGGAGATGAGCAACCCCACATTTATGATACGACTGTCTCTTGGCTTTCTGAGGGCGAAAAAAACGACCTCATTAATGCTGCTTACCGACAGATCTTCCACGAGCAGCATATGCTGAAAAGTTATCGTGAGCCCTTTTTAGAGTCTCAATTTCGAGCTAGCCAAATCACAACCCAAGACTTTGTAAGAGGTCTCGCAACATCCGATGCCTTTAAGCGACTCAACTATGAGAGTAATAACAATTACCGTTTTGTGCAGATCTGCATTCAGCGCATATTAGGCCGTGAAGTCTTTAATGAGAAAGATAAGATCGCTAGGACTATTGAAGTAGCTACTCCAGGCGTCAATGCTATAAACGATACCTTGAACAAAAACGAAGAATACCAGACACCATATGTGTATTCGATAGTGCAGT
>JBHJIY010000116.1:0-24448 GCA_050042985.1 Phormidesmis sp. | reverse complement strand
TTAACCAAAAGAGAAGCTAAGGTAGCCGCCGGACTAGAAGATTTAGATCAGTGGCTGCAAGATATCATTCGACGAGGATTAGCCGACTTGCCCAGCCAGCCTTACAGCTTTTGGGACCAGGCTGCTGCCCGTTTGGTAGATGCACAAGCCCCCGGACTCGCGAGAAGAGTTAAAGAATTAGCGGGAATTCCTCACGCAGCTTCAGCCGCTACAAGTTCAAACAGGAAAGACGGCTGGCCTGGGAAAATGCTGAAAGCGCTCGGGCAGCTGCACCTACTGGTACAAAGCTATCAAAATCTGTCACAGCTATCACCAGCAATGCAGGCAGAAGTGCGATCACAAATTGGCTTCACCCAAACTAAAGACAACCTACACCAGCGTGCCGAACAATCTGACCCGCTTGTCATCTCACTCAGTGACACCTGGCAAATACTCGGCAAAGTCATCACCGAAGAAGATGCTCTCAAAACTCAACGAGTATGGCTTTGGGGTCTGCAAAGCAGAAAAGCAGCAATGGTGTTGAGCTTTGCCCACGGTCGCCGTCAGCCGCTAGATGCCAGCCTAGCGCCTGGAGCCTGCTTCAACGGTAGGCTTATTTTTTATCCAGGAACGGGGCAACAAGGCACTGGACATAGAGCCTTGGTTGCAGAAAGAACAACCGTACCTGAGGTTTATCGCGACAGTATTGGAGAGGCGCTGATTGAAGAGGCGATCGCTCATTATGCTCGGTCTCTTAGCCAAAATCCTTGGCTCACAAGAGCACCTATGGCACTGAGTCAAGTGCTGCTTCGCTACGGAAATAGCAGCTGGTGGATTCAAGATAGTACAAACAAAGTACTGCCTCTGTCGCCTACATTTTCACAAGGGTGGGAGCTGCTTGCTATGAGCGGCGGCCGAGAGCTGGCGGTATTTGGTGAGTGGGATGGAGAGGTGCTCTTGCCACTCAGCGTGTGGAGCGAGAAAAAGTTTATGGCGCTGGAGGCTTGAACAAATGAGTGAAATCGTCAATGAATTTCAAACAACAGAACACTGGCAAACCTGCCTTAGCGCTGCTTTAATCGGCACCGATCGTCGCTCACCTAGCGCGCCGATCGGAAATGACGCATTCGCCCAGATGCTGCAAAGTTGGGATTGGGAACAACCCGCATCAGCGTTATTGAGCGCGGCGAGTGCGATCGCGCAATATCAAGCCGTGGGAAAAACAGTGAGCCGATCGCACGAAGTTTTGCCTAGCGACAATCTTTTAGAATCAACAGCGGTAGAGCCCTGTGAACCAGATACGATTCCTTGCTGTAGCGATCACATTGCTAAGTACCTAGGCGTCACCCTTTTAGACTACACAGAAGCCGCTTCAGAACTGTTGGAATTAATCGCCACTGCCGATCAACGCGTTCCCCCCAAATGGTTACCCACACTGCTGGCGTTTGGCAAAAAAAGAACCTACTTACAACCACTGATCGTTTCAGTACTGGGTAACAGAGGTCGCTGGCTTGCAGCTCAGAACCCAAATTGGCGCTATGGCTGTACGTTGACCTTGGCAAGCTCAATTGAATCTGAGGAAGATACGAGAGAGATTGAAACTGAGCTGCTGGCATTACGTCGCCAGTGGGATACAGGTTCGCGAAGCGAGCGCATACTGGCCTTCAAACAATGGCGCAGTGTCGACCCAGCCTCTGCAAGAGAAGCGCTTTCAGCCAGCTGGAAGCGTGAAGGCTGGCGCGATCGCGAAGCATTTATCACCGCCATGACAGAACAGCTCTCAATCGCAGACGAACCCTTCCTAGAAGCTGCACTTGCCGACCGAGCTAATGCCGTAAGAACCTACGCCGCCGAGCTACTGGCTACCCTACCCAACTCAAAGCTATGCCAGCGAATGACCGAGAAAGTACAGCCCTTCATTCAAATTCGCGGAAAAGGACAGCAGCTACAAATCACAGTGTCACTTCCTGAAGAATACAATGCTGCCTGGACCAAAGACGGTATTGAGCGTAAGCCCAAAAACGGTGAAGGAGAAAGAGCCGGATGGCTACGGCAGATGATTGCAACAGTGCCGCTAACAATATGGGACGCGAACCCAAAAGACCTCGCCCAAGCCGCAGCCACTCACGAATGGAGAGAAGCGTTAGTGAATGGCTGGGCCAATGCCATACAAAGACAGCGATCGCAGCCTGAAGGAAGCGATTGGGCAGCCGCTTGGCTAACTCAGTTTGGTGCTTATGGCTTGGACGAATCGGTGTTGAAAGATCTGCTGTTGTTATTACCAGCTCAGCAGAGGGAGGTTTATTTGCGTTCGCAACTCCCTAAGACAGCAAACGATCAAAACCTAGCCCACTGGCTACGCCTCATCGCCCAAGCAGACCAGCGCTGGGACTTCGACTTTAGCCGTTTAGTCATGGCTCAACTAATCAAACTACTCAGAGGCAAACCCAAATACGGCGACCTATTTAGCCCACCTATCACCTTAGCCCTAAGCTTACATCCTGGCGTTGCAGCAGAAGCCTCTATGAAAGTAGAGAAACTGTTGCAAACACAGTATCCCACCAGAGCCTGGCAAAAGTTTTTAGATCGCTTTTTAGGATTGTTGAACCTGCGCTGGGAGATTTATCAGGCATTCGCAAACAGCAGCTAGTGACGCATCGGTGTCGCTCTCAGCGGATACCCCTTATATCTCGCCAACCTCATCATGAACACCTTTCGGGGGGGCTGGGGGGAGGCCGTGCGGACCCCCAGTCAGCACATTGAGGCTCCTAGTTTCCTGCATTGGGCATAGCAATGCTAAGCCCCTACGGCCCCTACGGTTTACGAAACAACCTTCACACATCCTAACCACAACCATGCCCCCAACAAAAACAAAAACAATCAAAAAGAAACCCACCACCGACAAAACCCAAACCATCCTCCGCCAACACGCCGAAACCCAATTCGCCACCGAACTCACCGCCCTCACCGAAATCGACACCCGCCAACGCCCCCCAAACTGGAATCTCTCCCCCTGGGCCGTCGCCACCTACCTCCTAGGCGGCGAACTCGAAAACGGCACCACCATCACCCCAAAATACATCGGCAACCGCCGCCTGATAGAAATTGCGATCGCCACCCTCGCCACCGACCGCGCCCTCCTACTCTACGGCGTCCCCGGCACCGGCAAATCCTGGGTCAGCGAACACCTCGCCGCCGCCATCTCCGGCGACTCCACCCTCCTCATCCAAGGCACCGCAGGCACCAGCGAAGAAGCCATCCGCTACGGCTGGAACTACGCCGAACTCCTCGCCAAAGGACCCTCCCTAAACGCCCTCGTACAAAGCCCCCTAATGAAAGGCATGGCCACCGGCAAAATCGTCCGCGTAGAAGAACTCACCCGCATGCCCGCCGACGTCCAAGACACCCTCATCACCGTCCTCTCCGAAAAACTCCTCCCCATTGCCGAACTCGGAGAAGAAGTACAAGCCAGCAAAGGATTCAACCTCATCGCCACTGCCAACAACCGAGACAAAGGCGTCAACGAACTCTCCAGCGCCCTAAAACGCAGATTCAACACCGTCATCCTTCCAGTACCCACCCACGCAGACGAAGAAGTTCAAATTGTTCAAAAACGCGTAGAGAGCTTAGGGCGAGCCTTAGAACTACCCGCCGCACCACCTGCCTTAGAAGAAATTCGAAGAGTTGTCACCATCTTTCGAGAGCTTCGCACCGGCATTACAGAAGATGGTAAGACTAAGGTGAAATCGCCAAGCGGCACTTTGAGCCCAGCCGAAGCCATTTCAGTGGTAAGTAGCGGTATGGCATTAGCCGCGCACTTTGGTGATGGTAACCTGAGCGCAGATGACTTGGCAGCAGGCGTACAAGGCGCAGTGGTAAAAGACCCTGTACAGGACGCGGTAGTGTGGAAAGAGTATTTAGAAACCGTTGTAAAAGAACGAGACGGATGGAAAGATATCTACCGTGCCTGCCGGGAGTTCGGTTGAAATGGGTCAATCTAGCACGACTACAGTATTCGGCATTCGGCATCATGGGCCTGGCTCGGCTCGCAGTCTAGTGCGATCGCTCCAAACCCTCCACCAAGCTCAAGGGCCAGACATCATCCTAGTAGAAGGGCCACCCGAAGCAAACAACAGCCTCTCCCTGCTAGCAGAAGCCGACATGAAACCACCGGTTGCACTGCTCATTTACCCACCCGACCATCTACAACAATCTGCCTACTACCCATTTGCCGTCTTCTCACCAGAATGGCAGGCCATCCAGCACGGGCTACATCACAGCATTCCAGTGCGGTTTATGGACTTGCCACAAACCCACCAGATGGCCGAACGGGTAACCAATCAACAGAAGGTAGAAGCAACAGAATTATCAGCAAATGATGCACAGGCAAGCGAAACAGCAACTACTAAAGATGAAGAGATAGCAGAAGGCCCAATGCGTAAAGCAATCCTAGATCCTCTCAGTCTATTGGCCGAAGCTGCTGGCTACACAGATAGCGAACGCTGGTGGGAACACATTGTAGAACAAAGGCAAAACAGTACTGATTCAGAAACAGGCATCTTCCAAGGCATTTTGGAAGCGATGAGCGCTCTACGCGAAGAAATAGAACACTCTCATCCACCAGACCTATCAAAGCGTTCCTATCGCAGAGAAGCACAGCGGGAAGCCTACATGCGCAAAACCATTCGACAAGCGCGCAAAGAGGGCTTTCAGCGAATTGCCGTCGTATGCGGCGCTTGGCACACACCCGCCCTAGCTAACCCATTTCCACCCGCAAAAGAAGACAACGCCATCCTAAAAGGGCTTCCTAAGCTAAAAGTAAAAGCCACTTGGATTCCGTGGACCTACGCCAGACTATCGAGCAGCAGTGGCTATGGCGCTGGCGTTACCTCGCCTGGCTGGTATCACCACCTGTGGAAATCTTCTCGCAAGTCGCATAGCCCAACACAAAGCGCGATTCACTGGCTTACCAGAGTCGCCCGCCTCCTTCGCAAAGAAGATTTAGAAGCTTCTTCGGCCAGCGTAATAGAAGCTGTGAGATTAGCAGAAGCACTGGCGTCCGTAAGAGATGCGGCCATGCCAGGGCTCTCGGAACTGACAGAAGCGACACAAACGGTATTTTGCTTTGGAGACGAAACGCCGCTGAAACTAATTCAGCAACAGCTGATTGTGAGCGATCGCATTGGCCAAGTCCCTGAAAACACACCGCTCGTACCCCTTCAACAAGACTTACAGCGCTCGCAAAAAAAGCTCAGGCTAAAGCCCGAAGCAGCTGAAAAATTGCTGAGTTTAGATCTACGAAAAGACTTGGATTTAGCGCGATCGCACCTCCTCTACCGGCTTCGCCTCCTCAACATTTTCTGGGGAACCCCACAGCAAGTCAGCGGCAAAGGCACCTTCAAAGAAGCTTGGAAACTAGAATGGCAGCCTGAACTCAGCCTCGCCATCATCGAGGCAGGTCGATGGGGTCACACACTCACCGACGCAGCCGAAGCCTTCGTTATCCACGAAGCCGATACAGCCAAGGAGCTACCACACCTCACCCATCTACTAGATCGAGTGCTGCTGTCCAATTTGCCGGGTGCGATTCCCCATCTTATGAGACAACTGCAAAACGCAGCGGCAATCGCTAGTGACGTGACACATCTCATGGCTGCGCTCCCACCCCTTAGCAATATTTTGCGCTACCGCGACGTCCGCCAAACCGATAGCGCGATGGTAGGTGATGTTATCAACGGGCTGGTGGCAAGGCTCTGTATTGGACTGCCGGGTGCTTGCGCTTCGCTGAATGACGAAGCAGCGGGTGAAATGCTAGATGCGATCGCCAACACCCATAGTGCCATCAAACTCCTCCAGCAGGAACAGCATTCTAAAACCTGGTCAGCCGTGCTCATGCAGCTATGCGACAGAGCTAGCATGCACGGACTCATCGCTGGGCACAGCTGCCGCCTTTTGCTAGACGAAGACAGCTTGCAAGGGACAGAAGCTGCTAGGCGACTAGGATTAGCATTATCGTTAGCGAATGAACCGGCACAGGCAGCGGCTTGGGTAGAAGGCTTTTTGCAAGGAAGTGGGCTGTTGATTTTGCTCGACGACAGTATTTGGCAAGTGCTAGATGATTGGGTAACGGGGCTAACTAACGACGCCTTTACAGCACTGTTGCCTTTACTGCGCCGAACATTCTCTAACTTTCCAGCACCTGAGCGACGACAAATGGGAGAACGCGTACGCCTAGGCAGTCAGCAAGGCCAAAAAACAGATATAGAAGAGAATTTTGATCACAGCAAAGCAACAGCCAGCTTACCTCTGATTGCTCAGCTGTTGGGGTTACCATCCATTCAAAAACAACAGATTTCGTCATGACCACTTCTTCTACAAACTATAAAAAATGAAAAGTGAAAATGAAAAGATGGAGCGCCTGCGTCGCTGGCGGCTAGTGCTAGGTGGCGGAGAAGCCAATGGCATAGAAGGCGGCTGCAATACAACAGAAGGGTTGGAAGGCCAGGCAGAAGAAGCGGGCGGACAAGGGCAGCAGCTGAACTTAGGCAGTGGCGACAGAGAAATGGACCAAGCCCTAGCAGCTCTTTACGATGGCGGCAAAAAGCGCCGAGGCGGCTTACAAAAGTCTGCGCCAAACGTTGCCCGCTGGCTAGGCGACATTCGCAAATACTTCCCTAGCTCAGTAGTACGCGTCATGCAGCAAGACGCACTAGAGCGACTGAACCTTCATCAGATGCTGCTAGAGCCCGAAATGCTAGAAGCTGTAGAAGCCGACGTGCACCTCGTCGCCAACCTCATGTCGCTGAACGGCGTGATTCCAGAAACCACCAAAGAAACCGCCAGGCTCGTCGTTGGCAAAGTCGTCGATGAACTCATGCGCAAGCTGCAAACCCCAATGCAGCAAGCCATCACCGGAAGCCTCAACCGCAGCCGACGCAACCACCGCCCGCGTCACAACGAAATCGACTGGCACCGCACCATTCGCGCCAACCTCAAGCACTACCAGCCCGACTATGCCACTATCATCCCCGAGCGTCGCATCGGCTTCGGACGCAAGCGTTCCGCGCTCAAAGATATTGTTCTTTGTGTCGATCAAAGCGGCTCTATGGCGACTTCTGTTGTTTATGCCAGCATCTTCGCAGCTGTTCTCGCCTCCATCCCCGCAGTAAGAACTCAGATGGTAGTATTCGACACGGCTGTTGTCGATATGACAGAGAAGTTAGAAGATCCGATTGATATCTTGTTTGGGACGCAGCTGGGTGGTGGAACGGACATTAATCGTGCGATCGCCTATTGCCAAGGCACTATCCGTCAACCCCAAGACACCATCCTCATCCTCATCAGCGACCTCTATGAAGGCGGCAACAACGCCTCCCTCCTCAAACGCATGGCCACCCTAGTCTCTTCCGGCGTACAGGTCATCACTCTTTTAGCCCTCAACGACGAAGGCGCACCCTGCTTCGACCATCACAATGCCGCCGCCTTTGCACAGCTAGGCAGCCCCACCTTCGCCTGCACCCCAGACCAATTCCCAGACCTCATGGCAGCCGCCATCAGCCACACAAATATTGAACAGTGGGCTGCTGCACAAGAGATTCAAGTATCTAGCTAATATATAGGTCTCGCATTCGTGAGAGAAAGATTTAGCAAACTAACGTAAAAGGGTTCACTGAAACCGCCGTCTCTGAGCCCTTAGCTGACAGTCTTTAAGGATATTATCCAATTCGTCAATCTGGCTAGGTAGTAGCTCACCTACCAATACTTTAAATATTCTTTCGGCGTTGATGTCTGTAACTTGCATAAGTAACCCAGAGATATCGTTTTCATAGGTCATTGCTCTACGATGCTGCCCTTGCTGATACAGGCTAGGCAGTGCGTAGAGTTTCAGCAGTATTATGCTTTCAGGTGTTGCCCTGGTAATTTTGCGACCTTCGATAACTGCACTGTCCAGGCAGTTGGTCATTACGTAGTCAAAGATTGGATTATCTCTGTACAGCGCATCAATTCGGGTTCCTTGGTACAGGTAGCGACCAAAGTTGCGATCGCTACTCTCCTTCTGCAATTCTTCAACCGTTTCAATATCGTCTTTCGCAATAATAAAATCAAAATAATCTGTAGGTCGCTGACAGTCATCCATCGTCAGTAGCGCTGCCCCACCAACAAGTGCATATTCTATTCTCTTTGACTCTAGCAACGTGATGAAAGCAATTAACTGAGCCGTATCGATCATTGTCGTAATTCCGGTGTTACTCCTAGGATGAAGCGTATCAATCGTCATGCTCTACGCCTCGTTGTGGAACGTCTTCGGTTAGGCTGCTTACAAACTGAATGGTTTCCCATAAGAGTGGGTCAGGATACTGAGTTTTGAGATAGTTAAGACTTCTGATTATCGTTACTTTATTTTGCTCTTCCCAAAGATTGACCCATCTCAGAAACTTCTCTATGTCTTGTCGGTCATTTTGGATGCTGAGCTTGTTCTCAACTATCAAATTAGCGACTCGCTGAAAGTAAGCTAATCTTTGATTATTCTGATGCGTAGTAGAATCTCCAAACGAAATTGGGTTCCGCAGCCATGTCAAAAACAGGCCATCGACCTTATTTTGGAATTCTTCCGTTTGAAGCGAGCTTGCGCTGACAAGGTAACTGAAAGCTCTATAAATCGACACATGGATCCGCGCTGGGATAACCTCCCTTGTAATCAGTGGCGCGAGTATAGCATTTGCTGCCAAGTATACGTCTTCCGCTAATTCATTTATGAATAAACGAGAGCCAATACAGGTAAACCTGTATGCACTGTACTGATTTTGTGGGAATCTCTGACACCACTTCAAAGCGGCTCAGACAAAGCGAAGTCTACAAGGCCGTCAGCGCTTTATGACCTTTAGCCCACCAGAATTTACTTCACAGCAACGAGCTGCACTAGAAGAAGCCTATCGAGAGACTCTGTACGAAGTTTTTGTAGATGAGCAAACAGTCGTAATTCGAGTTGGCGTTCCTAATAGTGAACTCGCTCGACTAATGCAGCAGTATGATCAAATAAGCTGGGCACTGATAACAGCTTGGAATCCCTACTCTCAAGTGCTTAGTGAAGCTAAGAATGAAGCACGAAATGTGGCTTTGGAAGGAGAGATTCAGCAGCTAGAGCGGCCTTATCTGAAGGCATTAGGTAAAGACCCTTTGGGAGAATGGCTCTCCGAGGAGAGCTTTTTTATGTTGGGTATTGGCAGGGAAGATGCGATCGCTCTAGGCAAAAAGTTTGAGCAGAACGCCATCCTCTACGGTTCTCTAACATTGCAACCTCAGCTAATCTGGCTGCTGAAGTAACGCAAGAACGACAAGTTGCAACTGTGATACTCAAAAATAGCCGTCTTGCTCAATCTCCTCAATCACTTGCAGACCGCGCGAATCCCCCACGCTCAAAATCGCTGTTCGCGCATCTTCTTTCACGCCAAATTCCTCGTCTTCAGCGAATGCTTCGATTAGCGCATCAATAGCCGTTGCATATACAACGTTCGAGGGTAGCTCTGCGCAAATTTGGCCAATGGCCCAGGCGCAGTTGCTCCGTACAGCAGAAATATCGTCTCTTCTCAGACCACCAATGAGAGTAGGGACGGCCTTGATCATCGTGTCGTAGTCAATTTTTGGGGTTTGGCCCAGGGCACTAGCAGCCCAGAGGCGGACAGCGGAGATGTCGTTTTTTAGGGCGTCTTTGAGAGTGGCGATCGCCCGCCTATCCCGATGATTTCCCAGCGCCCACACAATCGCCTTGCGCACATACCCATTCCAGTCCCGAGAGAACTGGGCAATGAGTGGTTCTACAGCATTGGCACTCGTATTGCGGCCCAGCGCATTCGCTGCACTCACCCGTACCAGCGGGCAAGGGTCACCCAGTAAGCCAATCAAAAAAGGCGTTGCTCGGCTATCGTCTATTTCACAGAAAGCTCGTGCCCCTAGCATTCGCTGCTGGCTATCGGGGTGATACAGCAGCGCCAGCATAATATCGGCATCCGGTTTTGGCTCAGTCTCTTCGCCAGCCAAAGCAATCAAGTCCAGCGGGTCGTGAGGCGTTGCCCCGCCGATTTCAGCTTCTAGTACAGATAGTTCGTCTTCGTAAATGTTGTTCACTGCGACCCAGTTTGGTGATTAGGGAAGCGCAATTGGTTACCCCTCGGTATCAAATTGTGCTTCCCCTTTCCCTTAAATATCCGCCAACACGCGCCGTGCTGCCGCAATCGTCTGATCAATGTCTTCGTCAGTATGCGCCAGAGACGTAAAGCCTGCCTCAAACTGAGAAGGTGCTAGGTAAATGCCTTCTTCCAACATGCCTCGGTGGAAGCGGCTGAACTTCTCGAGGTCAGAGGTCTTAGCATCGTCGTAGTTGTGTACGGTGTTGCCAGTGAAGAACATACCGAACATAGCGCTGATGCTGCCACCAGAGACTTCGTGACCCGCGTCGCGGGCAGCTTCTAACAGCCCTTCGCTGAGCTTTTTAGTGACACGCTCTAGCTGATCGTAAGTGCCAGGGCGACGAAGAATTTCGAGCGTTTTAATCCCAGCCGTCATCGCCAAAGGATTACCCGAAAGCGTTCCCGCTTGGTACACCGGGCCAGCAGGCGCAATCATTTCCATGATTTCACGCCGGCCACCGTAGGCACCTACAGGCAAGCCACCGCCGATGACTTTACCCATCGTGGTGAGATCAGGGGTTACGTTGAATTTTTGCTGAGCGCCACCGTAGGAAATGCGGAAGCCGGTCATCACTTCATCAAAGACCAGTAGGGCGTCGTTATCTTTAGTAATTTCTCGAAGGCCTTCGAGGAAGCCAACATCTGGGGTGACAAAGCCAGAGTTACCAACGACGGGCTCAAGGATGACGCCCGCAATTTCGCCGGGGTTTTCAGCGAAGAGCTTTTTCACGGCTTCTAAATCGTTGTAGGGCGCATTTAGCGTATCGGCAGTTGCGGCCTTGGGCACGCCAGGCGAATCGGGGAGGCCGAGGGTGGCGACGCCAGAACCGGCTTTGCCCAAGAACATGTCGGCGTGGCCGTGGTAGCAGCCTTCGAACTTAATAATTTTGTTGCGGCCCTTGAAGGCGCGCATGAGGCGAAGGACGGCCATGCATGCTTCGGTGCCAGAGTTCACGAAGCGGACCATCTCTACGCTGGGAACGGCTTCTATCACCATTTCGGCGAGCACGTTTTCGAGGTAGCAGGGTGCGCCAAAGCTGGTGCCTTTGTCGATGGCACTTTTGAGAGCGTCGAGCACTTCGGGATGCGCGTGGCCACAGATGGCAGGACCCCAGGTGCCAACGTAGTCAATATATTTGTTATCGTCTACATCCCATACATAAGCGCCTTTGACATGGTCAAAAACGATGGGCTGACCGCCGACCGAACGGAACGCACGCACCGGGGAGCTTACGCCACCGGGCATTAGGGATTGGGCTGCTGAAAAAATCTCGTCAGACTTTGTTGTTTTTAGGGTTGTGGTGCTAACCAAAACGCGCTCCTCAGTACAAAAAAAGAGTGATTAATTACGGATAAAGTGGACGCGGCCCACCTTACCTTTGGCCAGTGACTGGCTCTCTGGCTATTTTCTGGCTCACAGACTGGGGGTGAACTATCTATGTCCACCATCCAAACAGCAGTGTTTTTTATCCTAGCGGGTTGAGATCCTTTTTGTTTCGCAATGTTAAAGAATGTGGCATTCGGCTCCGCTCAGCCACCGGGTGAGATGGGTTGAGTGCCGTGGTGAATTAGCATATAAGTTGCCAAAAGTACCGTTTTTCCCATGACTCACGCTGCTGTTTCTGTCGATAAAATTCGGTTTAATGATCAGGGGCTGGTGCCTGCGATCGCACAAGACTACCTAGATGGCACCGTCCTTATGCTGGCTTGGATGAACGCCGACGCGCTGAAAAAGACCATGGAAACCGGAGACGTTTGGTACTGGAGCCGCTCCCGCCAAGAGCTGTGGCATAAAGGCGCGACATCAGGTCATCTACAAAAGGTGCGTGGCTTACGCTACGACTGTGATAGTGATGCCTTATTGGTCACCATCGAGCAAGTGGGTGATATCGCCTGCCACACCGGAGAACGGAGCTGCTTCCACCAGGTGGAAAATGCCGATGGAGCGCAGGTCGTAGCACCGCCTGCGGATACGCTTTCTCAAGTCTTTAGTGTGATTCGCGATCGCAAGCTCAATCCCAAACCCGACTCCTACACCAACAAGCTCTTTGAAGGTGGCGACAACAAAATCCTGCAAAAGATCGGTGAAGAGGCGGTAGAAGTGGTGATGGCCTGCAAAGACGATGAGCCGGATGAGATTGCCGGAGAAGTAGCTGATTTGCTGTATCACACGCTAGTGGCGATCGCGCATCACGACGTCGATCTCAGAGCGGTATACCAGAAGCTGCAATCTAGGCGATAGAAACAGCGTTGGGAAGAAGCCTTATGCATGTAGAAATTGGTGGCCTCGACAGCGCAGACGTCCGCGATTTGCTACGCGAGCACCTAGCAGGAATGCACGCAAATTCACCGCCCGGCAGCGTTTTTGCACTTGACTTAAGCGGACTAAAAGCGAAGTCCGTCACTTTTTGGACCGTTAGAGAAGGATCTGATCTGATGGGCTGTGGAGCCCTCAAGGCACTCGACTCACAATCGGGTGAAATCAAGTCGATGAGAACAGCGAAAATTCATTTGAGAAAAGGCGTCGCCAACCACTTGATGACTTTTATCCTTAACGAGGCTAGGCGTAGACGATACGCATGCCTGTATCTCGAAACCGGCTCATCAGCGGCTTTCATCCCTGCGACACTGCTCTACGAGCAATTTGGGTTTACGCGGTGCGGCGCTTTCGCTGACTACAAAGATAATGACTTTAGCGTTTTCATGAAGCTAGAGTTATAGTTCAAATGAACTGATATTGTATGGCTGATGGCGTTGCCATAGGAGTTTCAGAGGAGTGCAAGAGAACGCAGATGGACGAAATATTCAAGAAAGCGGCACAGCGGGTGGTGGAGCTGAGATCGCAGCTCCACCAAGCCAGCTACGACTACTACGTCCTCGACGCCCCCAACCTGCCCGATTCTGTCTACGACCGACTATATAGAGCGCTACAAGATTTAGAAGACCAGCACCCCGAGCTGCGCACGCCCGATAGCCCCACACAGCGCGTGGGCGCAGAACCTGCCGACGGCTTTACCTCTATCCCTCACAACATTCCGCTCTACAGCCTAGAAAATGCATTCGATACCAGCGAGTATCTAGAATGGCAGGCGCGCTGGCAGCGGTTGGAACCAGATATTTCAGAAGCTGAAGCTGTTACCGAGCTGAAAATTGACGGCAATGCGCTCGCGCTGACCTATGAAAATGGCGTGCTGGTGCGCGGCGTTACCCGAGGCGATGGCGTGGTCGGTGAAGACATCACTCAAAACGTCCGCACAATTCGCACCATTCCTCTAAAGCTACAAATGGCAGAAGGAGAATCGCCTCCACCCATCGTAGAAGTGCGCGGCGAAGCCTTTTTACCCTTAGACGTTTTTGAAGAGATCAATCAAAAGCGAGAGGCTGAAGGCACTGCGCTCTTTGCCAATCCACGGAACGCGGCGGCAGGTACGTTACGACAGCTCGATGCCAAAGTGGTCGCAGAGCGGCGGCTCGACTTTTTTGCCTACACGCTGATCATGCCAGAAGGCTCTGGTGATGTAAGTACACCCACAGATCAATGGACAGCATTGGAGTGCCTACAAAATTTGGGATTTCGCGTAAATCCGAATCGGCAGCGGTGTGAGTCGGCAGCGGCAGTCGCTAGCTATTACGACTATTGGGAAGAGAAGCGCCACGATTTGCCCTACCTTACCGATGGGGTGGTAGTGAAGCTCAATAGCTTTGAGCTGCAAGATCGATTGGGCTTTACCAATAAGTTTCCTCGATGGGCGATCGCACTCAAATACCCCGCCGAAGAAGTCCCCACTATTCTCGAAAAAGTCACCGTGCAAGTGGGCCGCACAGGCGCAATTACCCCCGTTGCCGAACTCTCAGCTGTACAGCTCGCAGGTACCACCGTTTCTAGAGCAACACTGCACAACGCGGACAGGCTCGCAGAGCTAGACCTATACCTTGGCGATACCGTCATCGTGCGCAAGGCCGGTGAAATTATCCCCGAAGTTGTAAGAGTGCTTCCAGATCTGCGGCCCGTTGGCGCAGTGTCCTATCAATTACCGACGACTTGCCCAGTATGCGGCCAGCCCGTTGTGAAGCCAGAAGGCGAAGCGGTGACTCGCTGTGTAAACGGATCGTGCCGAGCAATTTTGAGCGGGTCACTGCGGCATTGGGCCAGTCGCAATGCGCTCGATATCAGTGGGCTGGGCGAGCGCTTGGTCGACAGCTGGATCGAGCAAAGCGTGGTCACCTCCATCGCCGACCTGTACGAATTGCAGTTAGAAGATTTGCTGCCGCTGGAGCGAATGGGTAAGCAGCTAGCCAATAAGCTACTTAAGTCAATTGAGGCATCGAAGCAGCGACCCTGGGCCAAAGTGCTTTATGGGCTAGGGATTCGGCTGGTGGGGAGTACGAACGCTCAGCTGCTGGCAGATAATTTTCCGTCGGTGCAGACGCTTTCACAGGCAAATGAGGCGGCGATCGCACAGGTATACGGTATCGGTCCCGAAATTGCCCAGTCTGTTGTTCAATGGTTTCACTTACCGGCCAATCAGCAGCTAATTGCCAAACTCAATACGGCAGGTCTCCAGCTAGAATCGAAAGCATCTACCGCGCCGCAACAGCCGCAAACACTCACAGGCAAAAGCTTTGTTCTTACCGGCACACTGCCAACGCTCAAGCGAGCCGAGGCCAAAAACTTGATTCAATCGGCAGGAGGGCGAGTAAGTAGCGCCATCAGTGCTAAAACTAGCTACGTAGTCGTGGGTGACAATGCCGGTTCAAAACAGGCCAAAGCCGAGTCTTTGGGCATTACTCAGCTCACTGAAGCTGAACTGTTGGACTTGCTAGCGTCTTCCTAAGATTTTCTGCTCCTGAGATTTTCCGTTAAGAGCCTATGAAACACTGGCAATACAACGCCGTAGACTCATCTGCTGCTGACAGCGCTCCCCACAGGCGAGTCTCCCGCTTAGGCAGCTGGCGATGGGGATTAGGGATTGGGCTCGTGCAGGTTGTGAAGCTCCTCGGGAGCGGCTTCGCCATCGCTCTATTCCCATCCACCATCAGACCTACCCATGCAGCCGATACCATTACCTTCTCTCTGGGCGCAACGATAGAGCGCTCTATCTCTGTAGACTCTCTAGAAATCTTTGTGAACGAAGGTCGCATTACCGAGGAGATAGCCGCCTACGTTCCCTACATTGAAAAGGTTGATCCGAATGCCCTCGAATCTGCTCGCACCTTGCTCTCGCAGCGAGCAGACCTAGACGTCGTCACCGTCTCTCAGTTTGCCTACACGCCTCAGGGCGAATACCTGCTCGATGAAATTGGCAAGGTTTTTCGCACGGGCGCTCGGCTACCCGGCGGCAAGGGCTTAAGAGGTGCGGCGATTTTATCCGCTGCCGATGATGAAACTGGGCTCACAATCCTCAATGTCATCAAGCGCTTTCCCACGCCCGTGCTAAGGGTTGACCTGCGGCAGGGGCTAAACATTGCAAACCAAACGAGCGAGTCCTTTAAGCAATCACAGGCGGCTCTAAGCCTAGTAGAGCAGCTATCCCTACAAACCGCCATTGATGATTTTCCAGGGGGAACCAGCGCAGCGCAGCTCAATCAGCTAGTGACTCAACCGGGCCCGTTCCAAATTAGTCGATTGTCTTTACGGGTAAAAGCTAGCACCGCACCGGTCGATATCTACTTGCCTAGATCGCCCACTGGCTTTTTCAGTGACGCGATCGCCAGCGACTTTCCCAACAGCGTCACAAACGACAGCGGTTTTCTATTTCTAAACCCGTTTCCTACAAACCCTGGGCTGAGCTTTCGCGCCGCGCCCAATGACGCCATCGCCCGCATACCTGAAGGGCTGCCAACCGTGGTGATCTCCCACGGCTTTGGCAACGAGCGAAAGACCTACCGATACCTAGCCGAGTTCTTAGCGGCTCGCGGGTTTGCGGTCATCAGCGTAGAGCACCCCGGCAGCAGCGCCGAGCAGTTCAACGCGCTAGTTTCTGGCCGAACGGGACAAGTGGTGCCCGACGACGAATTTATCAAACGACCAGAGCTGATTTCTCAGGTGCTCGATGAGCTATCGGCTATGGCCGCTGACGATAAAATCTTTGCCCAAATAGACTTCAACAACGTCGGCATTGTAGGGCAATCGTTTGGCGGCTACACAGCGCTGGCCGTCGCAGGTGCGCCGGTTAATTTAGCTTCTTTGCGCGCCAACTGCCCGCCCGAGTTCAGCGTCAATATTTCAGTGCTGCTACAGTGCCAAGCGGCGGTGCTTCCGTTTCCAGTCGATAGCTTGGATTTTTACGATCCGCGTATTCGAGCAGTGATAGCAATTAATCCGGTAACTAGCCTAATTTTCGCAGAGGAGAGCCTGGCCCAGATAGATGTGCCTGTACTGATGATGGCGGGCAGCGGCGATACGGTGGCTCCCGCGCTATCTGAGCAGGTGCGCCCCTTTACCTGGCTCACAACACCCGAAAAATATCTGTTGGTGATGGATGGCGGCACTCATTTTTCGACCATCGGAGTCACCGGAGAAGAAACCTTTCAGCTGCCGCCAGAAATTTTTGGGCCAGTACCTGAAGTCGCTCAAGGCTACACGCAGGTGATGAGTCTGGCTTTCTTTAATGCTTACCTCAAGGGCGACCAGCGCTATGCGCCGATTCTTTCTAGCCGCTTTACCACGCTGCTAAGCGAGCCCGAAATGCCGCTCAGCATTGTGTCTACTCTCGACGCCGAGCAGCTGAGCATGCAGCTTAAGCTCGCGGCAGAAGACGCGCTACCAGCTATAGAGGCAATGGAGCAAGCCTTGGACGAGATAGTAGCCCAAGAACTCGATGAACGGTAGGTAGGTCAGCCATTTTTTAATTCACCTTATGATTCACGGTTTTATCAATTTATATAAGCCCTTGAGCTGGACATCTCACGACTGCGTGGCGCGGGTGCGGCGAGTGCTCAATACCAAAAAAGTAGGGCATGGGGGCACACTAGCCCCTTTGGCGACAGGTGTTTTGCCCTTGGCAGTAGGGAGAGCGACGCGGCTATTGCAGTATCTGCCAGAGGGCAAAGCCTATCGGGCAACGGTTCGCTTTGGGGTGACCACTTCAACCGATGATTTGGAAGGGGACATCGTTCAGCAAAAACCTGCGGCGCATCTCACTCAGCTGGCAATAGAAGCCGTGCTACCAAAGTTTATTGGCACGCTGAACCAGGTGCCACCGATGTATAGCGCCATTCAGGTAGAGGGAAAGCGGCTATACGACTTGGCACGCAAGGGAAAAACCATAGAGGTACCGACGCGGCAGGTGGTGATTCACTCACTGACGGTGACCGGGTGGCAAGCTGGGGAGCAGCCAGAGCTCACTGTAGAAGTAGTGTGTGGCGCAGGAACGTATATTCGCTCACTCGCGCGGGACTTGGGCGAGTTGATAGGGACGGGGGCGACGCTGGCTGGACTGGTGCGATCGCACAGCAGCGGATTTGACCTAGCTAACAGTCTTTCACTAGAGCAGCTAGCAACGGCAGTGGAGCAGGGGACATTTGTCCCTGAGCCAGCGGGAGCAGCCGTGGCGCATATGGATGCGATCGCACTCCCTCTCGACCTAGCCCGCCGTTGGCAGCTAGGACAAAAGCTCACCATGCAAGACGTTGATCCCTACATTCCGCCTACCGTCCGGCAGGAGCAACTGGTTTCGCCTGTGAGAGTACTGGCCGCAGAGACCGATACATTTTTGGGTATTGGTGAGTTTCGCGTGGGGCTCCCAACCATTGCCCCAGCCATTCCAGAAATCCCGGTGGCTTCGTTAGCCGCACCTAAGATATTTGCCCCCAAGCGGGTGTTTTTACCGCTGGGTTAAGCGCTTACTGCTCTAGCTTATTGACTGATAAACGAAACTTTTGTTTACACAGCTTTATTTTTAATTAACTATCGAAACCTTGGTATGATGAATTCAATATCACAACTGCGTTTGGAATTTTTAAGATGGTAACGCTCAAAATCGTTGTTTACCTTACGGTTTCTTTTTTCGTCGGCCTCTTCATTTTTGGTTTCTTGAACGGCGACCCTGCTCGTAACCCAAGCGGCAGAGATTTCGACTAACCCTTTTCGACTAACCCTTTCTGCGTTAAGTAATCTCGCTTGATTACGTTTGAACGTCAAGATTGCACATCAATATTGTGAGAACAGCCCGCTTTGTCGGGCTGTTCTTTTAGGTGGGCGATCCCTTAAGGTATATCCAGCGCGAAGACGCTTCTTTTTGCGCTTGTGCACTCGATACATTCCTGCGATCGCAAAAGTTTTCTGCGTATGGTTCACATCAGTTTGCCACCTGAGCAGCCCGCCGCTGTTGTATTGACTGCTGCTGCTATGCAGAAGTCTGAACAGGTGCAAGGTTCAGAGGCTGTGTCAGAAGACCTGCTAGCTAATTTGCGCGTGGCACCGCCTGAGGTCTCTTTCCATCCACCTGAGGTCTCTTTCTATCCATCAGTGTCATTTTTAATGGCGCAGCAAGCCGAAGCTGAACTGCCTGTACTGGTACCAGATACTGCTCTCCCAGCAGACGACGCTGAAGCAGAAGTACCAGAGGAAGTCCTAGGAATAGAAGGCACGCCCGATAATACGCCCAACAGCGACGAGGCTGCCGACACTAGCAATACCTCCGACCAAGGCAATACCTCCACCCCAGACAACTCCATCGACTTAGACGATCTGCGCACCGCAGACGACTTTTCGTCTCAGCTGCGGCTCAGTGCAGACATGCAGGAGTTTGACCCAATCTCTCAAACGGTGACGGCCCGAGGCAATGTGGTGCTGCGGCTGAACGACGCCATCATTGAAACTGACGAGCTGTGGGTGAACTTGGTGAACCGCTATGCCCTGGCAGAAGGAGATGTGCTGCTAACGCGGGGCGCACAGCTAGTGCAGGGTCGCCGTTTGGAATACAACTTTATTCAGCAGTCTGGCGTGGTGGGCGATGCGATCGGCACGTTGTATCTACCAGCCATTGATGAAGATTTCTCATCGCCGCTAGCTGGGGTATCGGCTTCGCGGCGCGCTTATGACCCAATCAATCGCAATCCTGATTTGCAGATTGAGAACGATGGCAACTTGCTATATGGCACCAGGCTGAGTACCCAGCCGCGCGATGATGACGATGAAAACCGTGACCGTGATGACGATAATCCTGATGAAGCCGAGAATGATAACCTGCTCAATCAGCTGCGGTTTGAAACCGATGAGCTGGTCTTTGATGTAGAAGGATGGCGGGCCGATAAGGTTCGCATTACGAACGATCCGTTTTCGCCACCTGAGCTAGAGCTGCGGACAGATGGCCTGGTGCTGCGCAGTATTTCGGCGACCCAAGATGAGCTGCTGCTCAGACGGCCCCGTTTGGTATTTGACCAAGGGTTGGCGATACCTTTGGTGCGATCGCGCATTGTACTCAGCCGAGGTGGGCTCAATCCGGATGATCTCAACCCGGTGCCTGCCCCTGTGGGGATTGATGGGAGCGAGCGCGGCGGCTTTTTCATTGGGCGCAAAGTCCCCCTTATCACCAGCGAAAAGGTGCGGCTCAGCTTTACGCCTCAGTTTTTCGCCGCCAGGGCTTTTAGCGGCGAAAACGGCTCACCTGTCGACTGGGAAAACTTTGGCGCTACCGCTGATTTGAGAGCTCAGCTATCGCCGCGAACAACTTTACGCGGCAGCGTTGACATCACCAGCTTTGACCTACCCGAAATCACCGAAAACCTCCGTGCAACTCTCCGCGCCGAGCAGCGAATTGGCAACCACAGGCTGTCTTTGCAATCTAGCTATCGTGAGCGCTTGTTCAATGGCTCACTGGGCTTTCAAGACGTGCAATCCAGCATAGGGGCAGTGCTGCTTTCACCAGACTATAGGCTGGGCGATACGGGACTCCGACTGACCTACCAGGCCAGTGCCCAGCTTATTAATGCAGAGAGCGATCGCGATTCGCTGCTAGATGCTCGCGATTCTGAAACGGGACGCATCACAGCGGCACGCTATCAGGGCAGCGTTGCCCTCAGGCACAAACTCAACCTGTGGCGCGGCGAGCCCAAGCCACTCACTCAAGAAGAAGGGCTTCGCTTTACCCCCAGCCCCGTCGTTCCCTATATCGATATCAATACTGGCTTGCGCACCGTCTTAACCTCGTACAGCACAGGCGATAACCAGAACAACCTGATTGCTGACGTTGGGGTCGAAGCGCAGTTTGGCCATTTTGCGCGTAACTTTGGCGACTACACCCGACTAAACATAGCCTACTCACAGTCGTTCATTGGAGAAGCGGCGTCACCCTTCCTATTCGA
Organism: Phormidesmis sp.; assembly: GCA_050042985.1. Taxonomy (GTDB): domain Bacteria; phylum Cyanobacteriota; class Cyanobacteriia; order Phormidesmidales; family Phormidesmidaceae; genus Phormidesmis. Next base: position 3,974 of record JBHJIY010000116.1, on the reverse strand, counting down.
CCGAGAGGTCGACCGCAATATTCTGAGCTTAGGCATTGTTCAGCAGCTATACGGGCCTTTTCTCGCTGGCTTTCAAACTGCCATCAGCTTTGATAACGAGCCTATCAACGCCATTTACTCATTGGAGTACAGTCGCCGAACCTACGGACTCATTGTGCGCTACGACGCCAGCCAAAACACCGGATCTATCGGCTTTCGCCTCAGCAACTTTAGATGGATCGGCGATACCAATCCCTTCGATACGCCTCGGGTACGCCGAGTGCAAGGTGGCATCATCGAATCGCGCTGACCGATTATTGCAATAGCAACTACCTATAAAGAGGTAAATTTAAGCTTAAGTCACCTAAACTTTGGGTAATTTGAGGCTTAAACTACAGAGCCCATTGTCATTTCAGTGTCATTACGGATTAATAATGATAAGGATAGGTGATAAGCCTACTTGAATCTACAACCGTAGACCTTACACCTAACCGAAATATAGCTGCGTCAAAAGTGGCTATATAGCAGCAGACAAACCTATATCTAAGCGGATAGCCATTCGAGCGGATAGCCCTTTAAGTGGGTAGCAATTTATGACTTTAGCCACTTTCTCTACATCACAAGAAGCTCAGCAGGCGGCAGCACTCCTCGAAGGCTACCATTTTGAACTGGGTAATCACGATGCACCGCAGTGGGTGTCGCTATGGATAGAATCTTACCGCCCGGCATGGGTACGCGACGCGGTGATAGAAGCACTTTACCAAGGCCGGTACAAAGCCTTTTCTGTACGGCAAATTTTGGAGCTATGGCAAAAGCGCGGCCAGCCCATTCGCCATACTACACACGACTTTGAAGCAGCAGTATGCCAGGCCTACGGCGGCGCAAAACTAGCTACCGCAGTGAAACCCGCAGCTGTGCAGCCCGCACTACAAAACAAACCAGCTAAGCAAAGAGCTAGCCTGCGCACGCATCAGTCTCTATCAGCAATTTCGTTCAATCTTTCTGAACAACCGCCTATTCGTCAACAAATTGGCAAGGCGACTGAGTCTCCTGTCATTCAGCCGTCGGCAGCGAATGGGCAAACACAACAGGCCGCTTTCGTTCCAAAAGATGGCAACGGACAATCTTCTCGCAGGGTTCTCATCGAAACGGCAGAAACCTTGCAAGCGCAACGTCAAGTCAACGGCGTGAGCTATTCGCCCGGTAGAGGCATTCAGCCTTTTAGACCGGCACTTCCTTTTTCTGCGCAAACCCTTCGGCTGGCAAAGCAAAAGGCACTGGCAATGTCAGAGGCTCGGTAGCTAAAGTTAGAAATTATTGTGCGGTGGGGACATACCGGTGAAGAAAGTGGGGACATACCGGTGAAGAAAATGGCATCAGCTGCCGCTTTTATCACTATCCGCAGAAAGAGATGGATGTTGTGATTCTTGGGAATCAGAGCGGGGGTGCGGGTGTGCTGGCATGGGAGCTGCACGACTTGGTTGTGGCGGCGTTTTAGTCTCTCAGATTCACTCCGCAGATTCTCAGCAAACCTTGCTGAAAGGCTTATTTTCGATTCATCTTCGGCTTGGGCAAGGCTGGCATTCTTGTAGGCATAGGAGGTTCGGATTGCTTCCGCGCTTCCGCCCCACATCAATAGCAGCATCTTGCTGAAGGATATAAATCGATGAAACGACTCACACTTTCCGTATTAGCACTGGTACTGGCAACGGCTGCTTTTGCACCAACGGCTCACGCATCACGCCATTCTCAAGCTTCAACGCCGCAGGAGTTAGGCGAAGGCACAAGCCTAGTTGACTTTATTCGGCACAACCGAGAGGCTCGTCAGAAGTAGTCTGATTAAGTGATTTAGACATAGATAATCGAATGCAAGCTCCTTTTAGTCATTTGGGGTAGTTGAGGTGTTGTGTCCTTAGCTACCTTTTTTTGTGTTGCAGAAAAATATGGATTGGCAAAACTTGATGGGTCATAGAGTAGTTCTGTTGAAAACTATACACATGCTACGCCTGTAAAGAGATATTCAAATCGTCTGCTAATTGAATCCACTTTGCTTTGCGTTGAGACTGCTTAACCCATTGAAAAAGCGGTATATCATCGCCATTCAAAACTGTTTTAAAATAGTCTATAGTTGCAGCGTCGCAATTGTTTAGCGCAGTCGCCAACGACAGAATGGCAAAGGCGAAACACCTGCTTTCATCCTCCTCGTTTAGTTGTTCTTGTTGCCAACACCAACAGAAAAACTGTAGGGCGGCTTCCGAAGTTTGTGCGCCTAGTCTCTTGGCGCTTTCTATCAGCTGAATCGTCGTTTCATCGCTACCCCAGAGGCAGTCCTCAGAGTTCTTAGGAGCAACATCGGCATGGAGCAAAATGGTGCAGGAAAACAAACGTAGCCAGTGACCTCGCATCCTCTGCGATTTTGGGAGGTTTAGATCTTGATCAGGCTCTGTCCAGCGAGTAAGTTCCAATACCTCTCGGGGATACCATTCCATCGGTGCAGGAATGTCACCGTTTTTAATCTGACGCAAAGCGCTAAGGTGCTTTTCGACGTCTTGCGCGTAGTCAGCGTGAGCTATTTCCTGCAGATGCTGATCATCAACAGCCTGACGTACAAGTTGCAGCAAAGGCTCAGGCGTAGGTGCAAATCGATTGAGTAATTTTGATGACATGTTGCAATTCTTTCTTTAGCCAAAACACCTATACTTAGTAGCAAGTGATACTAAAATTCTCATATTCGTATCAGAGAATACTAATTATTCTCATGAAACTCTGACATTCTACTCAGCTACGCATCAGAAGCCTCTCATCATTACTTGTCATCTTGAAAGGTAACGGATCCGAAAAAACCATTCGTTACTGTTTAGGAGATGACCATATGAAACGCCTAATCCTTTCCGCCTCACTGGTCTTGGTCGCCGGTGCTTTGCTGGCACCTGTGGCATTTGCAGCCAACAGCAGGCAAGCTTCCACACCACAGGAAGTGTCCTCAGAAGCAACGATTCACGACCTTGTGCACCACAACCGTGAAGCACGTAACAAATAACTGTTTCGCATCGCAGTTCAATGCCTCAAATCCAACAGATGGAACCCAACCCGTGAAGGTGTTCCAAGGCTGTTGGTACATTAACCCCTAAAAGTATCGTCAGCTTATGTATGCATGCGTAGGCTGGCGATATTGTCATCAATATCTATTAGGCGTTGGTCATCGTGAGACAATTTTGATAAGACGCTGTAGTCTGGTTTAGCTGAGTGCGCATAGCATAAGAAACTAGTGTGCACCGCACGGGGAAATTTACTAGGACTGGATAGAAACGATGAAAGCGATTGTAGTCGGCAGCGGTGGGCGAGAGCACGCCTTGGCTTGGAAACTATTGCAGTCACCAGCTGTGACAGAAGTCGTGTGCATTCCAGGCAATGGCGGAACAGCGCTGATGCCTGGCTGTCGCAATGTGGCAATGCAAATGAGTGAGGCCGATGCCATTGCCCGCTGCGCCCTCGTCAACAATATGTCCTTCGTCCTCGTCGGCCCCGAGCAACCCCTTGCCGATGGCCTAGCCAATGCCCTCAGAGCACAGAATATAAAAGTATTTGGCCCAAACAAAGATGGTGCTCAGCTAGAGGCCAGTAAAGCATGGGCCAAGGATTTGATGGCAGAGGCGAGTGTGCCAACGGCAGCCTCGGCAGTGTTTACCGATGTGGAGAGTGCTGTCAATTATGTGGAGCAGCAGGGTGCGCCGATTGTGGTGAAGGCCGACGGGCTTGCTGCTGGGAAAGGGGTGACTGTAGCAATGGAAAAGGGAGAGGCGATCGCAGCCATAAAATCTGCCTTCAGCGGTCAATTCGGCGCAGCGGGCGAACGCGTCGTCATCGAAGAATTCCTCACCGGCCAAGAAGTCTCCGTCCTCGCGGTCACCGATGGCAAAACAATCCGTTCACTGCTACCCGCACAAGACCATAAGCAAGTGGGTGAAGGCGATACCGGGCCAAACACTGGCGGC
>JBHJIY010000115.1:0-13462 GCA_050042985.1 Phormidesmis sp. | reverse complement strand
CTTGCCGAGCGCGCCCTGCTACCCGTACTCCCCTCCCAGGAAGACTTCCCCTACGTCATTCGAGTCGTCTCTGAGTGTTTGTCTTCTAACGGCTCCACCTCCATGGGTTCCGTCTGTGGCTCCACCCTCTCCCTCATGGATGCGGGTGTGCCCATCAGCCAGCCAGTAAGCGGCGCGGCCATGGGCCTCATCAGAGAAGGCGACGAAGTCCGTATCCTGTCTGATATTCAGGGCATTGAAGACTTCCTTGGCGACATGGACTTCAAGGTGGCGGGTACCGACAGCGGCATTACCGCCCTCCAGCTCGACATGAAAATTCATGGCCTCCCCATGGAAGTGATTAGCGAAGCGATTACGCAGGCTCGCCCGGCCCGTCTCCACATTCTGGAGAAAATGCTGGAAGAACTAGACAAGCCTCGCGAAGAAGTCTCGCCATTTGCACCTCGTCTGCTCACCATGTACGTCAAGCCCGACCAAATCGGCATGGTCATTGGGCCTGGTGGTAAGCAGATTAAGGCAATCACCGAAGCCACCGGCGCTAAAGATGATATCCAAGACGACGGCCTCGTGACTATTTCGGCAGTCGATTCTGAGAAGGCTAAGCAAGCTCAGAAGATGATCGAAGGGATTACCCACGTACCCGAAGCAGGCAACGTCTACATGGGCAAAGTCACTCGGGTTATCCCGATTGGTGCTTTTGTCGAGATTATGCCGGGCAAAGAAGGCATGATTCACATCTCACAGCTTGCCGACTACCGAGTAAATAAGGTAGAAGACGAAGTAAATGTAGATGACGAAGTGCTGGTGAAGGTACGCGAGATTGACAATCGCGGTCGCGTAAACCTAACGCGTTTGGGCATTCACCCTGACGAGGCGGAGAAGGCAAAAGCGGCGGCTGGCGTTGAGTAAGCTTGACAGCTTTGCATAGTTTGAGAAAAGGGAGGCATCTACAGATGCCTCCCTTTTTAGTGCTTTCCCTGGTAGATATAAATACGCCATAACATGAGTACCAAGTTGTGCCGTTATGTAATTTGAGTGAGACGAGTCAATTGGATACAAGGCCAGAGATTGAGTCCATACGCAGCTACCAAGCGCTGCAACGCTGGTACTGGCTGAAGTCAGAGCTAGTGACCTATGCCAAGCAGCGTGGTATCGGGACTGCATGTCAGAAGCCTGAACTGGTTCGTCGTATTGGGCACTGGCTGGAGACAGGTGAGGCAATCAAGAATAGCGCTAAGAGAGCAACTTCTAGTTTTGACTGGCGAACTGAAACCCTGTCGGAAGAGACAGTGATTACCGATAGCTATCGCAATACCAAAAACGTCAGGGCGTTTATGAAAAGGTATGCAAGCGATCGCTTCAAATTCTCAAATGAGTTCATGCAGTGGATGAGACTCAACCAGGGAAAAACGCTAGGTGATGCCGCGCAGTATTGGATAGAGCTCGACCGCAGAAAACGAGAAGCAGGCTACCGAGAAAAAGAACTCCCGCAGAATCAATACAATCAGTTCACTCGGGCGATATCTCAAGCAAGGCCAGGCATTTCAGCCAAGGAAATCAGAAGGATTTGGGCTGTGAAGCGACGAGAGCCAGGGCCACATATATACAAAGAAGGTGACGAAAATAAATAGCCCATTTTCTTTCTCCTAGCTCGCTTTGCACTTCTCATTGCATGGCGAGGGCGATTACCTGTACGATTCAGAGTGCTGCGCCTATATAAGAAACCCCGTGCGAAAAGTTGTAATTGCTGGTAATTGGAAAATGCACAAAACCCAGGCAGAGGCCTCGGAGTTTGTGCAACAGTTGATGCCTCAGCTCGAAGGCGTCCCTACCGAGAGAGAGCTAGTGCTGTGTGCCCCCTTTACCGCATTAGGACTGCTGGCCAACAAGCTAGAGCGCAGCCGCGTACAGGTTGGTGCTCAAAATATTCACTGGGAAAAAGAAGGCGCATACACAGGCGAGATCTCGGGCGCAATGCTCAAGGAAATCGGCGTACGCTACGTTACAGTCGGTCACAGCGAGCGGCGGCAGTACTTCGGGGAAACCGATAAAACAGTAAACGCCAGACTTAAGGCTGCGCAGCTTGCTGGGATTACCCCAATTCTGTGCGTGGGTGAAACCAAGCAGCAACGCGATGCCAACGAAACAGAAGGCATTATCGCTAATCAGGTTCGGAACGCACTTGTCGACGTAAATCAGTTCAATTTGGTGATTGCCTACGAACCGATCTGGGCGATTGGGACAGGCGATACCTGCGCCGCTCATGAAGCTAATCGTGTGATCGGCCACATTCGCGCACTGCTAGATAATAAAGAAGTGTCTATTCAGTACGGCGGCTCTGTAAAACCTGCCAATGTAGATGAAATCATGGCACAAAGCGATATCGATGGTGCATTGGTAGGTGGCGCTAGCCTTACCGCTGATAGCTTTGCGAAGCTGGCTGGCTATAGAGCGTAGCCCCTCAGCATAGATTTTCCTACAACAACTTTCAAAAAAGAGGCAGTGCTAAACTGGCGAGATAGTTTGAGCGTGTGATTTATGTATCTTCCTAATCGTTCACTACCTCAAGATCCGCCACTGCCTCCAGCAGAAACGTTGCCAACGATGTACGATCTCCCGAGCGAAGATCCGGAGGATCCTGGTGTGCCAGACGAGTTTCATATTTTTCAACCGCAGCTGTTGCGTGAAACCTGTAAGCCACCCACTTATGAAGCTGATAGGGTTTTCGTTGCTACTGACTTAAACCTCTACTATGACGTGCGTCATACGGGTTGGCACAAGCGTCCAGACTGGTTCATGGTGTTAGACGTGGAGTGCGCCACACAACAAGAAGATTTGCGTCGAAGCTATGTTGTGTGGCAGGAGGGAGTCAACCCCTTCCTGGTTGTAGAACTGCTCTCTCCGGGCACAGAAGCCGACGACTTGGGGCAAACCCTTAGAGAGATCAATCGCCCGCCGACGAAATGGCAAGTTTATGAGCAGCTGTTGCACATCCCTTACTATGCTGTCTTTGACCGCTACGAAAATCATTTTCGTCTGTTTCAAATGGTAGGTAACCGTTATCAGGAACTAGATTTACCTGAATCTAGCTACTGGTTTGAGGAGCTAGATTTGGGTCTGTGCGTATGGCAAGGCGACTATAAAGGAATACAAGGCCGCTGGCTGCGCTGGCAGACTGCAGAAGGCGAATGGGTTCCAACTGATGAGCAGGAAAAAGAGCAGGCGCAGCAGGAAAAAGAGCAGGCGCAGCAGCGAGCTGAGAAATTAGCTGAAAAGCTGCGATCGCTAGGCATCAATCCTGAAGACGTATAGCGCCTCTACAAACTACTCACCCGCTTCTACAGGCATCACATCCAACTGGTTCGGCCCTTCTGTTTGCTTACCCATGACTTGATCTTCACTGACGGTATTGTAGTGACCATTGACATAGGTGCGGTTTCGACCCTGCTGCTTAGCATGATAAAGCGCTAAGTCTGACGCCTGTACCAGCATCTGAGCTGTGTTGTCATGACCTGGAATCACGGTAGAAACACCCATAGTGACAGTGACATATGACTCTTCATTATCCGGCGCGTGTTTGATTTGAAGCGCGCGAATGCTCTCATGAATCTTTTGGGCGATGCGCCAGGCTCCATGAGTATCAGTATTTGGCAGGACGATAGCAAACTCTTCTCCACCGTAGCGAGCGACGAGGTCGGCAGGACGCTGGGGACCACTTAGCAAAGCCCTGGCAACACGAATGAGGCAGCGATCGCCTGCCGGATGACCAAAAGTATCGTTGTACCGCTTGAAATGGTCTAAGTCACACAAGATTAACGAGAGCGGCTGTTTCTCTCTGGCTAGACGCTGCCATTCATCGGTCAAGTGCTCATCGAAGCGGCGGCGATTGGCCAGACAGGTCAATCCGTCGGAGAGCGCCAGCTTTTGGAGCTCTTGATTAGCAACCGTAAGCTCGTGATATTGCTGAGCGTGCTGTATTGCTGCCGTAAAAGTGACAGTAATACTATGGGCCACACTAGCGGCCGTGTCAGTCCAGCTTTCTCGCTTGGGTAAGGCCAGTGCCATAAACCCCCAAGAATCGAAAGCCTCTGCCTCAGTAGACCTATCGTCGTCTATTGGGTGGTGTTCTGTGAGTGAAGACTGCGTTGGCTGGACGCTTGGCGATTTTTTAATAGGAATGAGAAGCCAGCTGCCTGGCCAACGAGCTAGCCACTGCTGTATCTCGTGCTCTGGAACACCACTTTCTGAAACACTACTCTCTGAAGCACTACTTTCTAGGACATTATCAACATCACTATCGACGGTAGCTTGTGTTTGGGCGTCGTTTGCTGTGAGGACTGAGGATGAGGTTTCCAATTGTCCGGGTAGAATTCGCAACATTTTGCCTTGCCACAGCTGATGAAGCAATGCTGGAAACTCTGTTTCACTGATGTTGCAAGCAGGCTGCCAGGCTAGGCGTTGGTTTTGGCAATATCGAACAACTTGCTGACAGGATTGAGTGGCTCTGTCGTAGCGTACAAGAGTGACTTGCTTAGCATTGAAGATCCCAGCTGTTTCAACCACCGCTGTTCCGGCAATGGTTGAGAAGTTTAATGTTTGGCGTAGCTTGCACTCTACTTGACGTAGCTGCTGTTGCTGCCGGATGTGCTGCTTGAGCTGCTCAACTTGTAAAGTCTCACTGCTTGCCATAGGCGCAGACGAGGTGAAGTGCTGTGAACATGACCAGTCGGAGACACACACTTTATCCTGAGGATCGGAAAGCTTAATCAGTCGCTGTTTATCTGCGGCTTTTATAGGTTGAGGAAAGTTCGTAGGGGAGTGACTACTCGCAGAGCTACCGGGGGGTAGGTGGGTCGTAGATAAGGGAACTTGAAAAAGGCGTTTGAGCATATCGGATTCTCCGCTAAGCGGGGAAGACTTGCCGTGACATGAATACATGAAGAAAACAGCACCTACACACCGCTCTTGAGGATGATCCCCGCTGAATTCGGGGGGTTGCACTTAAGTAGATACTCAGGAGTTGTGCCATCTTAACGCGCTCCGTATTTTCGTAGATCCGTGTATACCCTGACACTCCTCCGAAGAATCACCTGATCCGGACAAAAAGTTGCCAATGTATCATTTGCAACTTTGGTCCATACATTTTGTATTCCTTGCGGCTACAGCAACTCAGCGATTTTCAAGCATCAGCTAGAGGTGTAAGAAATGGTCTAATGCCGCTACCATTTTGGGCGGCCATCGCCTCACATTGGCCACCCAGTTGAGATCTTTATACCGGGTGTCGAGGCCTACAACCGCAACCCAATTACTTTCTGCTTCGCCCTGCTGGCCTGCTTCCCAGAGCACTGCGGTGAGTGCTGCGCGCATATCTGCAAAGCTGGGATATTTACGAACAAGGCTCTTCATTATCCGTAATGATTGCTGCTGCTCACCAGCTTGATACAGGGCTAAAGCGTAGTTTCCATAGGCTAAAGAGAAGCTTGGCTGTAGCGTAATAGCTGCCTGATAATCGGCGATCGCAAGCTCCCAATCTCCTTGTCCAGCTTCCGCATTTCCACGGTTGTTATACGCAGCAGGATCGTCTGGGTCAAGTTGCAAAACGCGGTTATAGTCATCTATTGCACTTTCCCACTGCCCCATTGCCTCCCACACAGCTCCCCGGTTCAAGTAAGGGTCGGGTTCATCTGGTGCGAGTGCGATCGCTTTCGTATAGTCATCCATCGCCCCGTCCAAATCATTCTGGCGAACCCGCACATTGCCCCGGTTGCTCCACACAGCTGCTTCCTCTGGCAGCTGCTCAATTAGCTCAGACCACTGAGTTTCAGCAATATCAAACTGACCGGCCTGCGTTGCTTCAAAGGCCGCTTGTCTTAGCTTGCCAATTTGGTTCCAGTCTTGACCGTTGGCAGTAGAGAGTCCAGGAATGCTTATACCAATGACAGTGGGTATGTTTTTTCCTGGGAAAGGCGCAGCAATCCTCTCTGGAAAAGGCGCTGCCATCGCAGTAGCCGAACTGCTAAGTACGATGAGTACACTCAACAGCAGCGCTGCTAGACAAAACCGTAGATTTGCGAGTCGCTGAGAGAAGGGTTGAACGAGAGAAAAAAGGCGGCTGCACTGAATCAAGCTATCTAAATCCAATTGGCGGCGGGACTAGACTCTAGTCTATCGCTTCACTGCTTTTTGATGTTTGGATAGTGTTCTGAGACTCATCCTGAGGACTATCCTCAGGACTTAACAAGTTAAAGAGAGGTGCATCTGGCATAAAGAAGCGATTGTGCGGAACTTCGTAACCAAGGTGACGACAGGCCGCAGGGGTAACGACTCGGCCCCTAGGCGTTCGCTGCAAGTAGCCAATTTGTAGCAAGTACGGTTCGTAGACTTCTTCAATAGTCTGAGAGTCTTCACCGGTAGAGGCTGCCATGGTGTCGAGGCCTACCGGACCACCGTTGAAGTTTTCGATCATGAGGGTGAGTAGGCGGCGATCGGTCCAGTCGAGGCCACAGGGATCGACGTTGAATAGTTCTAGGGCTTCGGCAGCGATCGCGCCACTAATCGCCCCTAGTTTCTTCACCTGCACATAGTCCCGCACCCGCTTCAGCAACCTATTAGCAATACGCGGTGTGCCTCTAGCTCTGCGAGCGATTTCTTCTGCACCGTCTGGCAGGACTTCCGTTTTGAGGACGTCTGCTGTTCTGAGTACAATTTGAGTCAGCTCATCAATTTCGTAGAAGCGGAGGCGCTGGACTAGGCCAAAGCGATCGCGCAGCGGTGAGGCCAAAGCACCCACCTTAGTCGTTGCCCCTACCAAGGTAAACGGCTGTAGCGGAATGCTACGAGTGCGAGCGCTCTGACCTTTGCCGATGGTGATGTCAAGCCGTGCATCCTCCATCGCCGGGTACAAAATTTCTTCAGTTACTCGCGAGAGCCGATGAATTTCATCAATAAAGAGGACATCGCCCGCTTTCATATTCACCAGTAAACCTGCAATGTCTCTGGGACGCTCCAAAGCCGGTGCCGTCGTGATCTTGCAATCGACCTCCATCTCCTGCGCTAGAATCAGCGCCATTGTCGTTTTCCCCAGGCCTGGTGGACCGTACAGCAGCAGATGGTCCAAGGGCTCTTGGCGAGATTTGGCAGCTTGAATAGCAATGCTCAAGACTTCTTTAAGTGCTTTTTGACCGATGTAGTCGTTAATGGCTTCAGGGCGAATGCCGTCTTCATGACGAGCTAATTCGGTTGGCCTAGCCTCACCCTTAAGGAGATCGGTTTTAGTTGGGTCAGATTTGGCAGAGTCGGTTTTGCCGCCCTTTTCCTCACCTATCTTTGCTTTTACTTTTGCACTAATCTTTGCCTTTCGCACTTTCTGCTGTTCAGCCCTAGAAGGCATTGCAATGCCATCCGCTAATGCCTGGCTAGATAAAGCTTTACCGGCTTGGTCATCCGGCTTTTTCTTATTTGCGCCATCGCCAGCAGATTTTTTTGAGGAGATAATCGCCATGAGCAAGGCCGCAAAGATATCGACACGTCAAGTATAGACAAATGTACTACAGCGTCTGTACGCTTGGTTGCTAGAACTGAATTAGAGCTTTGAGAGATCTGCTGTCACTGCTTTGAGCAGCAGCTCCAGCCAAAGTTTTGCTTAATTTGGAGCGCATCCTGTGAAGCTGCTACAATCTGTCTGCTCGGTTCTAGCGGGAAACAGCCGCTAGAGGTAACGGGGAAAGTTCGGTTAGAATCCGGCGCTGTCCCGCAACTGTGAAAGAGGCTAAATACCTCTGAAGTCAGAATGCCCGCCGATAGATAGTCATGGTTCCACAACATCTGCGAGGCACGGATGATGATTCAATATTTTTTCCGTTGCTGCCAGAAGGCAGCGACCTATCGTTTTTGGTCTACGGTGTTACAAAGGCATTGTGCTTGTTTCCATAGCTCATTGATGAGTCGAGAGAGGCTTTGCAATGACACCTAAATCACCTTCCCAAATTGCATCATTTGAAGCGGCTGAAACGGCTAGTTTTTCTCAGGCATGGCGATCGCTTGCCCACGGTCGGCTTCTGCCGTTTTTACTGTTAGCGCTCGGAACAGTCAGTAGTGGTGTCTATGCTCACGCCCCCCTAGTCTCCTTTGCGGCTATGAGCGGCATCACTTTACCTAGACGCCGGGCGATCGCAACTGCCTTATCTATCTGGCTAGTCAATCAAATCATTGGCTTTATCTTTCGCGATTACCCACTCACCGGGACAGCTTTTATGTGGGGCGTGTTGATGGGCGCTGGCACTCTACTAGCGGTGCTCTGGGCAAGCCTGCGTCCCGCGTTTAGCCGATCTTCCTGGCCGGGGCATTTCTCATGGGAGATTATTGCCATCACAGTTGGGTTTGCTCTTTATCAAGGGTTGATTTTGCTGGTTTATCCGCTAATGGCGGACGGACACCAGATGGGTTGGGATATAGTAGCCAGCATTTTTAGTAAGCAAGTGATGTGGGCTGGGGCGATCACGCTCGGACACACCGCACTGCTCTGGCGTCAGATGACCTTACTAAGCCTGACTCAAGACTAAAACTCTGTTTTATCCAATCAGCGAAAAAGTAATGTCTCCAGCGTTCAACTCTTTACGAACGTTGGGGAACAACAGGAACTACACAACGCCTCAACCATTTCTCAACAATCCTTAGAAACAATAGAAAACTTTTGGTATGACGATTCAAACCATGACCCTGGGCTATACCCGTATGGGCAAACACCTCGAGATTAAGAAAGCGTTGATTGCTACTGCCAAAACAGTGCGAGAAGAAACTCATGCGACCCCCCAGTAGTGACTGGCAAAGCTGCTCAAACGACTGGCAGTTCGCCTTTATTCGAGAAAATATAATGCCTCTGGGCTATGTGGGCTGGAAGGGCTATGTGGCTCACGGACGAGGCTTGGTGATCTGCAAAGTAGCCGTCATCAAATCGGTTTCTCCCAATATGGGCAGTGATGTTACGAGAGATAACGCCAGCTATGTCCCGGCTTCTGATGTGGTGGCTTACTTGAATCGGCATAATCTACTGGCTGATATCCCGACCGGCTTGATGAGCAAGATGCAGACCTACTGCCCTGATCGGGAAATCATTATTTTCATTGAACACAAAGGAGAGATCAACATCAGCCTATTGACAAATTTAGCCATTGTCCCCCCTGATTGCTATCAGCAAGTGTGCAACCGCTGGGAAGAGTTTTATCTAGAGCCGAGGACGGCGGGATGATTCTCACTAACCATATTCTCCAGGCGGTTGATGACTATACACCTGACAGCTACGACCGACCAGATTTGCAACGATTGGGATAACTTCAAACCGATCAAATCAGACTTTTCCACGATGCGATTAATTTAGATGGATTTTAATGCTTAAGTCAACCTCAATCGACGCCCCTAACATTGCCACCAACACAACTGCTGCTGAAGCCCCTATCTTTCAAGCACAACCGCTAAAATGGCGCTGGGAAGTAGTCACCGTCACCCTTATGCTGCATCTAGCAGCACTGCTCGCCCTTTTACCGCAGTTCTTTAGCTGGAAAGCCGTCGCTGTTGCAGTACTCCTTCACTGCATCACCTTAGGACTAGGTGTTTCGCTGGGCTTTCACCGCCTCGCCAGCCATCGCAGCTTTAAGCTGCCAAAACTATTAGAGTACTTCTTCATTCTATGCGGGACATTAGCCGCCCAAGGCTCCGTAAAGGGTTGGGTAGGCTACCATCGCATGCACCACCTCTATACCGATGAATCCAAAGACCCACACAATTCTACCGAAGGATTTCTGTGGAGTCATCTCACCTGGATAATGCACGATATCCCTGAAGAACCAGAGCGCCTTCGGCTTACTAAAGACATTGCTAACGATCCGTTTTACACCTTTTGCTGCAAATACCATACGCTTTTGCAGGTCGCTTTAGGTCTGGTTTTATACGCTATCGGCGGTATGCCGTTTGTCGTGTGGGGTATCTTTGTCCGCGTTGTTTTCGGATTTCACAGTACGTTTTTCGTCAATAGCGTTTGCCATATGTTTGGCTATCGAAACCACAACACTTCAGATACATCTACCAACAACTGGTGGGTTGCTCTACTTACCTTTGGTGAAGGCTGGCACAACAATCACCATGCCGCTCAGTTTTCTGCTCGCTTCAGCGAGCGCTGGTGGGAAGTGGATATGGTGTGGTGGGTAATCAGTGGCTTAGAATCGCTAGGACTAGCAACGCAGGTAAAGCGAGCAAAATGAACCCGCGACAGATGGTTCAAATAGATCTCAAGGCTTAACCTCACTAAAGTGTCACTCTCGAGGCTCAGCCCCTACTAAACTCAGGTCTAAAACTACGTTATTCGTTTGCTTCTGCCTGTCGCTTTTTCACCCATGAAGCTAGTCGAAATGGCGTTTCTGGATGACAGTATTTGACTAAGCAGCTGCACCAAGCGCTAACAGATCGCGCTCTACAAGAGGCTGTTCGTTTAGAACCCGTTCGCTGTATGGCGGGGTGTCAGCAGCCCTGCAATATGAGTAGCTTCATTCTCACTTTGGCACAACACCTGCTGAGCGGCAGACCTCTGCCAAAGTAGGATAGTTATCTTCTAGCCCGAAGCTAGAAGGCGTGACTGGATTTTGATAGGTGAAGTGGCGATACTCCATGCAGAACCTATCCCACTCAGCCATTTTGATGTTGAACGTTTTGATGATGACTTTAGCAAGACCGGCAGAAAGCGGTACGCGAAAGAGAATGTTTTTACCCAGATAGCCGCTGATTTCTTCCACCACTTCATCAGCTGTTTTCGATGGGTTGCCAATAACGATTTCGCGAGAGTTTTCTGGGCCGGGTGGATTGTCAACTAGGTGGCGGACGACTTCGGCGATGTCTTTAGCATGAATGTAGTGAAGGGCTCCATCGGCGCTGATGAAACGGATGATGCCGATGTATTTAGCAATTTCGGGGAGGCCGCCGGAGATGTGGGAGTAGGGTTTATCTTCGCTGCCGCCGAAAACGAGGGTGGGAAAGACTGTCGTGATGCGAGGTGCGATCGCTAATTCCTGCATCTTTTCATGGCAAATATACTTCGTGCGCACATAGTCCGTACCAATCTCACCTGCTTCCTTCAGCGGCGAATTATCTCGATCGAGAATGCTAGCCGTCGAAAAATAAATCACCTGCCCACAGCGATCAGCATCTAGCAGCGACATCGTTTCTAGCGTCTTCTCTACGTTAATTTCATAACTTTCTTTCGGGTCACCCCAAGAAGTTGCCACCAAAATCGCCGTGTCTATCGTCTTCAGCAAGTCAGCAAACTGACCAATCTCTTTCATATCGCCTTCCAGCACATGAACGCCAGGACGACTGTCTGTCGACACCTTTAGCTTGGCAGGATTACGCATCATCAAAAACAGCTCATGATCCGTATTTTCGATGAGGGTTTCTACTAGGTAGTGGCCAATACAGCCACTCGCGCCAGTGATGAAGATACGCATGGTGCTCGCTTACAGGAGAAGACTTAGTCATTTTGACACTGAAAAGCCCAAGGCAGTAGGTCGCCTTGGGCCAGTTGATGGAATTCAAAGAAGCTTACAGAAGCTCATTAACCTGCTTACCAATTTCAAAGAAGTAAGCTCCATTCTCTTCAGGTGTACCAGGCAAGATACCGTGGCCGAGGTTGAGAATGTGGCCTTTGGGACCAGCTTTGCGAACGGTTTCGATAATGCGATCGCGTATCACATCCTTAGACCCAAACAACACACCAGGGTCCATATTTCCCTGCACCTTCATATCCGCACCGAGCCTACGCCGAGCATCCACCATATCCACCGTCCAGTCCACGCTGATGATATCCACGCCGGACTCCTTCATAATCTCCAGCGAGCCCGCACTTCCGCTCACCAGCAAAATCAACGGCGTATCGGGGTGAGTTGCTTTCACCTGCCGCACAATCTGCTGCTGATACGGCAGCGCAAACGTGCGGAAATCCTGAGGGCTTAACTGACCGGCCCATGAGTCAAACAGCTGCACTACCTGAGCGCCACAGTCGATTTGATGCCGTACATAAATCGCGATATTATCAGCAATTTTGCTCAGCAAAGTATGCAGCATCTTAGGCTCAGAGAAAGCCATATTCTTAATCACAGAATAGGTCTTAGATCCCTTACCTTCTACGATATAAGCAGCCAGCGTCCAAGGCGCACCCACAAAACCAAGTACTGTCGACTGATTGCCTACTTCCTCTCGCAGTGCACCCAAAATCTTACGAATGTAGGGCATCGACTCATCAGGGCTGAGTGTCGTGAGCGCGTCAATTTGCGCTTGAGTACGAATAGGCGCATCAATTACAGGGCCTTTACCTTCAGCCACATCCATCGCCACACCCATTCCTGGCAGAGGCGTCACAATATCCGAAAAAAGAATAACACCGTCGGGCTTGAACGCCTTCCAAGGCTGCAAAGAAACTTCGATCGCAACTTCTGGAATCTCTGATCTGTCGCGGAAGGAAGGATACTTTTCTCGCAGATCGCGGTAGGCCTTCATGTACCGACCCGCTTGCCGCATCATCCAAACCGGCGGGCGCTCGACCGCTTCGCCTAAGGCCGCACGTAGCAAAAGAGGGGTTTGGCTGGATTCGGTCATGGGATAAGCGCTCTTAATATCTGCTTTATTTTCATTGGCTAGCTTATCATTCACTGAGGTCGCAGCTTTGCGGTAGGCCTTAGTAGATTGGGATTTGACCCTTTTTTCCATTCTTTTTTTGGCCGGGCGGTAGGCCACTTAGGCGTAAAATTAAAGGAGGTAAAGAACTGTAGACTTATTTTCGGTGCGCTCATGGAAATTGTGAACTTTTTTGAAAAAATGGCCGGACGATGGTTTTCTCAGCGCACCACCCACGCACTGTCGACCCAGCAATCCAAAGCCGGTAAGTCTGACCTCGAAGTGGCTTTTCTCTCGGCAGATGCTAGCGAAGTTCAGCAACTGTGCAAAACCGCAACCGTTGGCAACACTCCCCTATGCGGGCTTAAAATCCAGCAAAGTAGCACTATTGAGGGAGACACAAAGCCTACTAGCCTAACGACGCTACTCGTTCCATTCAGTGGGCAAAATGGCGACATTCCCTACAGCGGCACCTTCGTTCGCAGCGGCAAGCCTGGTCAACCTTCTCAGCAGGGCACCTACAACCTAGACGATGAAGTCCTCACTATCACCACAGAAAACGAAGAAGCAACCTCTACCGAACGCCTGTGGTTCATCAATGACAACCTGCGTATGAGAACAGGCATCACAGAGCTGGCTAGCGGCCTGAGAATTGCTTCGTTTTGTTCTGAGATTCGCATGGGTGTAAAGCCACCAAAGGCGGATTAACTACTCCACGGTTACAGACTTCGCTAAGTTCCTGGGCTGGTCTACATCCAAGCCGCGCCGCGCTGCAATGTGATACGACAGCAACTGCACAGGAATG
>JBHJIY010000114.1:0-12793 GCA_050042985.1 Phormidesmis sp. | reverse complement strand
GTCCATAAAAAAATGAGAGGCAGGCGATAAGATAGCTCTTACGCTTTGCCTCTCATTTTTTTATGGACTCTTTGCCCTTGCGGTTCGACATTGTCAGCCTCTTCCCAGACTTTTTCACCTCACCCCTAAGCTCTGGGCTCATTGGCAAGGCGCTAGATCGCGACATTGCCTCGGTACACATTACAAACCCGCGTGAGTTCACCACCGACAAGCACCACAAGGTAGACGATATTCCCTACGGTGGCGGCGTAGGCATGCTGATGAAGCCAGAGCCCATTTTTGCGGCCATAGAGTCACTGCCGCAACTGCCTCGGCGCGAGGTGATTTTGATGACGCCCCAAGGGCAAACGATGGACCAGGCGCTATTCAAATCACTATCTGCTGACTATGACCAGCTGGTGCTGATTTGTGGGCATTACGAAGGGGTCGATGAGCGGGTCTTGAATTTGGTCACTCGGGAGGTATCTCTGGGTGACTTTGTGCTGACCTGCGGTGAGATTCCAGCTTTGACACTGCTCAACGGTGTGATTCGGATAAGACCTGGCACCGTGGGTAAGACCGATTCGCTGAAGTACGAAAGCTTTGAGACGCCGCTACTGGATTATCCACAATATACGCGGCCAGCTCAGTTTCGCGAGTGGGGTGTGCCAGAGGTACTGATGTCGGGCAATCATGGTGCGATCGCCGAGTGGCGGCAGCAGCAGCAAATCGAACGAACCCGCAGTCGACGCCCGGATCTATACACTCAATGGGAACAAAACCGGTGGGAACAAGACCAGTAGCTCGTTTCTCAATGTGTAACCGTGCCAATTCTGCAAGATTACTCGGTAAAGTAACAAGGGCAATAGATTAAGAGCATAGATAAAGGCACAGGGCGACGCTATGAATATTCGGATCGGCAATGGGTACGACATTCACCGCCTGCAGGGAGGCCGAAAGCTGATCCTCGGTGGCATCGACATTCCGCATACCAAAGGGCTGCTAGGCCATAGCGATGCCGATGCGCTGACGCACGCCATCATGGATGCGATGCTAGGCGCGCTGAGCCTAGGTGACATTGGGCTGTACTTTCCACCGAGCGATCCGCAGTGGGCTGGGGCCGATAGCCAAATGCTGCTGACGCAGGTAAATCAGCTGGTGGGCGATCGCGGCTGGAAAGTTGGCAATATCGATAGCGTTGTGATTGCCGAGCAGCCGAAGCTCAAGCCCCATATTCAGTCGATGCGCGATCGCCTAGCAACAACCCTGACCTTAGAACCCGAACAAATCGGGATTAAGGCAACCACGCACGAAAAGCTAGGGCCTCTAGGGCAAGAAGAAGGGATCGCTGCGTATGCTGTTGCCCTTTTGCACAAACTTCCTTAGAGACTGCGTATGCTTTCTTAAATACGGATAATCTCGCTGAGCCCTTCATATTAAATTCACGAAGATTCTTTACGCTTGTGTAAAAAGTGTTCTGATTTAAAAAATAACACGGTGTTTTAGCGGAGAAAGTCACCAGGTGTATCCGAATATACGCAAATATCCCTGTATTATTTATACAATCTTTGTTAATTATGAAGAAGCAGGACGCAAATTACACGTTCTCGTGCCTAGGAAGTTTGTAAAGAGTCGTCAAAGACTTACGTGTTTTGAGTGACGTACACGAATAAGGTACTAGGTCACCAAATCGATAGACGGCTTAGTGACTGTCTACCCTGGCCTGTATTAGTTCGGGCCTTCCAGATAATGGGTCTTGGGTCGACGGCAGGTGCGCGCGGAGTGTGATTGCTGTTTTTGCTTTTGCTTGGAAAAAGAGTTTTTGGATGTGGAGTTTAGGCTCATGGGTGTGTTGGGTGAATCTTCGGTTGTATTAATTCCAGCGGTGCACAAGCCATTTGGTGCGGTGACACAAGAGTTCTCGCCTGTCAGAGGATTTCGGCATAGTCCACCTGAGCGTATCGGCATCCTTGGCGAATACGATTACAATGGCCTAGCCAAACGGGTGGCGCACTACTTCAAGACATCCGTTCCTGAAGACATTGGTCAGCTGAAGGTTCGCCAGCGAGGCTGCGTGGTGATTTTGACAGGCAGGGTTGCGTCGCGCCATTTGCTCAACCGCCTAGTGGATTTAGCAATCACGGTTGAAGGCGCTGCCCTAGTCGAAATTTATCGTATGAGCTTTGTTGAAGAAGACGTATTGGCAGAAGACTTAGCAGCCTAGAAGAACTAACATTTATTGCACCAGATCAATAAAGTCAGATCCATAAAGCCAGCCTAGTAAGGCCAGCTCAATCAAAATTGGATTAGCTATTAGCAGCCAGCATGTTAGGAACAAAGTCTGTATAGACTTCACCTTTAATAAACTGTGGATGCGACATTACCTTTTGGTGAAACCCAATCGTAGTGGGGAGGCCCGTAATGGCACATTCACGCAAAGCCCTTTTCATTCGGCTAATGGCAGTTGGCCTGTCTGGCCCCCATACGATGAGCTTGCCGATGAGGGAGTCGTAGTAGGGCGGAATTTCGTAGTCAGTATACACGTGGGAGTCCATCCGAACGCCCAGCCCACCAGGCGCTAAGTAACCGCTGATTTTACCGGGATTGGGTCTGAAGTTGTGCTCGGGGTCTTCTGCGTTGATTCGGCATTCGATGGCATGACCACGCAGCTTGATATCGGCTTGGGTGAAGGAAAGGCGATCGCCCTGAGCAACTCTTATTTGCTCTGCGATCAGGTCTATACCGGTCACCATTTCTGTAACGGGATGCTCTACCTGGATGCGCGTGTTCATTTCCATAAAGTAGTAGTCGCCGATGCTATCGACTAAAAACTCTACGGTGCCTGCGCCCACGTAGTTAATAGATTGAGCCGCTCTAACGGCAGCTTCACCCATCTGCCGACGCAAATCGGCATCTAGCGCTGCGCTAGGGGCTTCTTCGAGCAGCTTTTGGTGCCGCCTTTGAATAGAGCAGTCGCGCTCGCCCAAGTGCACAACGTTGCCGTGGCTATCCGCAATTATCTGAAACTCGATGTGGCGAGGGTTTTCTACAAACTTCTCTAAATAGACACCGGGGTTGCCAAAGGAAGCTTCGGCCTCGCCCTGGGCAGCTAAGAACATTTTGTTAAGTTCTTCAGGTTCGCGAACCAAGCGCATACCGCGACCACCCCCACCTGCTGTGGCTTTAATAATGACGGGATAGCCAATTTCAGTCGCTAGCTTAGCCGCTTCTTCAGGGTTGGCAAGGAGGCCTTCACTGCCAGGAACGGTGGGCACCTTTACGCTTTGCATTGTCGCTTTGGCGGTGGCTTTATCGCCCATGGCCAGCATTGCCTTTGCCGTGGGACCAATGAAGGTGAGATTGTGGTCAGCACAGATTTCGGCAAATCGGGCGTTCTCTGCCAAAAAGCCATAGCCAGGATGAATCGCCGTAGCGCCCCTGGTCAGTGCGGCAGCGATGATGTTTGGAATGTTGAGATAGCTTTTACTGCTAGAGGCTTCGCCAATACAGACGGCTTCATCGGCTAACTGTACATGAAGTGCACTGCGGTCCACGGTGGAATGCACGGCGACGGTGGCAATGCCCATTTCTTCACAGCTGCGAATTATTCGCAGTGCGATTTCACCCCGATTGGCAATCAAAATTTTAGAAAAACTCATCTGGCAGCCAGCATCTTTTCGCTGAGTGATTAAGAAGATGATCGTATCACGCAGGGCCTGCTCCATTTTTGCTCAGATTTTGTCTAGAGAGTTGTACAGAAATTTACCTGGAGAAAAGGGTGCGTTATGCCGTATTGTTATAAGTCGATATGCAACCTGGCTAATGAACCAGTTAGCTGCATATTGACATCTGCGGATGTGGTGGAATTGGTAGACACGCACGCTTGAGGGGCGTGTGGCTCACGCCTTGCGAGTTCGAGTCTCGCCATCCGCATATTGCTTAACTGATACTTTTGGTCGGGGAAAGCAAAAACTACAGAAAAGCGCCCACCGGTATTACTTCCCGATGGGCGCTTTTTTATGACCTCTTTTTCCATAGCCGCTTTTTCTAGGGGTGCTTACAGACTTGCCTTTGCTGCGTACGCAACTTCTTCGTTATGATGAAATCGTAAACGTAAACTTTTGTGAATGCCTGCTGTGAGTGCTTTGACCTCCGCTTCTTCTGTGGTTCCACTTCCCCTATCGACTCACACGTCTGCTAGTTGGCATTCTTTGCAGCCACTGTGGCAAGGGAACAAAGCGGTGGTTCAGCAAGGCTTACCGCACGACCAGTTGTCTCCTGCCTGGCAAATTTTGATGCTGGGAGATGGGTCGCCTACTCGGCACTTACAGCTGCTTACGCGCGAGCCGACAGAAGTTGACGTGATTGATATGTCACCGGTTTCACCAGGAGGCGATGCCGCGCCCTTGCCAATTGCTGAAGTGCCAGGGCCACATTTGCGACGACAGGTGTGGCTGCGGACAGCGTCTGGTCAGCGACTGGCCTACGCGACCTCGTGGTGGGAGGCTAGCCATGTCGATGAGTATTTAGAAAACAGGGCGCTGCCGATTTGGGCGAGTTTGGCAAAGCTGCGCACTGAGCTGTATCGAGATATTCAGGGAATTGAGTTTGGTCATTCGGCCGAGCTAGAAGAGGCCTTTGAGCAAAAGGGCCCTTTCTGGGGGCGGCACTATTTGTTTTGGCATCACGGGAAGCCGCTGACGCTGATTTATGAAGTTTTTTCGCCGTATTTAATTCGCTATCTCGGGCCGATGGGGGCAGAGGCGTGAGGATTTTGGTCTAGCCAGATTTGCGATCGCACTGGCCCATACTGCTCTCGAAGCCGCCGTTCTACTTTCTCCCCAATGGTATTAGCAATCACCATATATTCCGGGTGTAGCATAATGTGCAGCTCTATCCATACCTGACGGCCCACCATGCCCCGTGACAATATACGGGTGCAGCGGGTAACGCCTTCTGTTTGACACACTACCTGCGAAATGGCTTCAGGTGCGATCGCAGTTGGCGTCAGCAGCATGGGTAGCTGTCGTTGCAGCACCTGCCACAGGCTGCGACTCGCCAAAACAACCCATATCGCGGCTACTGCCGGATCGAGCCAGCGATATCCCTGCCCTATAGCAATCAAGCCAAGCAATAGAAAGCCACTGAGCCAGGCACTGCCCAAAATGTGCTGTGTACTCAGCTGAAGCGCGAGGCTATTATTTTGCCGACTCTGCCGAGCCGCCACCCAAACTGCGCTCACCATCAAAACCACTGAAACCAAAATCAATACGATGAGCGGTGGCGTAAGCGTGACTGGGAATAGCCCCTGCCGAGTTTGAAAAAATACACTGACCTGCTCGAAGGCCACTAAAAAAATAGAAATACTGGCAAAGCCCAAAATGGCTGATAAGACCAAAGCACCCGCGACCTCACCGCGACCGTGTCCCCAAATCTCTTTTCCCAGAGTGCGATGGGGTGAAGTCACCGCCACTAGGCTCAGCAGCACACTAAAAATATCGACTAGGGTATGCAGCGCTTCTGCGAGCAAACACAAAGAACGTGTAATCCAGCCAACCGTCAGCTCAACGACAAACACCAACAGAGCCAGCCACAATATCAGCAGCAGCAGGCGATAGCTGTTTCGACGCTGGTATCCGCTTCTCTTCATAGCCGATAGGCTAGCACGAAGACTGCTAGAAAATAGCCCAAAAGACCATCACCAACGCAAAGAACCGAGAAAGCTCGTAGTGGTTGCCTTCTCGGTTCTTAAAATGTGACTGAACTAGACGAATACGACTAAGCCAAATGTGATTAAAAGCGAAATGAGATTCAGGTGGAGTACGGAAATTTAAAATCAGAAAGGGCACCGACGACTGGCCGTGTTTCGTCTCGGTGCCCTTACTGGTTCGCTCCTCACACTTACCTAATATAGAGGACGAACCTTCATTTGTCATTCTGAGTGGACATTTTCGTGATTTTAGCTAAATTGGCACAGTCGGCATGTTGGCGTGTTGGGCTAAGCCAAGCGAGCTATCTACAGGTGCCTGGGCGCAGGCACCTGTAGATAGCTGTTTAGCAGCAATTTGAGCAGATTTTGAGTGCTACTGACCAGGGTTTTATACAGCAGTGGATGTGCTGCATTGGCTATTGGCGGGTGGGCCCTGTAAAACTGGTCGAAGGCGTGGTGTAGCAGCTCTCCTCGCTTTAAAAGTAGCCCGTACTGCTTGTCTGGATGGCGTTCAGACAGCCAAAACATATCATCAACGGTTGATATTAAAGCTTGAAAAAGTTGGTGGCTAGGTGTTGACTGCTTTTCATGAAAAAGTGCCTCCAACGCGGTAAAAGTACTCTCTAGGCTAGCTTTTGTAGGCTGACTATCAGGACGGTTTTTCTGAGTACTATTCGCATCCCAATAGCACATCAGTGAGTAACAGCGTGCATGGGTATACTGCGCCTGCCAAATAAGGTGATCGACAGGTGCTTTTGCATACGCTTGCTGTTTTGCATTGACGGGTCGTAGAGCTTGACTGTTTTTGATGAACTTTGGCGAAAGCTTCTTAATAACTAATGTATGGTTCTCCTCAGCCATTTGGCCGACACTTTGAAGTTGTTTTATCCAGGCATAAATGCCTCGACTAGAAAGTCGAAATACAACCCATCCTGGCCGTTCACTCTCTATTTTGAATGATTTCCAGAGAACAGATAAGCTCCTCAGTGTTTCTTCTTTACAAAGCGAGTCTTTAAAGCAGGGTTTGAGTTGAAATGCTTGTAACTTTTTTATGAAGCTGTGCGTTGTTTTTCGGACGGCTAAATTGCGATCAGTAGGATTGCTTTGATACTGCAAATTTTGTGCGAATAGCTGTGGAAGTGCAGTGGCATACAGAACTTCGGTATTGGTCTGTTGCTTTTGGAGTGGGATTTCGTGCCATTGGAGGTCTCTATTCTTGATTGCAGACATTTCCGATGACGAATGTGCTTTTCTATTTTGTGAAAAGTCTATGAAGCTATCATCTTCTGCTTCATATTCACTCGCTAAAAAGTGTTTCAAGCAATAAAGTAAGACGCACTTTAAGGAGATCACCTCTACTTCGTTGCGAGGGGTCGGAGCATCTTGACAAGGAAAAATATAGTGGTTTTTACGGGGGGTATTCAATATTTGTTCACGGATACTTTCGGGAAATGCTGAAGTAGTGATAAAGAAGGGAATTTACTCATACAAAACCCAACAATTTATATTAATGTACTAACAGTATTCGTGAGGTTATAGCTTAGCCTCGTGTGAGTAAGTACAACGCGCTCACATCAACGTCTGTACGAATGCTTGCCACTTTATGCCCCCTTGTTAGTGGCTCTGCGAGATTACACTTAAATTGCCCCTATGTTGACGGATAAATAATTCATGTTGTCAGTGGAAACACGGATGACTTTTAAGGAGTTCTTACCCTGTCAGCTATTTTTTCAACTTATGTCATTATTCATTACATTTAGATGACGCTAACTACAACGGTTAAACACAATCCCAATATTTCCTCCAACGTTTCCAATATGGCTTCTCCTCAACCAGATAATGCACGCCCATTTTTAGCGTGGCAACGTATTTCTGATTGGGCGAGTGAGCATTATCGCTGTCGCACCTTTAATAAGGATGAAAAGATTCCGGCTCGCCCTGGGCTATTGTACCTAGTGCAGAAGGGCTCTGTTCGCCTTTTGGGCAATGCTCAAGTGAGTGCGACGATTAAAAAGAAAAATGCAACGGCTCGAATGCCGTTGGTTGCTTCTGAAGAAGCGTTTCTAGGATTCGTCGGTGCAGGTCAGCCTTTCGAGGTGGTTGCACAGCCGCCTTTCACGTTGCAAAGCTTTGCCCATGTAGACCAAACAACGGTGATTTGGCTTTATTGGAACGATCTTGACACATGGCCTCATTTCCAAAAGGAAGTGTTGGATGCTTTCAGGCGTCAGCACCAGCGTAAGTTGCTGTGGCTCAGCACGCTAGGTCAGCGCCGCACCATCGATCGGCTGCTGGGCTTTTTGACGCTGTTGATTGATGAGCATGGCGAGCACTGCGAGCAGGGCTACTATTTGCCTTTTCCACTCACACATGCACAAATCGGCAGTGCCATTGGCTCTACTCGGGTCACCGTTACTCGCCTGATGGGCAAGCTGCGCCAAGGTGGGATGATTCAAAGCTACGGTGAAAATCTGATTTGTATTCCTCACAGTGCTAACTGGAAGAAGCAACAGCTCAATAGCAACTGAACAAGAGAATTGACGTTCTATTTGATTTTCTATCTATATAAAAGCGCCGTCAGCAATAACGGCGCTTTTTGGTTGTATGCCACCGCCATCAAGCCCGCAATCGCAGCAAAAGCGAGTTGATCACAACAGTCACTGAGCTAAGTGCCATCAGACCACCTGCAAATCCTGGATTGAGTGAGATCCCAAAAGCCGGAAGGAAAGCCCCGGCAGCTAGAGGAATGCAGATCAGGTTGTAAGTGAAGGCCCAGGCTAGATTCTGGCGAATTTTATTAAAGGTGTTTTGGCTGAGGCGAATGGCGGCGAGGACATCTGTCAGGCTGTTGCCCATGAGTACGATGTCGGCTGTTTCCATCGCGACTTCGGTTCCAGAGCCCAGCGCAATGCCAATATCAGCCTGAGATAGAGCGGGCGCATCGTTGATCCCGTCGCCGACGAGGCCAACACGGTGCCCTGCTTTTTGCAGTTGCGCTATTGCGTTTAGCTTGCCTTCAGGGGAAATTTCGCCTTGGGTTTGCTCAGGGGGGAGCTGAAGCTGCTGAGCGATCGCACCCACCGCCTCAGCTCGATCCCCACTCAAAATCTGCACCTGCATCCCCTGCGCTTGTAGCGCTTTTATAGTTTCTACTGCTTCTGGGCGCAGAGTATCGCTAACCCCGATTAAGCCAACGAGTCGCTTGTTTTGTCCAACAAAGACAACTGTTTTACCGCTGCTTGCAAGCGTATTTGCGGTGCTTGCCGTTTCGCTATCGACCGTGCAGCCATTTTGAGTCATCCAGGCTTCATTGCCTAGATAGGTTGGAATGCTTTGTAATGTTGTTTCGCGGGTGAGGGTCGCGCTGATCCCAGAGCCCGCTTCTGTGTGGAACTGATGGGCATTGAGGCGAGGAAGTGCTTTTTCCTCAGCGGCTTGCTGAATAGCGATCGCAAGTGGATGCTGGGTGCCCTGCTCAACGGCAGCCGCAGTTTGTAGCAGCTGCTCGGCAGAAATACTATCGGTAAGCGGCAGACAGTCTGTGACCTGCGGCTTGCCCGTTGTCAGCGTCCCGGTTTTGTCAAAGACGAGCGTATCGAGTCCGTGGGTTGCTTCTAAAATATCGCCGCCGCGAATGAGCAGTCCTTGCTCTGCGCCGAGGCCTGAGCCGACTAAAATCGCGGTTGGAGTTGCAAGGCCTAGGGCGCAAGGGCAGGCGACGACAATAACTGCGATCGCCAACTTCAAACTCACCAATAGTCTCAGTGATCCACTCAATTCGGCGGTAACAGCCTGCGAAGTTGCAGCTGTTACTGAGTGCTCAGCCATCTGTGCAGCGACATGATGTCCTGCTGCGTGATGCAGATGACCCATTGCTGAGGTAGCAACATCTGGCCATAGCGGTGCACCCACAAAGTACCAAAAGCAGAATGTGAGAACTGCGCAGGCCAATACGCCGTAGGTAAAGTAGCCCGAAATCAAATCTGCAAATCCCTGAATGGGCGCTTTCCTGGTTTGTGCAGTTTCCACCAGCTGAATCATCTGGCCGAGGGTCGTATTCGTCCCCGTTCGCGATACTTGAAGTGTAATAGCGCCGGACTGGTTGAGCGTTCCAGCGATGACTTCATCCCCCGCTCCCTTTGCGACAGGAATCGACTCGCCTGTAATCATCGACTCATCGAGGGTTGTTTTGCCCGATGCGATGGTGCCATCTACAGGGACTTTCTCTCCGGGCAGAACGCGCAGCCACTCACCAATTTGTACTTGGCTAGCTGGAATTTTGACATCTGTTTGACTCTCTGACGAGTCAGTAGGTGATGAGTCAGTAGGTGATGAGTCGTCTTTTGCTGGCGCTGCGGTGAGTCTGGCGAGGGTGGGCTGGAGGGCAATGAGCGATCGCAGCGAGCGAGCCGCCTGAAACCGAGCCCTCTGCTCTAGCGTGCGACCAATCAGAATAAAGCTGAGGAGCATCACCGGCTCATCGAAAAAGCACTCCCATCCCAAGGAGGGAAATACTAGCGCAGCTAGGCTAGTGGTGTAAGCGCTCAAGGCCCCGAGGCTCACCAGCGTGTTCATGTTGGGTGAACGGCGTCGAATACCCTGGAATCCTTCGATGAGGATTTTGCGAGCGGGGAAAATCAGCGTCAGTGTTGCTAGTACGCCGTGGAACCACAGCGTACTGATGACAGGGATATCGAGCCAGGCTGTGAAGCGACTATTTTCTGCAAAGCTGAGGTGCTGTAGATGGCCTAGTGTGGAGAGGAAGAGGAGTGTAGCTGCGATCGCTAGCTGGGTCGTCTGATTTTTCTGTTCGGCGTCTTTGCGCTGTAGCCACTCCGTTTCTGCCTGAAATCCGCGATCGCCAGAGCGCGAGTTGTTTTCTCTAATATGGCTGGGATAGCCTGATTCACCTAGCGCTTGGGCAATTCGCTGTGGGTCTACGCTGGGCAAGCAGTCTACTGCGGCCACTTCAGTCACGAGGTTAACCGTTGCACTGACAACGCCTTCACACTGCGCCAATTTTTTTTCAACACTGCTCACGCAGCCTGCACACATCATTCCTTCTACATCTAGAACAATCGTGTTTATAGAGCGCTTGTCCGCAAGCGTATCTGTAGGGATCTGTTCAATCTGTTCTTTCGCCGTTGCAAGCGTGGTTTCTTGACTGAGCTTCTGCGTAGGCTGAGAAGGTGTAGCGAGCTGACTCATGAAGGGCAAATAGATAACAAAAGGACAGACCGCCGACAAAGCCGAGCTAGCGAATGTCCTTATTCGAGCCTACGACAATTATTCTTGACTGGTGGAAAAAAAAGACAAATCTCAGACTTTGGATCTCAGACTTTCAAGTGTCTCGCTCGCGACAAGGTAGAACCCAGTTAGGCTTTAGGGTATGACAATGCCGTGTAGTCGTCAGCACATCGTGCACGTTCAGGCTGGGCGTATTCAATGAGATGATGGTATTTATCCATTGCTAATGGCAATTAGTGGCAATCAGGCTTATGTTTTCGGATATTGCGCAGCATTGGGCGAGTCAGTGCATTGTGGCGCTGGCTAAAAGAGAGATTATTCGTGGCTACCCAAATGGGACTTTTCGGCCTAAGGCAGTAGTGAGCCGGGCCGAGTTTGCCACGCTGATGCAGCAGGTATTTCCTCAGATCCCTGTCAAAAGAGCGCCGCTGACATTTCCCGATGTACTGCCCGAATATTGGGCGAGCGCTGCGATTCGCTGGGCGAGCGAGCGAGGTCTCTTTAGCGGTGACGAATCCGGACGCTTTTTGCCAAAGCAAACCATTTCGAGGGTGCAGACCATCGTCGTGTTGATGGCCGGGATATCGGCAGAACAGGCTAGTGAAGCGGTCAGTGAGCCTGAAGCTATACAGGCACAGCAGTCTTTGACCCAGACTGTAGAGCAGACCTTTAGCGACTCAAAAGATATTCCAAGCTACGCCTGGGAGGCGATTGGCGGGGCGCTCTCAGCTGCGCTTTTAGAATCTTTGCCAGAACCTAGAGTGCTAGCGCCCAACCAATCAATGACACGGGGCGAAGTGGCTGCGCTGCTGAGTCGTGTTTTAGCGATTCCAGCCGCAGAATTAGTCCGTAATTTTGCGGGACTATCGAAAACGCGGCAGGCGCTATTTCAAGGTCTTTTTGATCAAGAAAGCGGCTTCGATGCTGCAAAACTAGCCTTTCTAGATCTGACCATTCAGCGCTCTCCTTACCGCAAAGACATCAAGCAGGCCGCGCTGCGGCTCCAGATTCCAGAAGGCATTCCGCTGTTATCTACTGCGCCCGCTGTTCAAGGTGCTGCGCCCTATCCTGCTCGCGGTAAACGTCCTTCTATCGATGCTGGCGGACTCGATTTTCTGTCGCCCAATATTCTGTCAGGATGCGTGTGTCTTTCTACGGTTGAAAATGGCGCACTTAAGGCTCGCTGGCTAGGACGCGATGCCTTTATCAATCGGCAGATGTGGAGTTCGACTAAGTTTATTCCCCTGCTGAACTTGATTGACCGCGCTAATGGGCAGTCGCCTCAAACAGATATTGACCAGTGTCTAGTCCGTCGAGCGGGTGGGCAAGGAGGCTTTCCGTTCAACAGCCTGGCGTCGGGCATTATGTCCTACGACAATCGAATTGCGACGTCCAACTCATTGGCGGCGATGTTCAAGCACATCAACCCGCCTTCAGGTTTGGTGAAAAGGGTGCGGGAGATCACGGGAAACCGACAGCTGTCTTTTCAGGGGCGATATGGCGAGGTGCCCTTTATTCAGCATCCAGAACTATGGGATAGCAAGTCTCGGCGAGTGTTGATCAAGTCACCCAGGCAAGATCACCGGGGGCAGAATCTGGTTTCTACCTACGACCTCACGCGGCTGATAACGATGGCGGCTTGGCACTGGCGGCTCCCTCGGAACGCGATTTTCTCCAATGTGCAAACGCACAGCCTTGAAAGCGTGCTACGAGCGATGGGGGTAGATACGGCTCGCTATGTAGATGTGGCCATAGACCGTTTGGGGTTAGCGGGTGAAGTGAAAGCGCCTGTGATTATTTCTAAAAGTGGGTTTGGCCGGAGTGATCAGCGCGATCGCACAGAGCTCACCTACTGTG
>JBHJIY010000113.1:0-11877 GCA_050042985.1 Phormidesmis sp. | reverse complement strand
CTTGCAGCAGACTTCCAAAGACTGGATGGGCGATCGCTCTTTTCCCTTCATCATGCGATTACTCACCGAGCCACCGCTGTCTTTAACGCTAGAGCAAGCTAAGAGTTACGCCGCCGATATTCGAGATTTTTGGGCCACAGTTGCGGCCGGAGACGCCAGCCTTGACTATTCAAACTTGCCTGCGCCCGCGCAGAAATATTTCCGCCGATACAACGCGGTAAATGCTGACGGACAGGCGCAATTTATCGACAATAATGCCGTGCTGAATTTGGGGAGAGATGGAGATGGGGCGCAGGTGAGCGGGTGAGCAGGGGAGAAATGCTTATAAACTCTCTCTTTCTCCCCTATCCCCTTTCTCCCTTTCTCCCTAACTGGCCTTCGCTTCTGGCACAAAGCCCTGCTGCTGCGCCAGCTGATTGAGCGCAGCAGCGGCTTCGCGAGAAATCGGCCACACCATACCAGCCTAGTTACTCGTTGCCACGCTGTAGCCTTGACTGGCGGCGCGATAGTACCACTGCATCGCTTTGGCCCCATCGACTTCTACATTGCCCAAGCCAAGCTGATACAGATTGCCAAGCATACACTGCGCTTCCGCATCGCCGCTATCGGCGGACTCTAGCAGCAGTGGAAAAGCTGCTGTAAAGTTCTGAGCGCGAAATTCTTTAATACCGGGAGTCGTCATTTTCCAAGGTCTCCGAGAGTGGTTGAGGCGGACAATGTTTGGCGATTTATGAGAAAGTTTTGGTGTTAAGCGTGAGGGCATAGGACCGATTCCTTCAGCAGGGATTGTTTGCTGCTTGGGTGTGGATGGTTATAGGTCTTTATTGGGGAGCGGAGCAATACGGTTTTTACTGAGGGCGCACGAGTACTATTGCATGGGTAGCATTATAGTACAAATGTACTTTTTGTGGATTTGTGTCAGCAGAAAACTGACATTTTTTGATACGTTTTTATCTGCGGTTTATTTAAAGCCGAGCGCTGTACAATTGGGCGCTATACAATGTCGCTATAGGTGTATTTGATGTGATGGTGTAAGGGAGGTTTGGCGTGGCAGCAGGTGGGTCTTTGGCGGATAGGTATTTGGCGCTGATTGATGACATTGTGCAGCAGACGCTTAAAGGCAATGTGCGGTCGAAAGAGCAGGTGCGATCGCAGCTAGAAGCCGCCGTAGAAACCGGTACAGGCGAAATATTTGAACGTGCTGTCGCCACCCGCATCACCGAAACCGAAGCCAAGCTAGAAGGCTCTCTCAAAGCGCCCCGCATTTTACGAGCGCTTAAAACCATCGAAAGCGAATGGCAAAAGGGTCAAAAGGACCGGCAGGCCGCCAGTGGAATCGCTTCAGCTGCGCAAAAGCTTCAGCAGGCCGAGGCGTCAGAAAGACCTGAAGTATTTCTAAGCTTTATCGATCCAAACCAATCCACTAGTCTCAACCGTCAACAGCTGAAGCAGCTGGCCAAAAGCTTAACTGCTGAAGAAATGGAACCCTGGCGAGCGGGGATTTTGGCAGGGCTAGCGACCTACGAGCGGCTAGAACCTGAGCTGGTGAGCTGGCTATACGCTGAAGGCGGTAGACCCGTTGGCTTTGGTGAGCGCGAGCAAGCAGGCCCGTGGACCGTTTGGAAAAAGTCATCCGTAGGGCTACCGAGCTTGCTATTTACAACGCTGGCGCAAGACGAACCGGTAGAAGCGATTACCCGCACAGCGGTTGATATTTCCAGTTGGGTTGACCTAGCTGTTTCTCTGCATTTTTTGCAGCGCAGCCTCATCGTCTGGTTCGACAAACAGCCCTACAGTGCCAAAGCGGGTAAGCAGCTTTCCTACAGCACGTCTTTAATCTTCGCCGCGATTTGGGGACGACTCTCGCAGGGATTTGGCGAAGTGGGAAATACTTCCTACAGAGCGCTGGGTAACGGCTGTTTTCAGCTGATGCTTCAGATTTTACGCACCTTTGCACAGCGAGACGATTTCCCGCTGTACGGCGGTGTGTTTGCTTCGTTCTCGGGTGATTACTTACAAGACACTCTGGACTACTTTAGTGAGCCGCTCTCACAGGTAGATGGCACACAAGAGAAAGCTCGGATTTTGACGCTGCTAGGTTACTCCCGGCAGATGCTGGGCCAGGCAGACGCTGCAAAAGCCTTCTATGAGCGATCGCTTGAAATCGCTCAAGAAGCCGGAGACTTAGCCTGCGAAACGGCAAATCTTTGTCACCTAGCGCGAAATTCTGTTCTTGAAAAAGACTATTCTGCGGGCGTTGCAACCAGTCAGCGAGCGTTGATTATGGCGCGGCAGCGGGGCGATAGAGTAGGTGAGGCGAATGCGCTGGTGAATTTGGGCTATGCACAGGTGTTGCAGGCGAGGGCAAATGATGTGGGCGATACGGCTGTTTATGATGGTGCGATCGCGTATTTGAACCAAGGGCTAGAGCTAGCGATAAAACAAGGAGACTTATCTAGTCAGGCGCTGGCATACAACAGTTTGGGGATTGGGTATGTCATGTGCGATCGCCCTCAAGAAGGCCTCGACATTCTTACCAAAGGAGCAGACGCCGTCAAAGGCTCCGGCAACATTTACCTCCAAGGCCTCTACACTCTCTACACTGCCGAAGCTCACCACGGACTCGAGAACTCAGACGAAGCCGTCTTCTACAGCGCCTTGGCCATGTACTTACTTGAAAGCATCGGCTCAGAAGAATGGAGACAGGCGGCTGGCCTAGCATCAATCTTGCAGGGCCAGCTCGGCAAAGAGACTTTCCAGCAAACGCTGGAAAAATACCGCCGTCAGCTCACACCTATCATGAGTATGGAAGGCTACGAGTCTTTATCTGTTCTATTGCAAAGATATCGAGAGCAGTAAAGTACTTTCTTCGTAGTTCTAAGATGTTGCTATTTCTTGCTGGGATGGGCCTTTAGAAGGTTTTTGGCTGCTTTGATTCGGGAAGTCTCTCCGATTAGAATGCAGTTAGATAAGACAACCAAGTTTATACAAGAGAGTGCAGGAATTCTACTGCTAGTTACTGGTTTATATTCATCATCAATTAAGTGGTAGACGCACAAGACGCCATCTTCCCATATCCATACTTCATCAACAGATAGCTCTCGATATCTGTCTAGCTTGGACTCGTCACCACTTGTAAAGTTAATTTCTACAGCGAGTTTTACTCCCTGAATCTCATAAGATTCATCCGGTTCGGTTGCCGCAATACCTTCTTTCTTCTGGGTCGCAGAACCCGTGGGGAAAAACTCCACCTCTCGGTCTAGCAAAAAAGCTTCGATCAGAAAACCAATAACAGACTTAAAGAGTTCGTGCGCTACACCCGGCATCAGAATTCCAATGGTTCCTTCGTAATAAGACAGCCTGACACCAGGACTATCTTCAAAGCACTTGTGCAAATGCTCAAACTGCTCCCAGCTTTTCCCATAGTGAACTGTTCGGAAATCGCCGTTAGCAGCTTCCGCTCTGCTTGTTTGTCGATCGAGTGCGAGAGCCATTTGCTTACCCGTTTCAGGTGCAGTCAATTTTTCAGCTGAAAGCTCTAAAATCATAGCATTACAATAAAAACATTCTCCACAGATAGTTGCGCTATGAAATTCTTTGAAAAACCAGGCCCAGAGCTAGCCGATCGCGTTCCACCAGGTCAGCACTTGGCAAAGGGATTTCCGGTGCTGACCTATGGTGACACGCCGCAGATAAACACCCGCGACTGGCAGCTAACAGTCTCCGGCTTAGCCACACCCAAGACATTCTCCTGGCAAGACTTTATGGACTTGCCGCAGAGTGAATTTACCGCCGACTTTCACTGTGTGACGACCTGGAGCAAACTAGATGTGAAATGGAAGGGCGTGAAGGTCACCGACTTCCTAAATGCAATCGACGTCGATCCCAAAGCGGTGCATGTCATGGAGCACTGCTATGGCGACTACACGACCAACCTATCGCTAGACGATTTTGCCAAGGAAGAGAACTTTTTTGCCCATACGCTTCATGGTGAGCCTTTGCCCGCTGAGCATGGCGGGCCAATGCGAACGGTGGTGCCTCATCTGTATGCCTGGAAAAGCGCCAAGTGGATTAGTGGCATTGAGTTTTTAGCGGAGATGGAGCTAGGCTTCTGGGAGAAAAATGGCTACCACCACAGAGGCGAGCCCTTCGCCGAAGAGCGATATAGCTCACTGTAGAAATGAAGGTAGGCGAAGGTGCATCGCGTCTCGATTCCGGGCAATCTAGGTGTACATCGCTGGGGTTACCTGTGAGCACGTTTGATCTGGAAAATCCGCTGCCTATTCTTTCCAGCTTGCCAGATGAAGCAAGTGAATGGCTGACGACCCTGCCTTGGGAGCAGCGGCGCTATATCCTATCGCTTTGCCACTTGGTCTGTGCTACCCCACCAGAGCAGCAGGCCGAATTTTTAGATGTTTATACTGCTGAAGGGCTGCTGTCTCATATTGCAGATGATGCCGATACGCGCAGACGGGTAAACGAACACCTAACGCGCTTTCACTGTAAGACCGAGCTTAATGACGACACGTTTCGGCACTACATCCGTCATGTGTATTTGCACTCTATGCAAGACACCGATCAGCGGCCTGAGCTGTACTTAGAAACAGTGCTCATGCTAATTGGCAGCGCGCGTAAGCGTAGCAGCGTACTTTGTTATATTCTGGGCTTTGAGATTCTGAAGCTGTTGTTTGTAATGAGCTGGTCGCAGCACGAGCGCCTCAGTAGCCTACAGGTGAATGAAGACCAGTTTATCCGTACGTTTATTCAACCTGTACAGCAAGCGCATAAGCGTCACAACATCGTAGTGCCGAGGGGCCAAAAAGAGTTTTTTGCTCGACGCGATTACTACATTCAGCAGCCCGACATTTCTGAGCAGCGGCTAGTAGAGCTTGTGATTGATTCATTTGCCGCTGACGACATCATTGAGATTGGCTTTAAGATCCTACGGCATCCAAATGCAATTCACTTTGACTATGACTATGTTTATAAGTCGCATCGCTAAAGACTGAACGAGGCGCTGAAAATATGTTGCTGAAGCCTACCCGAATGCGTAGGAATCATTAAAAGCGGAGATTGTTGCTTATCCTGGCAAAATCACGTTATCAATCACGTGGATAATGCCGTTACTCGCCTCAATATCAGCCGCAAGTACAGTGGCATTCTT
Organism: Phormidesmis sp.; assembly: GCA_050042985.1. Taxonomy (GTDB): domain Bacteria; phylum Cyanobacteriota; class Cyanobacteriia; order Phormidesmidales; family Phormidesmidaceae; genus Phormidesmis. The sequence continues at coordinate 6,713 of JBHJIY010000113.1, read as the reverse complement.
TACTTCAAAGTTTTCATTTTGGCGAACAGGAATAGGAGAGTCTTCTAGCGACGTAAGTGTTTCTAGCTCAGCTAAGTCGGCTTGCCGCCAGCTGCCGGCCACCACATGATATTTCAGAATGCGTGCAAGCTGAGGTGGGTTTTCGACCAGGGTTTGCACTGTGCCAGGAGGAAGTTTAGTAAAGGCGTCGTCATTGGGTGCAAATACGGTGAAAGGGCCATCTGAGGAAAGCGCTTCAACTAAGTTGGCCGCCTTGACCGCTGCAACCAATATCGAAAACCCTTCAGTATTTACAGCAATATCAACAATGTTAGGCATGATTCAACAGGTGTAGATAGTTACAGGGCGCGATGAAAGTAGGTATATTTTTATACCTGCTTTCATATATACGCAGGACAATTTGAAGATTCAGAAAATAACAAGAAAAGTCTCTCTTTCTAGCGATAGCGCTGCTGCTGAATATCTTTGAGTCGAGCTTCAGGTCTTTTAAAGCGGTCAAGATTCTGTTCAAAGAATTGACGATTTGCCTTCAAATGCTCAGGGTTGGGATCATCCAACGGATAGAGCAAGGCACCTCGCAGGGCCTGAATTACAGCGGAGGTGACATTGTACATAGAGCGCTGAAAGGTAACGCCAATTTGGTTGAGTAGGTCGTCTTCGCCGCGACCATTTTGTCGATAGGTTTCGGCTAAGTACTTAGGCAGAAAGTGCATCATGTCTTGCATCAGCAAAGTGGGGGGAATGCCTGCGCTGCCTACAGGAAAGAGATCGGCGTAAAGGATGCCGTAGTGAAAGTCTTTTTGGTCTTCTGGAACTTGCTTCGCCTGAGCGTTGTAAGACTTTGTTCCCCGGAAGGGGGTAGTGCGGTAGAAGATAGACTCTACATAGGGCAGTGCCGCTTCATATAGCCAGGTAAACCCAGCTGACTTGGGAATGATCTCAAAGCATTCTCCATCGATATACACGTGATGATAGATGGGACGACCTGCTACGGCAAAGATGCCATTGGTTAAAAAGTCCATTGCATCTGGTACGCCAGCAAAGCCACCTTCATCGTAAATGTCTGACATTTCGAAGAAAACAGGTGCCATCACCTCCCAAAACAGACCCAGGTTAGCGTAGTAGGAAAGCTCTCGCACTTTCTCCAACATCATTTCAGGAAACAGCTTGTAGAGCCCCTGCATGACTGGATTGCGCTTGAAGTAAGCCTGCATGGCTTTCTCAGCGGCTTCTTTATAAGCATCTGTATATAGATAGTCGTTAAAGCGAGGGTTGATGTCTTTGTGCCAAAACATTGAGCGCATGCAGGCCTCGGCAAATTCCATGTTGACCCGTCCGTGCCAAAGATGATGCATAATCTTCGGCAGCTTTCGGCCTGCTTCACCTTTCTCGATAAATGCCATTAGCTCAGGATGCGCGTGAGCTTCCCCTCGCCAAATTCGCGGCGAACCGCTGGCTCCTGCATAGGCATTTGGCCGCTGTAGATACTCGTTTGAGATGAAGTATTTGAAAAAGGGGAGCGGGTCGAGAAAGACCTGCTCCGCAATGTAGAGCAGGTCGCGCCAGTAGAAATCCATTGGCACCGCATACGCCTTGTAGATGCCAATGATTTGCTTCAGATTCTCGGGATTGTCGGGTAGCATGGAGCCGCCTGCTTCGAGCCGATGGATAATGTCAGCGAAGGGGTGGGTAGAGGGCGGAAGTGTGGGTTTGAGGAGAGTGGCTGTCATGGGTTGGTGAGGGCAAAGGAGAGGGGGTGAAAGGGATAAGGGGAGAGACAATGTCAAATAATTATTCGGAGCGCACCACAGGTAACAAAGAGGCAACCGCAGGCTGTTCAACTGTGGTTTCTACTTTCATCGTGGGGATAATAATTCTCACTGCAGTTGGCTCACCCCAGCGCAGTAACCAGCCGGGTTGTAATCCTAAAACAACGATCACGGCAGCTAAGACATAGGCTGGAATTTTCTCATTTAGCGTCACCTTCGGGAAGTAAGCCCGCTCATTGTCGAGGCGACCAAAGCAGGTGCGGTTGAGCAAAATCACGAAGTAGACTGCGGTCAGACCGGTACCCACAACACAAATGAGCGTTTGAACTGGAAATTGGCGAAAGCTGCCCTGGAAGACTACAAATTCTGCCGCAAAATTCATCAGCCCGGGAATACCTGCGCTGGCCATGCCGCCCATTACTAGCAATGCACTGATGACAGGTAATCCCCGAATCGGATTCATTAAGCCATTGAGCGCAGAGAGTTCGCGAGTGCCTACTTTTTTCTCGATGATGCCGACTAGTGCAAACAGGATGGCGAGTATAACGCCGTGAGAGGCCATTTGAGCAATACTACCGGACAAACTCAGGGTGTTACCTGCTGCTGCACCTAAGAGGATGAAGCCCATGTGGCCAATGGAGCTGTAGGCCACCATCCGCTTGATGTCTTGCTGTGCGATCGCAACCAAAGCGCCATAAACCACCGTAATCGCTCCCCATACAGCCAGCCCCGGTGCCAAAACCTGCCAGCCCTCAGGCAACAGACTAAAGCCAAAACGCAATAGACCATAGGTGCCCAGCTTAGCCTACACACCACCGAGCAAAATCGCGACAGGGGTAGAAGACTCTACATAGGTATCGGGCAACCAGGTGTGTAGCGGGATGAGTGGAATTTTGATGCCAAAACCGAACAGAAGTGGCAATAGCAGCAACACCTGAGATGAAACCGGCAGGTCAATCTTAGCTAGCGCTTCATAGTCAAAGCTAGTGGCCCCGCCTAGCCATACCATTCCTAACGCACCGGCTAAAATTAGCGCCCCAGAGAGAGCCGTATAGAGTAAAAACTTAGTGGCCGCGTAGCTGCGTTTCTCGCCTCCCCAAATCGAAATCAACAGAAAAAGCGGCACCAGCTCGACTTCGTAAAAGAAAAAGAACAACAGGAAATTTTGTGCTAGGAATGCCCCTGCGACCGCGCTATTGACAACCAGCATCAAAGAATAGAAGAGTTTGGGCCGCTCAACATCAGCCGCCGTTGTGTAAATGGCAATCCAGCTTAGAAATGCGTTTAGCCCTACCATCAGCAAGCCCAAACCATCCAAACCCAAGGCATAGTCGAGCCCTAAAGCGGGTATCCAGGTGAGATGTTCCGTAAACTGAAAACCCAGGTTGGTTACGTCGTATTGACTGAATAGCCAGAGTGACCACAGCAGCGATAGCCCAGAGACTGTTAAGGCCCCAAGGCGAACATACTTTTCAGGTAGTGCAAACAACAGTGCGCCGCCGATGACCGGCAGCCAAATTAGCAAGCTCAGCATGATGGTTTCTTGTTATGCTCCTCTTCTTAAATGAGATTGTCTTCAAACGGGATGTCTTAAACAGGACTAGGACAAAAGCTACGCGGTGAAAGCAACCCAGCTCATAAACACACCGAGAATGGCAACAAAAGTTGCAATCGTTAACGCATAAAACTGTGGGCGACCCGAGTTGTTGTATTTCAAGGTTTCACCGCTGGCCACTGAAATAAGACCGACCAAATTCACCGCGCCATCTACGACATAGCGATCTAGCCAATCACCAACGGTGGCGAGTGTGGCCACTGCCAGTATGATTGTGTTTTTGTAGATTCTAGGCGTGTAAAAGTCGTTAGCGAACAGCTCAACCAGCCAGCTTGGGAGAATCTGCTCGGGGTTTTCCTTGACTCGCATACCGTATAGCAACACCCCAATCACCCCGCCCAGCAAGCTAGATAACAGCAGCAATATCCCCATCGTCCCGATTGCACCAATCGGTAGCAGGGCTAGCTGGTGCAAAATAATGGGCGCATGCACTGCCATAGCTGCCAAGGCCATCATGGGCAGAACCACAGACCAAATGGGTTCTGGCGCACGAGCCGTCATCACCTGGGTCGGGCCCAAAAACATGAGACCAAACATTCGCATTAAGCTAAAGGCCGTAATCGCGTTCGTGACAAGCAACACACCTACAAGTGTAAAATCGCCTGCGTACCACAGTCCATCTAAAAGAGTCCGAATCGACCAGAAGCTGCCTAAAGGTGGAAAGCCTACTAGCGCACAGGCTCCGATTAAGTAAGAGAATCCGGTGATTGGACGGCGAGACCAAAGCCCGCCCAGCTGGGTTAAGTCTTGAGTCACGCAGGTGAGAATGACCGAGCCTGTACTGGCCACGATAGTTGCCATGGCGACGCCTAGGGTTAGCAGCAAAAAGTACGCTGCGCCTACCTGCTGCGCCCCAACCGCAATAAACACAAGTCCCAAATACGAGCTAGAAAGATAAGACAGAACTCGTTTGATATCTACCTGAGCGGCTGAAATAAGCGCTGCGCCGATTGCTGTGAGTGCACCAAGCACAATTGCTACATCCTGACCCACAGCCGATAACGCCAGCACAGGCGTCAGCTTAATCAGCACCCAAGCCCCTACCGAGACCACCACAGAGTTCCGCAAAATCGTGCTGGGCAGCGGTCCTTCCATTGCTTCATCGAGCCACAGGTGCAGTGGAAACTGGGCGCATTTGCCCATCGGCCCAACCACCAGCGCCAGCCCCAATAGCGTTGCTGTCGTTGGAGACAGCTCGGCTGTCTGCGCCCAAACCGCTAGCTCATTGAAGTTCCATGTGCCTGCCAACGGATACAGCGCAATCACCGCCATTAGCAGGATCAGGTCACCTACTCGCTTGGTCAAAAACGCATCGCGTGCGCCGGTAACCACCAGTGACTGATTGAACCAAAAGCCCACCAGTAGGTAGGTACCTAAGGTCAAAATCTCTAGCAGAACATAGCTGAACAGGAGTGAGTCCGTCATCACCAGCATCACCATGCCCCCAACGAACAGAGCCAGCAGACCGAAGAATCTAGCCCAGCCCCAATCCATTTCGAGATAGCCAATCGAGTAAAGCTGCACCAGCAGGTTTAATACGATAATTAGCGTAGTGGCCCCCAGCGATAGCCCCGAGAAAGTAAAGGGCAGCTCTATCGCCAGCCCAGCCACCTGAAACCAAAGAAAGTTCCAGTGAATCGGCGGTTGGCCCCAGAGGTAATACAGCGCCACCACCGAATGGATGAGTGCTACCAGCGTCGCCAGTACATTGACATAGCCCGCCGGACGAGGGCCCGTTTTTTTAATGAATGCTGGTGACCAGGGTATGCTTAGCAGCAATCCCATCAATGGATACAGCGGGATCAACCAGCCCATTTCGAGCCAGACGTTACCCATGATGACTACCTCTCCAAAAACCTGCGCAAAAACTCTAGCCCTAATAGCTTGACACCAAAGCTTCCGGCACCAAAATCTATTTAGTCAGAGCTATCAAGATAGATCTACCCATTGATAAAAATCTATCTTGAATTCCATCTTATATCGTTTTGTGAGCAAAAACCTATTCCTTTTAAGACAATCATTGCAAAGGTTTACGGCTTTCGCATAGGCATAAGTCTATGATTTTGCCAAGAATAGAGGATGAATTCTATATGCTGAATATATCATTGCTTAATCTATTCTGAATACAACTAGCATTGAATATTATTTATGGTAGGTCCGCCCCTCCTAATGAGCGAACCTAGGCAGGCATTCTGGAAATAGTGAGATGGCTATAAATGCAGAGGAACAAGTGAGTGAAGAGATAAGTGCCCCTTATTCAGCACTGTCGCAGGCGCAAAAACAGCATCGACTAAAGGATTTGGCAGCTGTTTTCTTTCGGTTAGGTGTCGTTGCCTTTGGAGGGCCAGCCGCTCATGTGGCGATGATGGATGACGAAATTGTGAAGCGTCGCCAGTGGATGAGCCGAGAGAATCTGTTGGATTTGATTGGGGTCACAAATCTGTTGCCCGGTCCTAATTCGACGGAGTTAGCAATTCACATTGGCTATGAACGTGCGGGCTGGGCTGGGCTGTTTGTCGCGGGCAGCTGTTTTATTTTTCCAGCGATGGCGGTAGTGTGGCTGTTGGCAGCTGTGTATGTGCAGTATCAAACGGTGCCACAAGTAGGATGGCTGCTGTACGGCATTAAGCCAGTCATTATTGCAATAGTACTGAAGGCGCTGTTTAAGCTGGGAAAAAAGGCAGCAAAGGATAGACCAACGACTGCAGTGGGCGTAATCGCGATCGCAGCCTATTTCGCAGGCATTAACGAAATTCTGATTCTGTTGGTATCTGGCCTGGCCGTTATGGCGATCAAGGGATGGCCCGATCGAGGCACAACGATGGGTGCGCTTTTACTGCCGTTGTCGGGCTCTTTAGCGCAGACAGGCGGCGCAGCTACAGCGGCTTCCTCACTTGTTTCGGTAGGCTGGGCCAGCGTTTTTCTGTTCTTTCTTAAAGTCGGCTCCGTTTTATACGGCAGCGGCTACGTGCTGTTGGCGTTTTTACAGCGAGACTTGGTAGAGCGGCATCAGTGGATTACCTCTCAGCAGCTGCTAGATGCAGTGGCGATTGGGCAGATTACGCCTGGTCCTGTACTGACAACAGCGACGTTTGTGGGGTACTTGGTCGCTGGGCATGGGGGTGCGATCGCTGGCACATTTGGCATTTTTCTGCCCGCCTTTCTCCTCGTCGGCATCGTTAACCCGTGGGTACCCAAGCTTCGCCGTTCGCCCTTTGCCAGTGCTTTTTTAGATGGCGTTAACGCAGCATCTTTGGGCCTAATGGGTGGGGTTACCTATACTTTGGCGCGGGCAGCGGTGATAGATTTACCGACGTTGCTGATTGCGA
>JBHJIY010000112.1:0-55343 GCA_050042985.1 Phormidesmis sp. | reverse complement strand
TATTCGCTGGGTTTGGTGATACGCGGTGGGGCGATGAACAGCTCCACCTGCTGACCTTGTGCTTTCGCTGTTTCAACGGTTTGCACAGCGTCACGATAGCGTCTCGGATCTTCAAATTCGCAGTAGATAGTAGAGATATTTGTGCTCAGTGCTGTTTCTAGCTGAGGCAAGGTGCGTATCAGGACAATTAATTCTGCTGCTGAAGAATCTACTGTCGTGACGGAAGGCCGTAAATCGCGATGAGATGCGTGCGGGCGAATAGTCCAGGGTGCAGTTTGTCCCAGCGGAATAGAGTGCGCTGAGCGCTGAGCGCTGAGCTGATTTGTGAGGTTTCGGCGCAGCTGGTTGAGTGCGCTTACGGGAACTATCACGTCTCCTGCTAAGTTGTTTTCTAGGTGAGAAAGCGCGAAAGGGGTGTTCCCTAAGCGGGAGAATTGCTGAGTGAGTTTTTCAGTGCTGAGCGGTTTGTTGCGGGCGATTTCGAGACGGATTTCGGTCGTGGCGCTGACGCTATGGCCCTGATGGTCGTGAGCGAGCGCACACAGCCCCTCTCCCACTTTGCCAAACACTTCTATCACGATAGGCCGCTTATACCTGGGCTGCTCACCGCTGTAGGTTTGCTGGGTGGCTTTGTCGAGTTCGGGGTCGTTGGTTTTCCAGATGCGATCGCCCACAGTCACCTTGGGCAAATCAACGTCATGACGCCCAAATCCCAAAAGAGTCTCTTTCCCCCTTGGCTCAACGGTATACAGCCGCCCACCTTGATCTTTCTCAGGGTTGCCATTATCGATGACGACACCGTCTCCCGGCTTCACAGGGATCTTTGCCTTGACGGCTAATTGACTGCCCTTTTTTCCGTGGGCAATGCGCCCGACTTGACCGATGTACGCGCCGCGCTTTTTGCCAAACCGAGCGTGTACTAGCTTTTGATTATCAATGCCTTGGAACCAGCCTGTCGATAGCCCTCTAGAAAAAGCCATCTCTAGAGAGTAGCGTTCTTGAGCGGAGGGTTGGTAAGAGGCTGTTGGCTGACGAAACCTGATATCAGCCTCCGGTTGAGCTGTTGTGATTTCTGGGTTGCTTGCTATCACCTGGTCGAGCGCTTGCCGATACACCCGTGTAACACTTGCCACGTAGTCCGGTGTTTTGAGGCGGCCTTCAACTTTTAAGCTGGTGACGCCTGCTTTGATGAGGTCGGGGATGACAGGCAGGCCGGAGAGATCTTGTGGGCTGAGGAGATAGGCGCGATCGCCCAAATCCACTTCTTTCCCATCCGCAATCAACTCATAGGTCATCCGGCAAGCCTGCGCACATTCGCCGCGATTGGCAGAGCGTCCGCCTAGAGACTCACTCGTAAGACACTGACCTGAATACGCTACGCAGAGCGCACCATGTACAAACGTCTCCAGCGGCATCGAGAGATTTTCTTTTTTCAGCTGCTTTTGAATCTTGTTAATCTCTTTGAGCGAGCATTCGCGCGCTAGCACTACTAGCTGGCAGCCAACTTCTTTTGCAAACGCGACGCCAGCAGCCGAGGTTACTGTCATTTGCGTAGAAGCGTGAATCGGGAAATCGGGAGAAAGGTGGCGAATCAGCCGACAAATGCCAATATCTTGAACAATCGCTGCATCGACACCTGCCGCAATAATCGTTCGTAGATAGTGTGCTGCCGCCTTCAGCTCCTTCGGAAACACCAATGTATTGAGCGTGACATATCCTCTTACCCCTCGCCCATGTAAAAAAGCCATCAGTGCAGGCAAATCTTCTGCGGTAAAGTTGTGCGCTCGCATTCGCGCATTGAACCTGTCTAGGCCAAAGTAAATCGCATCCGCACCGTTTTCTACCGCTGCCTTCGCGCAGTCCCAGCTTCCCGCAGGGGCCAGTAGTTCTGGGCCTTGGTTTCTCCTCACACCTTCTACTGTAGAAAGCAAACCTGATGCGCTTGAATGGGGTGAAGTTGGGTTAGGGGCTTGGCTAGAAACAACCATGAAAGCGTGCGAATGAATAGAGGGATCGGCAGTCGTTAGCCCAGCTCAACGGTGGCCAGCGAATGCTTTCAAAGTTTATCTCAAGTGCCCTGGGTCCGACCGACGACGGGGTCATCCTGTTGCAAGGGTTTACGTCTTAGCTTGAGTCAATGACCGTTGATCTTTAGAATTGAAAAGGTATTAAGAAAAGCAGAAATTTTTCGCAAGATAAATCTTTAGGAGGAAATATGGCTGAGCGTCCTATCATCGTCGGCATTGTGGGCGATAGCGCCGCAGGTAAAACAACCCTAACCCGTGGCATCGCACAGGTGCTAGGTGAGGAGAACGTGGTAGCCATTTGTACCGACGACTATCACCGCTACGACCGCAAACAGCGTGCTGAAATGGGCATCTCCGCCCTTCATCCCGACTGCAACTACCTCGATATCATCGAGCAGCATTTGCAAGATCTTAGAAACGGCAAGGCGATTCTCAAGCCAATTTACAACCACACCTCTGGCGAATTCGACGCGCCTGAATACATCGAACCTAAAAAGTTTGTCATTGTAGAAGGCTTACTCGGCTACTCCACTAAAGCTGCTCGCGACGCTTACGATGTGAAAGTGTACCTAGCACCTCCCGAAGAGCTGCGCGCTAAGTGGAAAATCAAGCGTGACACTCGCAAACGTGGCTACACCGATGAGCAGGTACTTGACGCTCTACGTAAGCGCGAGCCCGATTCTGAAGCGTTCATTCGCCCACAGCGTCAGTGGTCTGACGTGATTGTGTCATTCATTCCCCCTGCCGATGACAGCGAAGACAGCAACGACCTCCTTCTCAACGTCAAACTGGTACTGCGCCCTACGCTACCCCACCCCGATTTCACTCACATTTTGGATGACAAAGGTAACGACCTAGGCAATGCCATTCGCCTGTTGCTAGATCGTGACATGGGCAAGCCTGTAGACGTGCTTTCGGTCGATGGCCATGCGAACGAAGAACAGGTGCAGCAGCTAGAGCGTATTCTTTGTAATGAAGTACCTTATTTGGGTCAGTTCTGTAGCCTAGAAGGCAATCAGGATGTGGGCAAGGTTGTGGGTACGACGGGTGAGACGCTGCAAAGCTATCCGCTGGCGTTGACTCAGCTGTTGATTACCTATCACATGCTTAAGGCTGTAGAGCGGACGCAGAAGATCAAGAAGTAGGCGATATATTCGACGGATGAATTATGTAAGATTGGCATCTCTGTTGTGGTGTCCTTTTTATGTGCCTTCGGGTTTGAAGAAGGGGTAGGGGCCGTCGTAGTCGTTGATGTATTGCAGATGAGAAACGAGGCCAGTGGTGTCGTTCCATAAATGCAGCTGGTAGGCAGGCGGTTCCATGGTGAAGGTGGCGGCTTTGGCAGTGGCGGCTAAGTCTAGGGAGACTTGGTGCACGGGGCTGGGGACGGTGTAGGCGAGGGTGCCAGCCCAGAGCTTTTGGATGGGGCGGTGGATGTGTCCGCAGCCGATGCGCTCTATGCAGCTGTATTTTTTTACGATGGCTTCTAGGTCTGATAGACCCCTAAGCCCATAGCCATCCATGAGTTCTATGCCGGTGGTGAAGGGGGGATGATGCATGAACAGAATTGTTGGCTGATTTGGCTTTTGGCTCAGCTGTTGGTCGAGCCAGCTGAGCCGTTCCGCATCGAGTTCGCCACGTCCTTCTCCAGGCACATTAGTATCGAGCATGATGAACCGTAGCGGTTGGCCTTCTACGGTGTACTGCAAGCAGCCCGTGCTGGGTAAATAAGTGTGATGTGAGAAGACTTCGCGGATGAGGTCTCGGCTGTCGTGGTTGCCGGGCATAAGGTATACCGGCATTGTCAGTGGCGACAGCATTGCTTTTAGCTGTTGGTATTCTTCGCGTTTGACATTGTGGACGAGGTCGCCGGAGATGACGATGAGGTCGGGGTTGAGGGTTGTGAGGTGTGTGATCGCTCTTCTTACCATTGGCCCCGTATCGACAATACCGTAGGCCAATTCCCCCGGCACCATCACATGCAAATCTGATATGTGGGCTATCAGCATATGTCAGCTCGCCAATCTATTCCTACGTGGAGATAGAATCGGCGCTTAAAATTTGGCACTTTTCCTGTGAAGTATAATGCATGCACTGATTTATCTATGAGTGTCATCCATGCCATCTCCTTTTCCAGGCATGAATCCTTATCTTGAGCATTCTGACCGCTGGCCGACGGTACATAATCGTTTGATCGTTGCGCTTGCCGATGTTTTGACGCCTCAGCTGCTGCCCAAATATCAGGTAGATATTGATAAGCGAGTTTACGAAGTTACGGGTCTGAATACTGTTTTAATTGGGCGTCCGGATGTGACTGTTCAGCAGTCGCGCTCGCCTCGTCAAACCTCACAAAAGATTGCTGCTGTGTCAACTAAAAGTCCGCTACAGGTGACACTGCCCATGGCAGAAGAAGTTCGTGAGCCTTACTTGGAAGTTAAAGACGCTGAGACTCAAAAGGTAATTACAACGATTGAAGTGTTGTCACCTACGAATAAGCGGGGCGATGGGAGAAAAAAGTATTTGGATAAGAGAGAAAAGATACTCAAAACGCAAACTAACCTGATCGAGATTGATCTTTTGACTCAGGGTGAACCCTTGCCGCTAAGCGAGAGTAGTATCGACAGCCACTACAGAATTTTGGTAAGCAGAGCGACTCATCGTCCTGTTGCGGATCTATATGCTTTCAACTTACCAGAGGTAATTCCATCTTTTCCGTTACCACTAACTGTAGAAGATTCAGAGCCTACGGTTGACCTACAGACACTGATTAACGAAATCTATCAAAAGTCAGGCTACGACTACTTTATCGATTACGAGCAAGAGATTATCTTGACCTTGCCTAGTCAGGACGTAGAGTGGATTGATACGATTTTGAAAGAGAAGGGGTTGCGTTCATAGTGCGCTCGTCAGCTGGCTGAGCAATCCTTCGGACTCTTGCAGGGTAACTAGGCTATTGGCACAGAGGATGCCGGAGGCAGCGACGGCGGGGACGCCAATGCCAGGTAGGGTGCTATCGCCAACGAGGTAGAGCCCTTTGATGGGTGTTTTACCGCTGGGGAATCGGCCTTCTTTGGCGGCGATCGCAGGTCCATAAGTTCCTTTGTGCCGCCGCAGAAATCTGCTATGCGTCAACGGTGTCCCAATCAGCTCAAGCTCTATGCGCTCTCGAACGTCTGGAATGATTCTCTCTATTGCCTTGAAAAGAGTTTCTGCTTTCGCTCTCTTTTTTTGCTCGTAGTGCTCATCTTTTTCCCAGCCTTCAAAGGGCTCTAGCGTGTAGGCATGAATGGTGTGATAGCCCTCTGGTGTCTGATGTGGATCTAGCACAGTTGGAATAGAGACCATGCAGGTGTTGCCGGGAGTCGTGATGGCGGCTTCGTTACTGTGATCAACAACATGATGGATAGGAACGTTTTCTAATCCGTCTGACCGGATGGCGAGATGGAGATGCATAAAGCTGTCGACGGTTGGGGTTTCTAGCTTTTTCTGACGGTATGCTGCTGGGAGATCTGACGGTGAAAGTAGGTGAGAGTAGGTATCCCAAATGGTCGCGTTGGAGATGACGGTGGGCGCAGTGATGGTTTCTCCGTTTTTGAGCCTGACGCCTTGAGTTTTGCCTTCGTTAGTGAGTACTTTGTCGACATGGGTGCCGAGTCGGAGCTGACCACCCCAGCGCTTTAGACCATTGACCAGCGCATCGACAAGCGCGCCGCTGCCGCCGATGGGATAGTCGATGACGGACTGGGCCCGCTCGCCGAACATGAAGGCCATTTCGGGGGCGACGGTTTCCTCGCATTTCATGCCGGAGAGAAGGAAGCACTCTAGGTCGAGCAGTCTTTTGAGCCAGGGATCGCGGACGTAGGCACTCATGACTTCGCCCATGGAGCGGTCTAGGTCGCGGAGGTTGGGGATGAGTTGTGCGATCGCTTTTGGATACCGTCTCAACAACAGCGGCAACAACTTCAAATCTGCTCTCAAAGCCAGGGTAGGAATAGCCTTGAGCGGTGCATATATTTTTAGCAGTCTAGCTTCTAATGCCGCTAGCTGTTCACCACTGCCGGGGCTAAACGCTTCTACTGCCTGTTGATACTGCTTACTATCTCCGTATACTGGCAGCGTTCCGTCTGGAAAGTGATAGTAGCCAAAGGGTTCGTAGGGTACAGCCTCTACCGTTTCACCTAGGATTGCCAACACCTGGCTGATAGGATTTGCTGAACCCACTTCCCCAAGGCCACAGTAGAACGAAGGCCCAGAGTCGAAAGTGAAGGTTTGCCCATTGTGCTTTCGGGTAAAGGCATGCGCCGCGCCGCCCGGTAGCGTATGGCTTTCGCAGACAATGACGCTACGACCGTAGCGGGCAAGTAAAGCCCCAGATACTAAACCACCCAATCCGCTGCCAATAACGACGACATCTGCGGATTGGGTGGCTGCCTTTGACATTAGGTGACATTGGGTTTGAAAGCTACTGAGCGAACTGTTGAGTTGCTTAGCTAGTGTAGCGCCAATGTTTAAGCGCTAGACGTATTGCGCTTGCGTCAAGGTTCTTTCAATATCCGTCAGATACTGCTTGACGGTCGCCTCTTCGTCCGGGGCGATGTTCGTCAGGGCCTGGAGTCGCCAGTTGTTGGCACTGCGAAGCTCCTGAATTTCCTGGTGCACTTTCTCCCTCTCCTGCTTTTTTGCTGCTTCGGCAAGTTCTTCCGCAGCTTCTATCTCGTTCAAGCGTTGATTGAGTAGGACGGATTCTCTCTTGGCAAACGCCTGCACAGCTTCTGTTTGCGCTTGGACGCCGCCAGACTTAACTACCGAATACACTTCCATCAGGCGGTAATAGGCCTTGAGGTAAGTTTCGTCGCCTTTGGGGAGGGTGGCGCTTAGGTGGCTGCGGACAGTGGCTATGCGCTTACGCTGCTGCCACCATTCGAGCAGTATGGGAATAGATACACTGTTAATAGTGGCAGCGGTGAGAGTAGATGGGTTGTGTAGAGGCATTTACAATCTTCTCAACTGAAAACTTATAGGGCAGGTTGAGACGGTCATTCAGAAACGATGGTTTTCCTGTAGCCATATCTCCATGACTATAGGAAGCCCCAAAGGGCGATTGAAAAAACGCTCAGGCTATGTAAAGCCAAGCGAATATTTGCACAGTAGCTCAGGTCACACAAAGTGAGTGATCTGAGCTCAATCCTGTGCTGGTTCTTATATTAGGACGTCAGCTGGCTTTCGTAACCCCTCAAATTGAAAGAACTTACAAAAGTTGTTACCTACCTATGCACAAAGAGCATAAACCTGACAAAGCCTACCCTGCATGCTCTAGTCGGCTGCTGTGATTTTGCTGCTGTGCCGATGCTATGGGTCGTTTGCTTGGCATCTTTGTACATTAGAGCGAAGATAGGGCAAGAGAGCAGATAAAGGCAACCGCCTCGACTGGTTCAGCGGCTAAGCGAATGGCCGTACACATTTTTTATCTATGGCACTTAAGGCAGTTTTATTTGGATTCAATGGCATTGTGATCAACGACGATACGATTCGTCAGACATTGACCAATCAGCTTTTGCTAGATGAGAACCTGCGGCCAGATGAGGACGATTATGCGCAGATGTGTCTTGGCAGAAGCGATCGCGCCTGCCTGAAAGGGCTCCTCGCTCAAAGGGGTCGCAGCGTTAGTGCAGATAGCCTAGATAAAATGCTGACCAAAAAAACAGCTGGCTACCAAACCTGGCTGAGCGAACTTGACAAGCTGCCCCTGTATCCAGGACTAGATGACCTGATTTTTCGATGCCGGGCCGCCAATGTAAAAATGGCGATAGTCACTGGGGCCGAACGTAGCCAAGTGACCAGCGTACTAGAACAAGCTGAGCTGATTGAGCACTTTTCGATTATTGTGGCGGGCGATGACGTTTCGGCTGACGGTAGCAAGCCTGCACCCGATGGCTATTTGCGAGCGATTGATCAGCTGAACAGAGCGTATCTGGACTTGGCTGTGCAGGTGGATGAGTGTATTGCGATAGAGGATTCTTTTTCGGGGATTGAGGCGGCCAAGGCTGCGAACATTCCGGTGGTGGGTGTAGCTCATGTGTATCCGAACCACATGCTACAGCGGCGGGCGACCTGGGTTGTAGATTATTTGCGAGAGATTAAGCTCGACTGGATTGGCGAAAAGTTTGGCGGGACGCGGCTAGACGCGGTGCCTGGGTCTGAGCAGGATACTGAGTCGACTGAGCTAGAACCCTCCTAACTTGGGGCTTTGGAACCTCGCTGAATTTATTAGCTGGACTGCTAACTGGCTACCACTCGTCTGTACCGCCTTCGCCCGATAGCCAATCTGACAAAGTATGAGCTGGCTTGGCCACATTGAAAAGGTGCAAGCCAAAATCTTTGGAGAGATCCTCGCATACTTTGATGCCTCGAACGCTGTTGCCTTTTGCATCTAGAGGTGGCGAGAACGTCCCAATGCCTAGCTTGCTGGGCACTGTGGCCAAAATCCCACCGCCCACGCCGCTCTTTGCTGGGATGCCTACTCGGCAGGCCCAGTCTCCCGAGGCGTCGTACATACCACACGAGAGCATAACGCTAATAACATCTTGCACGTAGTGCTCATTGAGCGCGCGTATGTTTGTAACTGGGTTGATGCCGCCGTTAGCGAGTGTGGCGGCCATCATAGCGATGTCTTTGGCGTTAACTAAGATAGAACATTGTTGAAAATAGAGGTCGAGGGTTTCGTCGATGCGATCACTCACCATGCCAAAATTCAACATTAGGTACGCGATCGCCCGATTGCGAAAACCCGAAGACTTCTCCGATAGAAAAACGGGCATATAAACGTCATGGCTGCGTCCGGTGTAGCGCTCAAACATATCCAGCAGTCGCTTCAATCGTTCTGTGCCATCTTTGCCTTTGATGAGGTCGGCGGTGGCGATCGCACCTGCATTGACCATTGGGTTGTAGGGCCGGTTGGTTGCTTCGTCTAGCACAATGGCGTTAAAAGCTTCGCCTGTGGGCTCATTGCTCACCTTGCTATTTACGTAGTCGCGTCCGTGATCTTCTAGGGCCAAGCCGTAGGTGAATGCCTTGGACATCGACTGAATAGTAAAAAGCTGCTCGCAGTCGCCGACATCGTAAACTTGCCCTTCGGTCGTTACCACGCAAACGCCAAACCAGTCAGGATTGGCCTCAGCTAGCTCTGGAATGTAGTCGGCGACTGCGCCAGCGCCAAGAGGCTGATACTTCTCGTGCAGATCGCTCAAGTAATTGCGGAATGGCGAGGTGATTGCGGTGATTGAGTCTGCTAGCGATCGCAGCTCTCCCTGCCTCATCTGTCTTGTCTCCTGGCTTACTTCCTGACTTGTTTCCTGGCCTGTGTTGCTACCTGCTTGCGCATCTGTCATCAACTTCAATCCTTGTCAATTTGTTCAGCGACTCGACGAAACTCCTGGCTAATCGAATGATTTGGATAGCGCACACAGAATACGCCTTCACTGGCCAGCTGCACCATGTCTTCTGAGAGCGGGAAAACGCCCGCTACCGTTTCACCATAGGTCTCTTCTACTTTTTGCTTTAGCGCATTCGGATTTAGCTGAGCGTATACTTTGTTGATTGCGAGTAAAAGCTTACGTACCTTGAGCTGTTTGGCAACATCCATGGTCACTGCTGTGCCTTGGTAGTCTTGTTTGTCGGGCCGTAGAATTAAGATCAGTACGTGAGAGATCGCAATCGATAAAAAAGTCTCTTTTGACAGGCCCGGATGCGTATCGATAAACAGGTAATCTAGCTGTAGCTCTTTTACCAGCTTGCGAAAGCCGTCGTTCATGAGCCTGACATCGTAGCCATCACGCAAGATGCGAGCAATGCTGTCTGCTTTTACGCTAGAAGGCACCAAATAAAGGCTTCCTTCTGCATTTTCAGGTAGGCCCGCATTGCGACTCACTTCATAGGCGGCCTCCTCAATTGAAATTTCTCCCCATAGGTAATTGTTGAGTGTGTTCGTTGTTTGTTCGGGCTCCAAGCAAAACAAGTTGTGAATGCCAGGAGACGGTACATCGGTATCGACGACGCCAACCCGTTTACCCTTGAGTGCCAACGTCGCAGCTAAGTTCGCTGTGAAGTTTGATTTACCCGTTCCTCCCCGATAGGAATGAATAGAAATAACCTTTGGCATTTTTTGTAGCAATAAAGTGAGTTCATCCTATCAGTATAAAATCGATACTTCAATAAACTCTGTTATTTCTATCTTTGCCCAGTTGATACAGATGCTATGAAGTTTCTACTGTGGTAGCAAGAACTACAAAAGCTTGGAACAACTGATGTTTTATCTGATGTGCTGTTTCGCTAAATGAAGAACTGTCCTAATTAAATACGATGAGCGATCGCAGTTCTTTCCAGAAGTGGAAAAACAATCTTTCAGTTTTGCCGAGCTAGGAAGAGAACTTAAGGGACGCTCACACATACTGTTGTCAAGATTCAAATCTCAAGATTCAAACGGGTTCACACCGAACCGGTTAATCGCAAACCCATCTATTACTGAGGACCCATCCATGACATTGACTTACCACGGCGCTAAGTACACGTTCACACCTCAAACTATTGAAACAGTTGAAAGCAGTATTGAGTGTAAGTTTCGCGGACAGGTATCGAAGCTAAGAGTGCCAAAGGCTATCCCAGCCAAGCCGGTTGTGCATACGCTGACCTATCGTGGTGTTCGCTACCAGGCAT
Organism: Phormidesmis sp.; assembly: GCA_050042985.1. Lineage (GTDB taxonomy): Bacteria > Cyanobacteriota > Cyanobacteriia > Phormidesmidales > Phormidesmidaceae > Phormidesmis. The sequence goes on along the minus strand of JBHJIY010000112.1, from coordinate 44,604 downwards.
AGCTACATGGTTACGTTACTTATTTGTTACTTAGGCCCACATTCCTTAGAATGCAACAGATAAAAACACGACAGGTCAGAAAAAGATGCGTTAGTTGATCAGACCGATTCTTCGGGCTTCTAGCTCGATTTGAACTCTAAGATCTCTGTCGGGATCGTCGCCTATCAACAGCGCATCTTGAATGCGAATCCAGTAGTTACGAATGGTGCGATCGCTCGTTCCCATACGTTTAGCAATCGCCTTATCCGTCAGCCCTTCTTCAAAGCGTAGATGCAGCACCTCTACCCAGTTAGCATGCAGCTCCGGGCGAGACTTTACCGCCTGCGGTAGGTACACCGAGCCGCGCATGGCAAAGTTAATGTACTGAATCATCTCCTGTAAAGGCAGCGCCTTATCCATAGCAGCAAATCCGCCCTCATAGGCTTTGATTGTCGCTTTTAGGCGTACCAGAGGATTGATATCGGTACTCAAAACGGCCACGTTAGGTGCCCACTGCTTGTCGATTAGCGTGCCTGTGAGCAGTTGTTCCACTAGCTTAAGGCCGACCTCAGGTGTGGCGGGTTCGCCCTTTGTTGCTGGAATGCTCAAATCAACAACCATGAGGTGAGGGCGTATCTGTTGTATTTGCTGCGCGGCGGCGGTGTAGTTCTGTGCGGTCCAAATCTCCGCATCGGGATAGGCCTTCTGCAATGCGGGGACCGTTCCCTTCAGCACAGATTCGTGATCGTCAATCACCAAAAATGGAGGTTTGTCGGGCTGCTGAGTCTCTAAATTCACGAGTTTCTATCCTTTTCCTTAGGCCAACTAATCTAATCTCTGATCCAACCTCTCAACCGATGGTGGTTCGCACGGCCAAAAGATCTCGCAGATAGTCCCTTTGGGTGTGTTTTGACGGCGCAAGAACTTCCCTTTTAGCTGCTGAGCGAGCGCTTGGGCCTGCCGGGTTCCCTGGTGTTTTTCAAGGCGATCGTTTTCTGGGCTTTCCGTCAGGCTCTGTAGCAGGCTAGCAATTACGCTGGGCGTTTCACCATTGTCGGTAATTCGCAGGCAGTAAATCTGTTTCTGGGACTCTTTCTGGTGTTCTTTCTGCCGCTCTTCCTGGCGCTCACAGGTTACCGTTAGCCGGGTGATGCCGATGGCGTGCTTGCCCACATTGCAGAGCGCTTCTTGTAAAAACAAGCAGAGTCCTCGCTTTAGCTCGACTGTGAGTACGGCGGTAGACAGCGGCGAAAAGTCGGGCGTGATTTGGAACTGTAGGCTGTCGTAGCCGGGAAAGTCGCGCGCTAGGGTATGGTCGAACACCTGGTGGAGCAGGGTTGCTAATGGCAGATCTAGGTTGAGGCTGAGGCCACTTTCTAGGTAGAGGGCTTCGTCTTGGATGGCTAGGCGCATGGACTGGTAGATGCCGCGCAGGTCTTGGTTTATTTTTTCGAGCTGTGATCGCAGCGGTTCGCCCAATCCGCCATTTGCGTCGGCTCGCAACAGAATAGCCAGCTCCTGTAAAGGGCCGTTGTGAACGGCTTCGTAGGTTTTTTCTAGCGTTTCAGAACGCTGTTGCAAAAGCTGTTGTTTGAGCTGTTTGTTTGGGCCGCTATTTTCTGTCATTGGGTATTCTTCGCGTCGAAGCCTTATGTCCCTATCCGAGCCTGTTTTATCAGCGTTTCTATTTTGCCGAGCAGGCGGGGCCAGTCGATGGGTTTGGTATCGTATTCGTCGCAGCCTGCGGCGAGTGCCTTAGCGCGATCGCTCGCCATGGCATGAGCGGTCAGGGCAATGACTGGAATCTGCCTAGTCGCTGAAGCTGCTTTTAGCTGCCGGGTGGCCTCCCAGCCGTCCATTACTGGTAGGCTCATATCCATCAGCACTACATCGGGCTGTTCTTCCGTCGTTTTGGCGACGCCTTCTCGTCCATCGAAGGCAATTGTCACCTCGTAGCCTACTCGCCGCAGCCGTCGGCTCAGCATGTCTCGATTCATCTCATTGTCTTCTACGAGCAGCACTCGCCGTGGACGGGGTGGCCCTTCATACATAGGGATGTCTGCGACATTTTCTGGGGAGACGGTTGATGCTGAAGCGCTCAAGGCGTCTGGGACCGCCAGTAGTTCTAAGTCTTTTTCTGCGAGCTGTCTGAGGATTTCAGCTTCTTGCTGAATCTCTTTGAAGTAGTCGCTTTCGGTGATTTCCGCTACGGATTGCGATCGCTTTGCCTCGTCAATCTCAATGCGTAGCTCCTGCACCTCGCGTTTTAGGGCGGCCTCATCGAGCTTGCGCTGCGTAACCTCTTCTATTACGCCCTCGTAGTAAGCCGTCTGCCCGTGTGTGTCTTTCACCAGCCGAGCGTTTTCCGTTAGCCAAATCTGGCCGCCTGTGTGTCGGTACGCCTGATATTCAAAGCCATTGACTTCGCCCTGCTGCCGAATCAGCTGTTGAAAGGTTTGCCGGTCAGCTGCATCTACATAAATCTGATTGTCAATATGGGTCACTTGGCTCAGCATTTCTTCTGGCGTTGCGTAGCCGTGAATCTGTGCCATGGCGCTATTTACTCGCAAAAACCGACCGTCTGGTGTGGACTGATAAATGCCGGCCTGGGCGTTTTCAAAGATGCTGCGGTAGTTTTCTTCGGCGAGCTTGAGCGCATGTTCGGCTTCTTTGCGATCGCTAATGTCGTACAGCACGGTAAGCACCGTCGCCTCTTGGTCAAACACCAGCGGCTGCATAGAAGCCGCCGCCCAAAACAGCTCACCATCGGCTCGCTTACACTGAATCTCCTGTCGGTAAACGCTCTCCTGATTCGATATGGCCTGCACAATTTCCTGACGCTCTTCAGGATGAAAATAAAACTCTGGCATCGAGTGCGCTAGCAGCTGTTCTACCGAAAGGCCCAAAGCGGGCTCAGCGGCTAGGTTGGCATACAGAATTTGGCCATCTTCTATGCGAGAGATCAAAATCGGCACGGGCGTTGCTCCCGCAATTAGCCGTTGGGCCAAATACATTGACTGCTGCTCCTGCAATCGCTTTTTCTCCAGACAAGCTGCAATTTTCGCCTGGAGCAGTATGGGATTAAACGGCTTGGATAAAAAATCCTCTGCGCCCATTTCAATACAGTGCACCACACTGTGCAGCTCATCGAGCGCGGAGATCATAATCACAGGCGTGGTCTGCCAGGCGGCACTTTGCTTGATTTGGCTGAGCACATCAAGCCCATTCATATCTGGCATAAAAATATCGAGCAGCACTAGGTCGTAGCTCGCTTCGCTCATCATCTCCAGTGCCTGAGCGCCGCTATTAACCGTAACGACCGTGTAGCCCTGACGCTCTAGCTGCCGAGAGAGTAAATCGCAGTTAATGGTGTTGTCATCTACTACCAAAATGCTGCCGCCTACAACCTTGGGCGCACTTTCTTGTACTGAGCGAATTAGCTTGTCTGCCGTTTGGGCAAATAGCTGACTAGCCGGGTTGTGTAGCTGTAGGTGAGGCATTGCCGAAGACTGACCTGCCAGCATGTGTAGCTGCTGCTGTGCCAAGTTCACAATGTCGTTGGTCATGCCGAGTAGCCGCTGCGCTGCTGTATCGATTCGCTGTAGATCTGTGGTGTGCACAGCGGGTGCGTCTTCTATCAGCATTTCGCAGTAGCCCATCACTGTGCTCAAAGGGGTCAACAGCTCCAGACGTACCCGCGCACTAAAGGAATTGATATCTTGCGCTACCGGGTGGTGTTTGAGCTGTGTGGGGTTGAGAATAGCGTCGGTTGAGTTCAGTAGCTGTAGTCCTGCCACGTGGACTTTTTGCAAGTCTTGATAGAGGTCTGTGTTAGCAGCCTCGGAGACTTCATCAAGCAGAATTTCGCTGTAGCCAATGATGGCGTTAATAGGGGTGCATAGCTCGTGCCGCAAGTGTCGCAGCAGCAGGCGTTCTAGCTGTTCATCGACAGCCGAATCTGAACTGGCTATGTCTTTGTCTTCAGGCTCAGGCGCTGTGGGCAGCCAGTCTTCTATCTTACTGATGAGCCGTTTGAAGTCAATTGGTTTTGTTTCGTAGCTGTCGCAGCCGACGGCTAGTGCTTTCTCTCTATCTCCTGCCATCGCGTGAGCCGTTAGCGCAATCACTGGAATCTGTTGTACCTGAGGGTTGTCTTTGATCTGCTGCGTGGCTTCCCAGCCATCCATCACCGGCATACTCATATCCATCAAGATCAAGTCAGGAGATTCAGATAGGCTTTTGGGCAGTGCCTCACTTCCATTACGACCGCTCACTACGCTATATCCTCGCCGCTCTAGCCGCCGAACCAGCATATTTCGATTAATCTCGTTATCTTCTATAAGTAGAATTTTAGCCATGATCGGTTGCTATATTTATCGGTTGCTGAGGGCAGTGGCAAAAAGCCGTCACGGTAGGCACACTCGAAGACTAGGCACTCAAAGACTGTTGCGTTAGGTTTCTGCTTGACCACCGGTTTCTGCTTGACCACCGGTTTTGGCGTGGGTCGCGATCAAGTGGTGGATTTCATCTACTAGCGTTTGGCGACCAAAGGTACCCTTTTGGTACAGCTGCTGAATTTGCCCCTGTAGCTGCTGTCGTTCTCCTGCGCTCAGGTCTTTGGCAGTGAGGACAATAACCGGAATCGATCGCCACTCGGCCCGTTGCCTTAACCGCTGCAGAAACTCAAAGCCATCCATCTCAGGCATCATTAGGTCTAGCAAAATGACGTCGGGCCGCTGATGCTCTAGCCGCTCAATTGCCCGCAGCCCGTTTTCAGCTTCTGTCACCTGCCAGCCACAGACCTGTAGCTGACGGCGCGTCATCTCCCGGTTTGCGGCGTTGTCTTCTACAAGCATGACCCGGTTCGGCTCGGCTTCAGGGGAGTGATACTTTTGCAGTACCGACACCAGATGCTCGGAACTCACTGGCTTGAGCAAATAGTCTGATGCGCCTAGGGCATATCCCATCCCCTTATCGTCGGTGATGGTCATCATCACTACTGGGATATGGGTGAGCTGAGGGTCGAGTTTTAGCGATCGCAAAACAGTCCAGCCATCCATCTCAGGCATCATGACGTCGAGCAAAATTGCATTGGGTTTTTCGGCGATCGCCAGCCGAATGCCTTCCGGTCCGTTCGCCGCTGTAATCACCCGATACCCTGCCTGGCCCAAAGCGCGCCGCGTTAAATCCCGTACAGAATCATTGTCGTCAATGACCAGAACCGTATTTCTCTCTAAATTTTTCTCTAGAGTCGAAGCTGGGTTTGTAGTGCTGGCCGCTGGGTGAACGACTGCCGCTTCACGCTGCACCTGATCGATTGCGCCTAGGGCTTCGCTTTGTGACGTGACCGTTTGGGTGGTTGTCGGCGATCGCGCAGCCACTCGGCTAGGCAGCCAGAGTGTAAACGTCGTCCCTTGCCCACGCTCACTTTCACAGTGCACATCGCCCCCCATCATTTGGCAAAATGTTCGCGTAATCACTAGCCCTAGTCCAGTGCCACCGTAGTTACGCGTTGTCGACCCATCTGCCTGTACAAACGCCTGAAACAGCTTGGCCTGCTGCTCTGGCGTCATGCCAATGCCGGTATCGCTCACTGCAAACGTCATCCCCGGTTCATCTAAGCCAATCAGGCCATTGGGGTTATCGCCGCCTGCGGTTTTCCACTCGGGTAGCACCGCTTGGCGAGCCACCGTCAGCGTAATCGCGCCGCCTTGCGTAAACTTGGCCGCATTGCTCAGCAGATTCAGTAAAGACTGTCGTAGCTTTGTGTTGTCGGCATACATTGTGCCGATGTCCGCCGAACAGTGAACGTTTAGCTGGTTCTGATTTTTGCTTATCAGCGGGTAGGCTGTCTCAGTTACCTCTGCCACTAGCTGGCTTACGTCGAAGCTTTCTAAGTAGAGGTCCATCTTACCGGCCTCAATTTTTGAAAGATCGAGAATATCGTTGATCAGCGCCAGCAAATGCTTACCTGCGCCGTGGATTTTCCCTACATCGTCAATTAAAAGCGGATTAACCTGATGAGCCAGGTCTTCTTGCAGCATTTCGCTGTAGCCAATAATGGCGTTTAGCGGCGTTCTGAGCTCATGGCTGACGTTGGCCAAAAACTGACTTTTTGACTGACTCGCCTGTTCGGCCTCAGCCCTAGCCTGTTGTGCTGCTTGGGTACTCTCGGCTAGCTGAGCGGTTCTTTGCGCTACTGCCGAGTTGAGGTTTTGTTCTCGCAGTGCGACTTCGTGGGCCATATTTTGAAAGGCTCTCACCAGCTGACCGGGCTCATCTGAGCGCTTTGCCATCCGATTCATGTCGGCGGTTTCCAGTGATTGTATTTGGGTTGTGTCGATACTGCTGCCGCCGCTAAGACGACGGGCAATCGCTGTGAGCTTCACAATCGGCCGAATTACGCTGCGCCGCAGCAATCGGTTGATGAGCCCCGCCGCCGTTGCAAAAATCCCCACAAAAATGCCGATAGAGAGGTTGCGATACTGCTGGCCTCGGCTGAATACCTCGCCTGCTGGAATATAGATAGTTTGCGCGGCCACTACACCGTTCAGAGGCCAGTCAAATCCGTTTTGGCTACCGTAGGTCGTCAGCTGAGACTGGGGTGCATCGGCAGGACGCCCGTGACATTCCAAACAGCTCGCACTGGTCACTCTCAGTGGACGGGCGCTGTAAAACAGTTTCTCTCCGTCTTCGTTTCGATATCCCGACAGTACGCTCAAGCTGTCGTTTGCCTGAAACTGATTGACCAAGTCCACCTCAAACTCGGTCGCCAAGTCTCTCGGGTTTGTTGGATTCAGCGTGGCTTCTTTGTAAAAGAAATTTTCGTGGCCAGGGCTTTGACGAAATGACTCAAACACCTCACGTGCTGAATAGGCTGGCACCGTCTCTGCAACAAACTCTTCTTTTGTTCTCAGCTGATATTCCAGCAGAGGCCGCACGTTCTCACTGGTGTAGTCGCGCACAGAGTTCATGGTCTGTGTCAGGATTTCGGCTTGCATGATCACTTCACCCTCCGCGCGCTGCCGCATTGCCCGTGACAGGAGGACGCTGCTGAGCAAAATTCCACCCAGAAAGATTAGCGTTAGAAATAATGTGAATTTTTGACCAAGTCTGAGCTTTTTCATCATGACACTTAAAAAGTTGATGAAGGACGTTGACGGTTTCTGGGTAGCTTGTGACTAGTCAATTTTACTTAGACTCTATCAGAATCAAAATAACCAGAATCAAAATAACTTGATGTGTAGTCAGTATTGTTTTTAGCAAGGTTTCATCTTGAGCTTGTTGAGGGTGATACCGGCTTAAAACGATGCATGTCAGCACAAACGTTTGGGCCTATCTTGTACTACACGTAAGTTCTATGGGTTATGCACTTATTAGTCAGTGATTCGCTATTAGTCAGCTATTCATTGGCGACTGTGCTCTATTGGCTGTGCAGACTTCTCTGTTGTATTGCGCTATGTGTTAGCTGCTGAGTAGCGCTTGTAACCTGGCTGGCAGCGATTCCGAGGAGCATACTGCTCGACACCAACACGACAAACATCACCACAATTGTCATCAGCGCATCAGCCCACGAATCTTGTGGAGTGTTGCGATCGTCATCATGCTTAGCCGCGCGCGCGCAAAAGCCAGATTCTTTGTAAACATCTGCTGTAGTGAGCACAGCTGTCTTTTCTGGAGAAAGTGCCTCCGAGGTAGAACTCGGTGCGAGTTCTGACATGGGGCCGGTAAACCCTTCGAGTTGACGATAGTGTGCGTTGAGGTAGGCCGCTTGAGGGTAGCGGGACATGGGGTCGTTAGGAGTGTTCATAAGAAAAGCCTCGTTACATGAATCTGAGCCCAGTATCTATGGGCAGTAGAACGAAGCCTTTCCTAAAATGGTAAAAGCGAAAGGCCATGCTTCCAGATGAAGAACAATCGAAAACCGCTTTTTCCACGTTTGGAATAGTGGGCGATGGAATTTGTGTTGTGATAAATCCAGAAGCAATGAGTGTGGAATTTGCTTCTGAAGTCATTACTCTTTAGGTCTTAACAGCTATGTCTTATCCCAAAAATAGATGCCTTTTTCCTAACCATGTTCTAAGAACAATCTTTAGAGCTTCCGCAATCGTATTGGAAAATATGATTGGGCTAGCTGCGATCGCTCACACCAGTCTCAGACACAAAGCAAGGGTTCTAAAGCGCTTTGCTAAGCCCTTAAAGTACTCCAGTACGGTTTGTGTCGTGGCTGGCGGTATTTTGTTGGCAGCGAATGTGCCGACGAGCCGCTTTGGGTTTATTTTCTTGGCGCTGAGTTCGGCTCAATTGTTGTTAGCAAGTTTGGCAGAAAGCGATCGCACTACCACCTTCTACGCAGTCTCTCTTTTCATCTGCGTAGACTGTTTGGGTATTTATCGCTGGATATACATCGGCTGTTAAAATCGAACGCTTCTACAGAGCGACGAGAAAATTTTCAACTACTATGCTCTTTCAATCTACGTGCCTTTTCAAGATTTTTTTGACTTTCTCTTCCTTGATAGGCTTACTCATAAATCCAGAGGCTCCAGATATTTTTACGCGTAGCCTGTCAATGATGCCACGATTACTCGTCACAATAATAATGGGCGTCTTTTTGAACATACTCATGCGGCGAATTTGGCCACAGACCTCAAACCCGTTGGCCATTGGCATCACTAAGTCTAGAAAGATTAGCTTAGGTTTCATTTCGATGAGCGTAGGTAATGCCTGAAGCGGATCTGGAATATTGATATACCGATAGCCCGCCCCTTCTACAATTGCAGACATCATACGACTGTCAAACAGGCTGTCTTCGATATGCGCAATTTTAGGCAGATGCTGATTACTGTTTTTGCCTGCCTTTTCAATAGGCGTTTTCTTTTTGCGGGCTTTGGGCTGTGAGTGAGTACTGTTCTTTGGCGATACCTTCGGTGCTGACGCCGTTGAGCTGGGTGAGCCTACTTTTTGTTGACTTGAAGCCAGTTTTGACTCGTTCAGTTTTGATTCAATCGATTTGGCTAACTCTGAGCTGGGGTCTTCTGTTTTAGATAAAACCGCTGCCCTTGCAGGATTTTTATCTGGTGAGGCTGTACCAGATGAAGTGGTTGCGGATGGGGCCGTTTTGGGGGGAGTCGCCTCAGGCAGAGCCTCTGTAGACAGGGGCGCTTTGGACGAAGCCTTCTCAGCTGGTACGGTTTTAGGTAGCGCGGTTTTGGGTGGCACAGCCCCGGATGGTGCGGCTTTGGTCGAAATACTCTCAGGTGATGCAGTCGCCTTAGATGAATTGCTTTTAGGTGACGAGGTCTTAGTTGAGGTAGCTTCAGGTGATACAGCAGCGTTAGATGCAGTCGTTTCTTTCGGTGGCGCAGCCTTTGGGATAGTGGGTACAGGCAGAGCAGCTTCAGATGAGCTCTCCTTCGCTTCTGGTGTTTCTTCTGACCGCGTAGAGACTGCTGTCTTTTGTTCTGTGTCAGGTGCTTTATCTTTTTCCTTGTTTCCGTCTGGTACGGTCAGTTCTAGATGAAAACCGTGGGTTACGTTCTCGACGAGATCGGGAAGTGTCGTTAAGCTGAGCAGCTGCTTAGAGACGTAGGGCAGAATCGACTTTGTGATCGGAATGATGGGTTGTTTGCACGCAACAGAGATATCTCTGAGCGTTCCGCCTTCATTCGCAAAGCTACTGAGTGTTTGAAAGGTTGAGAGGGGAATGCGTTCTTTTAGTGCTTGGGCATTTTCAATGACAGGTGCATAGTCTGGAGAAATCTTCGTGAGTCCGACTTGACTCCACTTTTCCCACTCTTGCTTTGCCCGCTGCAATGACTGTAGCGATTCGAGCATGATGAAAGGCATGTTAGAAGCCTCTCTAGGCTCTGTCTTCATCAAGAGTTCGACGGTTTGAGCCGTATGTAAGGTGCCCTTTTGTATGACGTCGAACAGCACTTCTGCGATGTAATGCTCTACGACTTTTTCAAACACTTCTCTGGGAAACTGTTTGCGCCTGACTAGTTTGGCTACAGATGCATAGTTCCAGTACTCGTAGTAGACGCTAACTGGCTGACTAACTTGCTTAAAGAAGGCAGGATTGTGTAGTGCGATGTATCTTTGCCAGCGCCGCAAATCATGAAACCCTGCTTGCGCCCAAACAATTCGCCCCAACAAAAAGTACAGATACCACTGTTTCTCCTCTGGCCCAGAAATTCTAAGGAATCCTGTGAACTGTTTTTCGTAGAAGGTTCGTATTTTTTCGGTGAGTATTGTTGAGAACATATGTTATTGGAGAGAAAGCTCTTACATGGGCCTTAAAGGCACCATTGAAGTAGCATCCTTAAATTTGTTGGCCTTTATATTCGGATGAACTGTTATATATGGGGTTTGATGTGCCTAATGAGTAGTATTGACAGGAGATGTGGTTTCCCCATCGTAGAGAACACTGCAATCGACAACTATTTGATGGGTGATAGCTCTGAAGGCTTCTTCTAGCGTACGCGTTGTGAAAATGGTCTCTAGCCGGTGTTGCAATGCTGCCGGACTGGCCACTTGTTTGTGTAGCTCTTGAATGATCGCCAGCATAGGAATAGACTCAATGCGATCGCTGGCCTCTTCCCACTGATTGCAGCAGATACAGTAAAGCAGCTTTTTTATCTGAATTCTATTGTCGTCTTGTTCTAATCGATTGGCTAAATCCATATGTAGCGAACCCACAGATTCAGGCTGTGGGCTCGTAGGTAGTGCTGGATGCTGTTTGACTATGGGCTGTGTGTTGACTATGGGCTGTGTATTGACTATGGGCTGCTTGTTGGTGGTGATGGGCTGCTTGCCTTGTTCGGCGAGCTGTTGCCCTCTGCTAGGGCTGTGGAGTATGAGGGGCTTTAACCCAGTATCTCTTGATTCAGGTGCCGAAGCCTCTAGATTGTCCATTTCAGGGACATTTTCATACTCTCCATAAAAGTCTTGTAAATTGTTGAGGATGACGCTAGTTGCTGTGGAATATTCTTTTGGCTGCCCTAGAAAACTTATAGCTTGATTTAGACTCGTCTGGCACTCAGATAGTGTCAGGTTGCTCTCTGTAAATGATTCTAGTAATAGCTTAAGCGAAGCCCCTGCTAGTAACGTTTTGCTACTTTCTGCGCTACCTTGCTGAGTCGCTAGCAGTAATGCCTTGATTTTGTAAGCCTCTGGATGAACTGAGAGGGCTTTCAAGGTATTGTTGAGCGGGACGATAAAGGGAACCGCAATTTCTCGGATTACTTCGGCTTCTTTTGTTGTCTGTGGCTTCTCAGGCGCTACGTGGTATGCCGAAACGTACTCTTTTATGTTTTTTAGGGATAGTTCTCCAGCATAGCAAGCTTCTATACTGAGCCTGGACTTCACCACTTCATACACAACTTGCGACATGCAAATCGAACCTGGTTTTGCCTCTGCTTCTAGCCTGGCCGTAATATTGACTGCACTACCCATAATGTCGCCGTTGTTAAAAAAAATATCGCCTAAATGAACCCCTATGCGATGAACAAAATGCTGGTTTACAGACTCTTTTTCAGCCAACGCTAGAAATCTGTTCTGTATTTCCATAGCACAAGAAACAGCCTGTACAGCACTAATAAAGTACATGAGTAGGCCGTCTCCTGTTGTTTTAAGGATGCTGCCTTGAAACTGCTGGCATAGGTCTGAAATGAGCTGTAGGTCTTGATTGATGAGGGCCAAGGCGGCATCTTCATTTTGTGACATACGCCGACTGAATCCAACCGCATCGGTGATTACGATAGCGGCCAAAGAACGCTGTATTTCATTCTGTGTAGATGAGGCGTCATTTGGCATTGGTCCAGCCGCAAGGCTCCTTGTGTAGGTAGTTTTGTTGTTTGTTAATATCTGTTGTTTATGATCAAGTCGAAAAAAGAAAAGTGCGAAAATTCTATTTAATTGGTTGAAGAATTAATTGGTTGAAGAGTTAATTGGTTGAAGAGAAATGGCTGAAGTGTACAGAGGAGAGCTTGTTTATGAAGCGATAGGCTTCTCGTTGGTTTATGCATGAAAAATGTAGTGATGACCCCCGATATGAAGATAATTGGCTGATTAAACAGGCTTACCTTATATTTCCCAAATGCAAATTGGCACTACACGTCGTATTCCTACCGATTTTGTCTCGATTTGACCCAATCTCTGTTTTGAAGTATGTAAGAACAGACACTATCTCTAGTATTGGAAATACGTTGCTGAAGAGATGTTTACACCGCTGAGTTGAGCCGAGCGTTTTGGCTTAAGCCTTGTTCAGGTTACTGTGCTTTTTTTCTTGAGGGCTTCAAGGGCTTCAGGGCTGTTGATAGTTTCGTTGATTTCTGTCTGAAGGCGTTCGAGGGTGGAGTCTGCTTTGGCCTGGACAAGGATATTTTGCATGACGGTGTTGACACCAGTTTCGCCCCAAGTGCAGCCTTGCACGAGGTATTGCTTAGTGGCTTGCCCAACCGCGTAGGTTCCATAGCCAGCGGCACCTGCCTGGGCGGTCATAGCACTCGCGTAAGCGGTAAATCCAGAGAAACTCTCAAAAGCACTCCAAATAGCGGCCCCGCTTTTGCCGAATCCTAAAATAAGACCTGTGCCAAATTCACTTAGCAACAGCGTGCCGGAGCTACCGATAATTGACTGCCAAAGCCTGCTGGCCTCGAAGCTGGTCATGGGAAATCCGTAGAGCTTTGAGAGCGAGCGAATCATGACGATGTCTGAGCTGACGCCCCCGAGGATATCGAGGATGGCAATGGGGTTGAAAGCAACTGCGATCGCTTTGTACTTTGCATACTGCCAAATCAACTCGTCTGCTTTCCCCTGATTCAGTTCAGCGGTTGTTTTCGATAAATTCTCTTCTATGATGCCAGCCTCACGGAGCGCATTTAGGGCGACTAGGGTCGACCCTTCTTCCTGAATGATGTCAAGCAGCGCGGTTTTGAGCGGGTCTATTTGTGCAGAGGGACTTTCCCACTCATTCGTGGTGCGACCATCGGGCCATTCCGTGCGCACTTGCACGGGGGAAGGCTCGGCGGAAATCATCACGATGTCGTCAACGAGCCTTGCACCCTGAGGTAGGTTGGCGTTTTGTTCTGCTTGTTGCCACAGCGTTTGGAGATTGTTGGCGACGGTAGTTCTGTCGGTGTCTGGATAGAGATCTACTTTGTTGAATACCAATAGAAGCGGTTTGCGAGTGGCATAGAGCTGCTGTAGGGCAAGGTACTCGGTTTGGGTGACATCGCCAGAGACCACAAAGAGAATGAGATCGGCTTGCTGAGCAATCTCCTGGGCCATCTGTGCGCGCGCTTCGCCTTCAATTTCATCGAGACCCGGCGTGTCGATAAGTTCTATTTTTAAGGGGTCTCTTCCGAGGCTGCTTGTTTTTGCTAATGCTGAGTTTTCTGTTTTGGATGGCTCAGGTGTCCAGTAAACAGACCTTGGCCATTTGGTGACACCGTTGAGGGGGCCAGTTTCAAGAATTTTTTCGCCAATGAGTGCATTGATGACAGCTGACTTACCGCGACTTACCAGTCCAAAGACGGCAATTCGCAGATTTGAGCTATCGAGCTTGCTTATGAGAGCTGTAAGCTGGTCAATGCCGGTTTTGACGGTGGCCTGACGAGTCAGCTCTTGATCGGTGAGCTGAGTCATCTTGAGCTGAGGAATATAGCGGTCGATGGCTTGCCGCAAGCTGTTGCGGGCTTGTTCGATGATGGGGTTTTGGGCCGATGCAGGGGATGGCATATTTTTGACCTATGCAGCCGCAGTTTTTTCTGCCACAGGCAGGTGAGAGAGTGCTTGCTGTACGAAGGTCTGTAGGCTCAATCCTTGCTTTGTTGCTTTGAAAATAGTCTGTAGCCGACCACCCATTTCGCTGAAGGCAAATTTTTGCTGCTTTACTGGCAGGTAGCTTTGTTCTTCAAAGAATTCGACGAGGCTAAGACCCACGGTGCGGGTAAGGTAGGCAGCGCTGACGCCCTGAAGGGCACCGCCTGCTACGTAGGTAGCGGCGTGCGTTTTTAGCAGGCTACCGAAAGCTTGAGTGGAAAGTTCTACTAGGCCAAGTTTTACCAGCAGTTCGGCCAGAGTACTTGCCGCCTTTTTGCCCTGCTGTAGGGAAAATGTTTGGCCGTAGACTGACCCAAGGTCAACGATGAGCTGGGCGTTGATAGCGGTGGACGCCAGCAGGTCTAGGCTGGGGAGTGGGCTGGCAAACGCGCTACCGGCCGCAATCCACTGCATCTGCTCGACGATGGGCATAGCGCGCTCTCGGCGCTGCTCATTGAGTATCTGTTGAGTCTGCGTTTTGAGCGCTTTTGCCTGGCGCAGGGTCGTGGTGAGTACGAGCTGCTGGGCTTCGTTTTCGGTGAGGTGAGTTAGCCTGTCGGTGAGGCTAGTGAGCTGAGCATCGGGTTGCTCTGTATATTCTTGAACGGTGCCGTCTTCGTGGTGTCGGCGGACTTTGATGGGGCTAGGGTTGGCCGCGATCGCACTCACCCCAATACCCAAATCTTCTACCCGAGTTTGAATGCGTTGCAGTACAGATTGACGGTCGGCAGGGATGAGCTGGTCTTGCTTGTTGAACGCAATATGGGTGCGATAGCCTGCCTGGAGTAGAGTCTGAATTCGCTTTAATTCTGACTGGGTGAGGTCACCTGCTGTTACAAAAAGAACAATATCCGCATCAGTATCTGTTTCGGTAGAAAGCAGTGTCTCTACCTCGGCAATTTCTGTGATATCAATCACTTGTTTGTGTGACGGCTGCCACTGCGTAGATAAACAAGAGACTATTTCAGACTTCCCTGTAGATTTGTTGCCGACGACTGCGATGGAGAGAGATTCTCTATTTGCCCCTGCTAGCACCTGTGTAATTGCCAGCTTTTGGTCTTCTACTTGTGCCCAGATAGATAGATTTTTGTTTGCTTGAGCGTCTTCAGGTAATTCTTCAATTAGCGTAGCAAGGGTCGTTTCTACGTCTGTAATGACCTTCTCCACAGCTAGCTTATCGACGGTTTGCAGTGCTAGCGGGGGCTCAACGGTGAGCGGAGCACCTTTAGCTTGCTTGAAGAACCACACACCCGCACCCAGTGCAATAGCACCCATTAGCGCTGAGCCATCGCCCAATGCATGGCCTACCGGAGAGTGGCCCACAATATTGAGCAGCCATAGGCTGGCTGAAAGACCTAAACCACCGACCAAAATGGGACGCTTCAGTTGCATGAGGAAGTCACTCTTGAGCTGCTACACATATTGTATAGAGCTGAGCAAACTTTGGAAAAGTAGGGAGAACCGTGGCGGTAGGCCTGCTGCGTTGCTTTGGTGCGCGCTTCGTGCCATCGTAGATGTCACTGAACATGGCAAGCTATAATGGCGCATCTAGTGCCAGACATGTGTAGTGTCTGATGGAGTTTAGTGCTTAGCACCGTGCCAGACACTGAAAGTGGGCATCTGACGCTCCGTGCATATTAAACCTCTCGGCAGAAATCTAATGACAACGCGTATTCAATGGAAGTCTGGTAGCCTGCAAAAAAAGCTCAAGGATCAGACCGCTCATGGATTAAGCACAGGAGATTTGCAGCCGATTAAGACTGAGGTAGAGCAAGTCCCCGATGGTGATATTAACTTTGTAGTTTATATTTTGGAAAGCCTCGCGGAAAAACAGGCGCAAGGCCAGGCCAATACAGAGAATCCTTTCCTGCCGTACGAGCCTGATTTGTACGTTACCGATATTACAGATACGCACCTTTGCTTGCTCAATAAGTTCAACGTGGTTGAAAATCATTTTTTGATTGTGACCCGTGAGTTTGAATCCCAGGAGAACTGGCTGACGAGCGCCGACTTTGAAGCGCTGACCAAGTGCCTGAGCGAAGTAGATGGCCTAGCTTTCTACAACGGCGGGGAAATGGCGGGCTCTAGCCAGCCTCATAAGCATATTCAGGTCGTGCCTCGCACTGGAGAGCTGAGTGAGCTGCCGATAGAAATTGCGCTAACCAAAGCGAAAGTGTCGGGCGGCAATCGCTGGTCGCCGCTGCTGCCGTATAAGCATGCGATCGCTAAATTCCCGCCCCAAAAAGCAGGCCTCTCTGGCGACGTGCTCACCAAGCTGTACATGAGCCGCTACCTCATGCTGCTCAAGGCCGTAGGGATTGATGCTTCTAACCAAGATGCGCCTCAAACCGCGCCTTACAACTTGCTGTGCACTCGCCAGTGGATGATGTTGATTCCACGCAGCGCGGAAAATCATGAAGGGATTCCGGTCAACTCCCTTGGTTTTGCCGGTTCTCTACTGGTGAAAGATAGAGCTGAGCTGACACAGCTGCAAGAAATGGGGCCTTTGAACCTACTGCGCCAAGTGAGCTTCGAGCGTGAAGAAGAATAGGTGAGCTTCGAGCGTGAGGAAGCGTAGGTGAGACTAGAGTCATTGAGAAAACGCTCACGGTGCATAGCCTGCTGCCTGCATGTCAAACATTTTGGCGTATAGGCCCGCTTGCTTCAAAAGCTCTTCGTGGGTGCCTAACTCAGCAATTCGGCCTCCATCAAGTACTAGAATACGGTCGGCTAGGCGCACTGATGAAAAGCGATGGCTGATGAAAAAGGTGATTTTGCCCTGGGTGAGCTGTCTGAAACGCTGGTAGAGATCGAATTCTGCGATCGCATCCATCGCCGAAGTCGGTTCGTCCAGGATCAAAATTTGAGCGCTGCTCATAAATGCTCGCGATAGCCCGATCTTCTGCCACTGCCCGCCAGATAGCTCACGCCCATCGGGAAACAGGTTGCCCAGATGCGTTTGATACTGTCGCTCTAGACTGCCAATAAACTCTGCAATGCCTGCCTTTTGTGCGGCTTCCTGCGCCCGTTCCGGGTGGTCCCACTGCTCCACGTCGCCAAATCCAATATTCTCTTGAATGCTTAGCTTGTATTGGGCAAAGTCCTGAAACAAAACAGCAATGTTTCGCCGCAGCGATTTTAGGTCGAAGGCCGAGAGGGGAATGCCGTCTACGGTAATAGTTCCGGTAGTGGGTTCATATAGCCGAGTGAGTAGCTTTACGAGGGTTGTTTTTCCAGCGCCGTTTACACCGACGACGGCGATGCTTTCTCCAGGATTTACTTGAAAATTGATATCTTCGAATACGGTGCGATCATGCTTCGAATGGACTCCGTCATCGCTTCCGCCATAGGCAAACCCCACTTCTCTTAAAGCCAGCCCCTGCCGAATTTTGTTGGGGAACGCCTTGGGCTGTGCTGGGCTCGTAATGCTGGGCTGAAGTGCCAAGAAGTCGAAGAACTGAGTCATATGGAGATTGGCATCGTAAGTGCTCGCCAGATTGTGAACGCAGCCCGTGAGTAACGACTGCGATTGGCTAAAAGCACCGCTATACATGACAAAGTCACCCAGGGTAATTTGTCCCTGTACCGTTTTGACCAAAATCCAAGCGTAGGCAGCATAAAAGCATAGATGGGGCACTATGCCTACGCTGAAACGTCCTATGGCTTGAGCACGTGCCATTTTCTCAACTTCGTCTTTGTACTGAGCGTAGGTATCTTGCCACCGCGCTAAAATCTGTTCTCCTAGGTTGAACAGACGGATCTCTTTGGCATAGCGCTGCTGTGTGAGCAGCCCTTGAAAGTAAGCGACTAAGCGGCCTTCAAATGTGTTCTTGCGATTGAGCATGAACTTTTTCTTGGAAAAGCTCACACCTTTTTGCAGCAGTGGCAGCGTGGCTAGTAGTAACAAAAACAGAATGATTGGGTTGAACTGAACTAGCAGTACTACTAGTCCCGCTAGGTTGATGAGCTGACCCATGAGATTGGTGGCATAGTCGAGCGATCGCGCCGGGTAGCTGCTGCCGCTTTGGGTCGCCAGGCTGAGCGAGTCGTAAAATGCTGGCGATTCAAAATGGTTGAGATCTAGCCGAATCGCTTGTCGCAGCAGCTTTTGCGTCGCTGTGAGCGATAGCCTATCCGAGAGCATTTGCGACACAAAAGGGCGCGCCTCCCCTATGCTCAGGCGTACAACAGACAGCAACAAACGGGCTACAACAAGTATGGAGATAGGAGCCCAAGCTGCGTAGTCCCAGCGAGTGTACTGGTCAGCATTTTGACCTGCGTTGGCAGTGATCCAGTCAATGATGAGTTTGTTTGTATAGAGTAGACCGATAGGCAGCAGCGCACCTACTGCTGTAACACAGACCATCGCTAACAGCCATTTGGGTGCGGCCTCCCAAACTAGTGCTAACAGCCTACGTGTATTGCTCAAATTCTTGAAAAACTGTGTATTGAGCTGGGGTTTGGACATAGGTGCAGTGAACTCAGTAGGCGCTGACTACTTTTAGGTTTCCTGGTTTGATGCCAAAAAGAACGAGACTTTTGAGAATATGCCGGTAACGGTTGAGAGATAATCCGAACAATCACGGTGATACTGGCTGTTGCATTCGGTGATTAATAGTATCAGCCACACCTGTTCTCAACTATGACAGACATTAAACACCGCGTTTGGGATATCGGTTTGCCGCGTACAGGCACCACCACATTTTGCGAAGCCGTAAAGCTACTGGGCTATAGCAAAGTAAAGCACAACCCCAGATACGAACATTTGCAAGACCTAGAAGCAGCCTCAGATGCTGGCTGCGTAGTCTATTACAAATATCTAGACTTCAAGTATCCCAACTCTAAATTTGTTCTCGCGCTCAGAGACTTAGACTCTTGGCTAGCGTCTGCTGAGTTCATTTACACCAAGTATCCGGCAACTGATAAGGACATTGCAATTTTGCGACGGATGCATATCTACGAGAGTGTCACGTTTGACCGAGACAAGTTTGTTGCGGCTTACCATCGTCACTATGCAGATGTTCGACGATACTTTGCCGACCGGCCTGATGATTTGTTGGAGATGAATATTGTTGAGGGTGAAGGCTGGGAAAAACTATGTCCTTTCTTAGATTTGCCAGTGCCTGAAGCCGCCTTCCCCCATCGTAATAAGCGTACGGACAACTACCCTGCTCCCCGCGTTGAAAATGCGACAGAACCGAAGCCTGCACTGGCCCTTAGTAAATAGTCGCAGCCCGCATAAATCTTTCATTTACACAGCGCTGTCCAATCTAGAGCTATCCATCCCAGAGCTATCTATTTAGAGCTATCTATGACCACTCTCTCATCCACACCCTCTCAGCGGCTGCCACAATCTGTACCCAACACAGCACTACCCACCACTGGACCCTCTAGCTATGCCTTTACCTTCGTTTGCCAAAAAGGCACGCTAGAGGGACTTTCTTTGCTACTGGTCGCTTCTTTGAAGCGGTTTTTATGCTGTGAATATGAACTGATTGCAGCGGTGCCTCGGCCAGGTGGCAAGCGAGGAGATTTGAGCCCGGTGACTTATCGGCTGTTGGGTGAGATGGGTGTGCGGATTGAGTACTTTGACAATCCAATTTCGGGCGATCGCAAAGGAGACCTCCTCACCAACAAGATCTACTGCTTCGAGATCCCAACCAAAATGGAGAAAACGGTATTTCTCGATTCTGATTTGCTGTGCCTCAAAGACTTTGTTGGAAACCGTCGCTTTTCTGCGCCTTTCAACGCGGCCCCTACCTTTTTAGCAACAGGTCGTAATTGGGAGCAAGTCTACGAAGCCGTAGGCCTCTCTAATCCAGAAAGTAATATGTCTCCTTTATTTTCTGATGACCTGCAGCCGCCCTATTTTAACTCCGGATTTGTAGCGGTTGATACGGCGCTAGCGCCGGCCCTATTTGAAAACTGGCTGGAATGCTTCAACCAAATCAACGCGTCAAAGGCGATGGAAGACAACCTGTACTTTCGAGAGCAGGTTAGCCTAGCACTGGCTGTCATTAAGATGGGCCTCGACTACGACACCCTAGATAAAAATTACAACTTCTGGGTGAAAGCGCATCCTGTAGACGAAAAAGAACTGCCTTACTTTTTGCACCATACTTGGCCAAACCCACCGCTCTACCACCAGCCTCATTTGATTCAGATGGTTCGTTCTTTGGTCGCTGACTATCCCGACATGAAGCCACTGGTTTCTAAAACTCGCTGGAAATACTACCTTCGCCCGGACTGGCTCACTGCGATCAACCAGCGAGTATTTCAGCAAAGGCCTGTGCTACGCAAGTGGCTAGGTAAGTCTCTAGCAGATGCCATCGTTGCAGCGTAGGGTGATTTAAGGAGTGTAAGCGCAATGAATGTAAAAGCGATCGCACACAACCAGCCCATCATCATCACCGGCATGCACAAATCGGGCACGTCCCTGACGGCATCTACACTGCAAGCAGCTGGTGTGCACATTGGCAAAAACCTCATGGGGCCTGGCCCTGGAAATCGCTTAGGCCATTTTGAAGATATGGACCTGTACTCGCTTCACTGCGACATCTTAAAGTCTCAAGGCATCCACATGGATGGCTGGACATCGCAAACAAAGTTTGATATTCCCCAGCCTTTCCAAGAAAGAGCGTTAGATCTTTTGCAAGATAGAAGAGAACCTGTAAGGCTATGGGGCTGGAAAGATCCGAGAACAACACTGTTTCTAGACTTTTGGAAGCGGACTATTCCCAACGCGAAATTCGTATTCGTGTACCGTAAGCCTTGGGAAGTTGTTGATTCTCTTTTTCGCAGAGGAGACAGTACTTTTATCAGTCACCCTAGGATGGCGATCAAATCATGGATAGCTTACAACCAGGCTATTCTCAAATTTTATCGGGAGAACAAGGACGAGTCTTTCTTATTCAATGTTGATAATTTCCGCGATGAAGCAGGCAACGGAGAAAAGCAGGTCATAGCGCGCCTTTGTAGAAAGCTGGACATCCGCCTAGATTTACCTAATCGAGCGGTGTATCAACAGAATGAACTACAGACACCCGCAAAGAGCAACCACTGTGCAATGCTAGTGCACAAGCGATTTCCGCAAGCCTTCAAGCTGTATGAGGCTTTGGGCTTCTCAGCCGATTTGCCATGGGCTCAAGATGCCTACTCGTGTAGTAGTACGGCCAGTGATCTTTCCAAAGATTGGGGCTTTCAAGACTGGATGTGTTCTAGAAAGAATTATCAGGCACTGGTGAGCGCGTAGCCAGAATGACAAACAACAAAACAAACAACAAAGCGCTAGCTTAAGGGCTTGAACGACCATAAATGTCGCTAGCTGTCGTAAGTTCTAGAGAATATTTGCTTTGGCAGACATGTGATAGACGAGCTGATTGGTATCCCCCTCACTTTTTAATATGTTTTGACTAACTAGCTGCTTGAGATCGCGCTGAAGCGTGCGGCGAGAAACCTGAGGACATAGGGTTTGGAAAGTTTGAATCGTTAGCTGACCGTGCTGTTTGACGTATGCTATGGCAGATTGCTGACGCGGATTGAATGGCTTGTTTGTGGCCGTTGTCGCTACGGTAGGCTGCAAACTATCGACAGAGGACTTGTGACACTGATTGTCGTAAGTTGCCAGGTAGTTTTTGAGCAGGCTCTGAAGCTCCTGATATAGCTGGTGTTGCTCGTTAGGTTCACTTTTGAGGGCGCTCAGAAAAACGGCATTGAAGGTGCGATGGGCAACTTCGGCAACGAGTTCGCTTTTGGCCACTGGCAGCTGAGGGTTCCGCATTCGCAGGAGAATGGCAAATCGGCGAATGTAGCTGTAGTCCACGGCTTCGTCGAACTGGGCATATAGCTCTGGGTGGGTGTAGTACTGGGTATATACCACTCTGGGGCCGAGCTGCTCAAAATATTGAGCGAAGGTGTTTACCGTTTGTCGAATCATCTCAGCGAGAGGCTGCTGCGCGAATTCAGGGCTCATCAGCTGAGCGTGGATATCTTCTACGCCCTGTCTATGCTGCTTTTCGAGCGCGTGGAAGATGGCGAGCTTGTTCGGGAAGAAGCGGTAGAGGGTGCCGACGGCGGTGTTGGCTTGGGTGGCGATCGCATGAGTAGTTGCCGCGTCATACCCCACGTCCCAAAACACCTCAGCCGCCGCCTGAAGAATTTGCTCGACCCGTTCTTGGCTGCGCTGCTGCTTAGGTTTACGACGCAGTGATTTTTTGGGTGTAGGGCTATCTGATGCCATGGTCTTTGGTAGCGGGGCTAGCGACAGTTGCTGAAGGCAGTATGACCTAACAAGGCACTTGACAAATTCATTTCCTATGCGCTTAATGAGATTAAATGTGAATAATTTGTCATGTTTTTGCTGTGTTTGGTAGAGGTTAATCGTATGTCGATGTTGCAAGGTGCGCCGTGGCTACTGGCCCACAAATCTATGCTGGTGGTCGATCGACCTGCGAAGGTTTCACTGTACGGACAAGACTACGTGCTGTGGAAAGACCGTAACGACAATGTTCATGCCTTGCCCAACGTCTGTCCGCACATGGGCGCGATGCTGTCTGAAGGGTGGTGCGAAGCTCACTCAGATGGAACGAGCACGGTAGTCTGTCCGTTTCATGCGTTGGAATTTGACGTGGCCGGTTGCACTGTGTTGCCCGGCACGCAAAAGAAGACGTTGCCTCAAATGGAGCCTTTGGAACTGATTGTGCAAGGAGATTTTATTTGGGCTTACGGTGGTGTGGAACCGCTGGTGCCAGTTCCAGATCTGATGCGTAAGATTTCACTCGACTACCAATTTGTCGGGATAGCTGGTGACACTAGTGTGCCAGCGTCTCTGCTGCCAATGCTGCTCAATATGCACGACTACAATCACCAAAACGGCACCCACCGCGAGATGTTTCGCATTGAGGAAGTCCTCTTCGAGGCGTTTGTTGACAAAGGGCATCACTCAGAGGCATTTATGAAAATGCCAAAGGCCTCGCCAACCCGCCGCGAAATATTCAAAAATCCGTCGGTTCTAATGATGCCGAAAACAATAGAGGCGCACTTAGAGAATTACTTTCCTTCGATGGTGATTTTTCACGGCGAGACGGCAGCAGGCACAATTGCGCAATGTCACTTCTTCATTCCTGAATCAGCTGAGCGGACTCGAACCTACGCGCTGTT
Organism: Phormidesmis sp.; assembly: GCA_050042985.1. Lineage (GTDB taxonomy): Bacteria > Cyanobacteriota > Cyanobacteriia > Phormidesmidales > Phormidesmidaceae > Phormidesmis. The sequence continues at coordinate 21,642 of JBHJIY010000112.1, read as the reverse complement.
GTTTGCACAGCCTAAGTCACCTGCGTTCTGGCTGATGAAGGGTGCGTTTCTTAATTTAGTGGACACTGTCGTGGCGCAAGATGCGGATATTTTGAGTAAGCTTTATGCAGAGTCGTCTCAAAAAATAAAACTCAACAACGAGGTGGGTATAGACTGGGTGAGGCGTAACTTTGAGAGTTGGCCACAGGTGAGGTCGCCTAATCTGTCGAGATAAAGAGAGTCTACACCGTTGCCAGAGTCATGTCTCCAAACAACAGTCGAATCAATACCAAAGGATTGCAATGCAGACAGTACAAAAGCCTTCGCCCGCAGCCGCTATTCAGCCGTTGCCCAATCCTGTGCAGCTATCGAGCTTACGGCAGCTGTTCAACTGGATTACGCGCCCGTATCCCTATCTAGACGAGTGTGCAGATAAATATGGTGATGCCTTCACCATGCGAATTTTTGGTTTTAAGCCGCTTGTCTTCTTGAGTGATCCTCAGGCTGTAAAGGAGATTTTTGCAGATAATGGAACGCTCTTTGACGCCGGTAGGGGGAACATTATTCTTCAGCCTTTGATGGGTGACAATTCCCTACTGATGATGGATGGCGATCGCCACAAGCGAGAGCGCAAAATGCTAATGCCGCCTTTCCACGGTGGGCGTGTCAAATCTTATGCCAAAACAATTTGTGAAATCACTCAGGAGACCAGCAGCGATTGGCAACCGGGGCAGCAAATTTTGGCCGCCGAAGTGATGCCAGACATTACGCTAGAAGTGATATTGCAAACGGTGTTCGGGCTACGCGAAGGCAGCCGTTATCAGCAGCTAAAAGCTTTGCTGATTGACTGGCTAGACATGACAGGGTCGCCAGCTGGCGCGAGTATGTTGTTCTTTCGGTGGTTCCAAAAAGACTTGGGCCCTTGGAGCCCGTGGGGAAAAGTGATGCGTCAGCGTCAGCAAATCTATGAGCTGCTACAGGCCGAGATAGCAGACAGACGCGCTTTGAATCAGTCTGTTGAAGCCCAATCTGTTGAAAAGCCTGGAGAAGACGTGCTAAGTCTTATGCTGCTTGCGCGCGACGAAGACGGAGAGCCCATGAGTGATGCTGAGCTAAAAGATGAGCTAATCACCATGCTCGCGGCTGGACACGAAACAACAGCCGCTGCCCTAAGCTGGGCGATGTATTGGGTGCATAAGCTGCCGGACGTAAAAGCGAAGCTGATGACAGAGCTCAACAGTATAGGCGATGACGCTGATGCGCTAGAAGTTGCTAGCTTGCCATATCTTACAGCGGTTGCTTCTGAGACCCTTCGCCTGTATCCAATTGCGCCGGTTGCTGCGCCTAGAATTTCCAATCGGCCCGTAACCATTAACGGCTATACCTTTCCGCCTGAAACGTTTCTTGCACCCGCAATTTATTCTGTTCACCATCGTGAAGATCTCTACCCCGATTCCAAAACGTTCAGGCCCGAGAGATTTTTAGAGAGACAGTTTTCCCCATCCGAATTCTTACCGTTTGGCGGCGGTAACCGGCGCTGCATTGGTTATGCACTTGCGAAACTAGAGCTGAATTTGGTGCTGGCAACGCTGCTAAAGCAGCACTCATTCAAGCTGACGAACGATGAGACTGTAACACCGCGTCGGCGAGGTGTGGTGTTGGCTACCAGCAATGGTGTGCCACTCATGGTTGAAAGGTGAGGCGATATCTGCACGGCTCTTTAATATTGTGGCAATTAATATTGTGGCAGTTAATACTGTGGTGGTGACGGTATCTGGTTTGATGTTTGCTGCTTTAGTTTGCGCGATCGCCCCCGCGAGCAACTACGATACCCTCGTGGTTTATTCGTCTTGTTGAGGATAGCGCGTGGTAAAGCCAGAAGATAGTATTTCAAACAATGCTTCAATCCGTACCCAAGACAGTACCCAAGACAGTGCCCAAGCTGATGAGTGGCGTACATTGTACAACGACTTCGATAAAAACTACGGACCTGAGGAACGTAAGCGGTGGTACAGCCAAGCTGCTAAGGCCTATCGCTGGGCCCGGCCATGCTATCCGGATGCACTAATTGATGACGTGATTCAACAGGCTGGGCTGAAAGCTGGAGAGTCTGTGTTGGAGATGGGGTGTGGTCCGGGAATTGCAACAGAATCTTTTGCACGTAGAGGATTTGCGATGCAGTGCGTAGAGCCGAGCCCCGCAGCGTGTGAACTGGCTCGGCAAACCTGCGCAGACTATGCCGATGTGGTGGTAACAAATAGCACGTTTGAAGACTTTCCCCTCGCGGGTAGACAGTTTGATGCGGTGCTTGCGGCGACGTCTTTTCACTGGGTTTCGCCTGCGATCGCCTGCAAAAAATCAGCAGATGCACTCAAGCCTGGCGGTTCACTCATTTTGCTATGGGCAACCCCACCACAGCCCAGCGAGGTGCTCTCCAGTTACTTGCAGCCCATATACGAAAAGTATCAGCTCGCCGATAAAATTCGCTATCAGTTGCGATATCAGGCTTACTACCAGGAGAATTTCGAGAAATTTGCCAGAGTCCTGGGCGATTCGGGATATTTTGCTTACACATCGGTCGATATTGCTCAGCATCACTCCACTTACAGCATCGAGAAATACATCGCGCTGCTCAGCACCCTGTCGGACTACATAGCGCTACCGAGCGAAACACAGCAGCAGCTACTGACTGAATTAGCCGCGCGGCTAGCTGACCGATGCGGTGATGAGCCACTGCTGCTGACACACTGGTTTGCGGCCCAGGCTGCGCCTTTGATTGCAGATGCTTAATCCAACTTTGCAAAAGGTAATGATTGGTTGTGATAGTTCAACAATATGGCAGCATTGATGATGAGTTAGCCATCCTGTCGCCTTATGGAAGGCTGCTGTACAAATCAGTTGTCAATAAAGCCTTTTAACCAAGCCCCATGGAACAGCCCGCAAGTTCTAACGTGATTATCACTGGTGCCTCCTCAGGCGTTGGTCTCTACGCTGCAAAAGCGCTCGCTCAGCGCGGCTGGCACGTGATAATGGCCTGCCGAAACCTGCAAAAGACGGAGCGGGTAGCGAAAGAAGTGGGCATGGCGGCCGATAGCTACACAATCACCAAGCTAGACTTGGCGTCGCTGGAGAGCGTCAAGCAGTTTGTAAACGAGTTTCGCGCTTCGGGTAAGTCTCTTGATGCGCTGGTGGTAAATGCGGCTATTTACAAACCCAGTCTCAAATCTCCTGAGCGCAGTGAAGAGGGGTATGAAATTAGCGTAGCCACAAACCACCTAGGGCATTTCTTACTGTGCAATCTGCTGCTAGAAGATATGAAAAAAGCTGCTCACCCTGAGCCCAGACTGGTGACGCTTGGTACGGTAACGGCAAACCCGAAGGAGCTAGGTGGCAAGATTCCAATTCCGGCACCACCAGATTTAGGCGATCTTAAAGGGATGGAATTAGGCTTTAAAGCTCCCATTGCGATGATTGATGGGAAGAAGTTTAAGCCGGGTAAGGCGTATAAAGACAGCAAGCTATGCAACATGCTGACGATGCTGGAGATGCACCGCCGCTATCACGATGACACGGGCATTATTTTCAATGCGCTGTATCCCGGCTGTGTGGCAGAGTCTGACTTGTTTCGCGATGCGACCAAGCTGTTTCAGGTGATTTTCCCGTTCTTTCAAAAGAATATTACGGGGGGATATGTCTCTGAAGAGGACTCAGGCGATCGCGTTGCACAAGTCGTCGCAGATACTGGCTTCAATAAGTCTGGCGTGTACTGGAGCTGGGGCAACCGACAGGACTCTGGCCGAGAGGCGTTTTGCCAGGAAGTTTCCAACGAAGCGGCGGATGCAAACAAAGCCGGTAAACTATGGGAGCTGAGCGAAAAGCTCGTCGGCATAGCGTAGGCAGGCATAGTTTTGTAGATGTTCGATCATTTATCGATTGGTGTGACAGATTTGGCGCAAAGTTTAGCGTTTTATGACACGGCGCTAAAGCCTCTGGGCTTTAGTCAAATGTTTGCGATGGCTGATCGGGGGATTGCTGCTTACGTAGGGGCAGATCAAATCTCATTTTGGCTGTATTCTAAAGACTCAGAGCAGGCAGCTTTGGGTGAGTTTCCTAGCCCTCCTCGGTTTCATCTTGCGTTTCGGGCGGTTGATAGAGCCGCTGTCGATGCATTTTATGCGGCGGCGATGGCGAAAGGAGGTGTAGACGAAGGTCCGCCGGGCATTCGCACTCAGTATCATCCAAACTACTATGCGGCTTACGTTCGCGATCCCAACGGATACAAGATAGAAGCTGTTTGCCAAAAATAGTTTTGATAATGCTAGGCTTTGTTGGCTAACCTTGTGTATGCACTCCAACGCAGATATGGAACTGGTATCGCTACGTCTTCAGCCAGAGGCTGATATTCGCCGAGATTTAGAGCGGCTGGTCAAAAGAGATGATATTTCAGCCGCTGTCGTTTTAGGTGCGGTTGGCAGTTTGTCGAACGTATGTTTACGTTTTGCCGATCAAAACAAACACACGACACTAGCAGGCAAGTATGAGATTTTGACGCTGTCTGGCACCCTCGGTGAAGGGGGTGTTCATTTACACATGAGTGTTGCAGATACAGCAGGGGAATGTAAGGGCGGGCATGTAGTGTATGGATGCCGAGTAAATACTACCCTGGAGCTAGTAATTGGGTTAGTGCCTGGTGTGAAATTTGACAGAGAGATTGATGAAGCGACCGGCTTTAAGGAGCTAAAGATATCTTCGGATGATTAGCATAGTACTATGCCTTGTGAAATTGACGAGAGATCATCAAGGAACGTATTCAAGACGATGCTGATTTTGCTTTGGGCTTGCTAGATGATGCAATTTTTTACCCCTTGAAGGTGAATCAGAGCAGGGTAATCCAACAGTGGACAATCTATCTACTATCATTGTGGCTCTTCGTAAGGAGATGAAGGTGAAGTCTCTTGAAGTGACGTCTACGTTGGCAGAGCTTTTACAATCTGCGTAGATGTTTTAGAGAGTCCATAGAGGTGGGTAGAACGTGAGCGACGGTCGAAGATCGGACATAGACTGAAAGATGGACCCCAACCGTAGGTAGGCTGCCATGCCAAATGCCAAAGCTTCACTGCATTCAAAATCGCTCAAAGTGCCTCCAGGCCCTTCTGGATACATGCTTTTACGAATGTCTAAGCTACAAGATCAGCCGTTGGACTTTTTAGGTAATCTATGGCGAGAGTATGGCGACCTAGTTCGGCTTCCTATGATGCCGGGGCTTACGATTTTTGTATCTACGCACCCAGACCATGCCGAACACATTTTAGCGACCCACTCAGCGCGGTACGCCAAGCCTGATTTCTTTTTGAAGCCGATGGGTTTGGTCCAGGGGAAAGGCCTATTTTCGAGTGAAGGAGACTTTTGGAAAAAGCAGCGACGCCTGATGCAGCCAGCTTTTCAGCAGAAGAAAATCATGCGGCTTCATGGTGTGGTTCAAGCGTGTGTTCAGTCCTTGATAACAGAATGGGAAGCAACGCCTGAGGGGGAGGTCTTCGATATTGCCGATGAGATGACTCGCCTCACGCTGAAGATTGTTGGTAAGACGCTATTTAGTGTGGATATTAGTAGTAACGAGTCCGACCGATTACGCCAATCGCTTAGAACAGCAGTGGAATATGTGTACCGCCGGTTGACTTCGCCGCTGTCGCCGCCGCTATGGCTGCCAACCCATCTTAACCGTCAGTTCCGTCAGGCAAAAGAGGCTATCGATAAGATTGTTTTAGAGATTATTCGTGAGCGTCGTAACCGTCCAAATGCCGAAGAAGATTTGTTGTCTATGCTGTTGGCGGCGCAGTATGAGGAAACCGGTGAAGGTATGAGCGATCGCCAATTGCTCAATGAGGTGATTACGCTGATCAATGCTGGCCACGAAACAACCGCGACGAGCTTGGCGTGGACTTGGCAACTGCTGGGAACTCACCCAGAGGTGATGGCTAATGTACAAGACGAAGCGGATAGTGTTTTGCAAAGTGGTGACATTGCGACCTACGAGCAGCTCCCGAAACTTGCTTACACTCGGCGTGTATTTGATGAATCCTTGCGGCTATGTCCGCCGGGGATGGGCTTAGCGCCCAGAGCCGCGCTAGAGGATGACGAGATTGACGGCTACTTTATCCCGAAGGGATCTATCCTCAATGTCGCGTTTTACTTTACGCTGCGCCATCCTGAGTTCTGGAAAAATCCAGAACAGTTCGATCCTGAACGATTTCTCCCGGAGCGGGTGAGCGCAAGACCTAAATATGCTTATATGCCCTGGGGTGCAGGTGGGCATGCCTGTATTGGGAAAAGCTTGGCGGTGATGGAGTCTGTAATGATTTTGAGTGCGATCGCTCGTCGCTTCCATATCGATCTGGTCTCCACAGAACCTGTCGAAATCGATCCGCGTTTTACCTTGCGCCCAAAAGGGGGGATAAATGTTTCACTACGTAAGCGATCCTAATGGTGAGTAAATATTTATACTGACATTGCCTTCGGCATTGCCGCTTGTAACTCATTTGTTTTAATATTTTTCACGTATCAATTGCTCGGATGCCTCCACCAGATTGATTAGCCACTGGGTAAGGTGCTCCAGTGGAAGGCTCGTAGTGATCGTAGGTTACAAAGGCAAATCCTAATTTATGGTGGAGAACAGCGGCTACAGCATAGCGGGCTTCAGCGTTGATCATCAAATTTATGAAAGTGACTACTCTCAAGTCTACCGGGCCCTCAGCTCAGCTGGGCAGCCGATTATCCTCAAGGTTTTAAGAGAAGATTGCCTGCTCCCCGTTCGGGTAGCGGAGTATCGGCGTGAGTATCGTATTACACAATTGTTGCCATTCTCGGGCGTAGCTGGTGTACAAGAGCTGAGGATGAATCTTCATCGGCCAGCACTAGTGATAGAAGATTTTGGCGGCGATTCTCTCGATATTTTAGGTCTAGCAGGTAATCTATCTTTAGAAGTTTTTCTCCCTTTGGCAATCTCTCTTGCCCGCACGATTGCGCAGATTCATGGCCGCCAAGTGGTGCATAAAGATATCAACCCTGCCAATATCGTTTTCAACCCAGAAACAAATGAAGTGAAGCTCATTGACTTCGGTTTAGCGAATGTCTTACCGCAGGAGGTTACCAACTTTGTTGCCCCAAATCTGCTGGAAGGAACGCTGCCTTATTTGTCGCCAGAGCAAACGGGGCGGATGAATCGCCCGGTTGACTATCGCAGTGATTTCTATGCGCTGGGCGTCACGTTTTATGAGTTGCTGACGGGGCAGCTGCCGTTTCAAGCTAGTGATGCGCTGGGATGGGTGCATCATCATGTGGCCAGTCAGCCGGTTCATCCGAGTACGGTGAAGGCCGATGTGCCAGAGGCGATCGCACAAATTATCCTCAAGCTCATGGCCAAAACTGCTGAAGGTCGCTATCAGTCGGCAGTGGGTCTACAGGCAGATTTAGAACACTGCTGGGCGCAATGGCAGGCCCGGCAGCAGATTACTGTTTTCCCATTGGCTCAGCGCGATCGCCTCAGCACCTTCCAGCTTTCTCAGGAGCTGTATGGCCGAGAAAAAGACATCGCCCTGCTCAACCAGGTCTTTGCGCAAGTCAGCACGCCATCATCAAGTCTCTCTTTTCCGTCTGAGATGGCGAGTTCAGCACAGTCTAAATCACAGGCCCAGTCGCAGGCCCAGTCGCAGAACCAGTCACAGGCACAATCTCAGTGGCAGCTCGTATTAATCAATGGCTACTCCGGCGTTGGAAAATCGGCATTAGTCCGAGAGTTGTACCGTCCGCTCAGTCGCTCTTTGGCCACAAGGCAAGGCCACTTTGTTACCGGTAAATACGATCAAAGTCAGGAAGTCGGCGCTAACTCCATTCCCTATCAGGCATTCTCTCAGGCTTTCAACCAGCTCTGTCGGTATCTGCTGACCGAAAGCCCTGCTCAGCTAGCCTACTGGCGAGAGACCATTTTGCACGCGGTGGGGACCAATGCTCGGCTGCTGACAGACATTATTCCTGATTTGGCCTTGGTGGTGGGCCCACAGCCTCCTGTCGCTACTGTCACCACTGCAGAAGCTCAAAATCGTTTCCAAAGGGTGTTTCTTAACTTTGTTCGTGCGATCGCTCACTCAGAACATCCCTTAGTGTTGTTTATCGATGACCTTCAGTGGGCAGATGGCGCTTCGTTGCAGCTGTTGCAATCTCTGTTTGACTATGCTGCGAGTGAAAATAATACCGCACAGGGCTTGATGTTAATTGGTGCATATCGCAACAACGAGGTAAACGCGCATCATCCGCTAACACATACGGTGGATGCGCTAGCCGAAAAGGGAATAAATCCTACTGTTATTGAACTAGACAATTTGCCCGTGAGCGCCGTGAATGCGTGGATTGCCGAAAGCCTAGACTGTTTGCCTGAGCAGAGCCAGTCGCTGGCTGAATTAGTCCATGAAAAAACGTTGGGAAACGCCTTCTTTACCGCAGAGTTTTTGAAGACACTCTACAGTGAAAGACTGTTGAAAATGGCGGACGAAAAGACTCACAACACTGTTCAATGGCAGTGGGATACCGACCAAATTCGGCTGCAAAACATCACTGATAATGTGGTGGATTTGATGACGCAAAAGCTGGCGGACTTACCCGATGAAACAACTGAGGCTTTGCAGCTAGCTGCGTGCTGGGGTAGCCAATTTTCTCTCTTATCACTGGCCCTAGTAACGCAGCAGCCTGAAGCTGAAGTGCTTCAGCGACTCATGCCTGCGATTCAGCTCGGTTTTTTGTTGCCTTTGGACAATCGCTACAAGCTCTTGCTCGAAGGCGATCGCCCGCTCGGTGTTGAGTTTCGTTTTCAGCATGACCGCGTACAGCAGGCGGCCTATGCGCTCATTCCAGAAGGGCAATCGGCCCAGCTGCATTTTCAGATTGGGCGATCGCTGTGGAAGAGTGAGAAAGCTGGCGATAATCTCTTTGAGCGGGTCAATCATCTGAACTTGGGTGCCGCGTTCATCACGCATGATCCAGAACTATCGCAGCTGGTCGCGCTCAATTTGCGTGCTGGTCAGCAGGCCCTCACTGAAAATGCCTATGAAGCGGCCAAAGCTTACTTTGATACTGGCTTGCGGCAGCTAGCGAATTTGGATTTGGATGAAGATGCCCTGGATCTGCCGCTGTTATTGGGCTCAGCAAAGGCTGCTTGTTCGTTAGGGCAGTGGGAACCTATGGCTGAGCGGATTGAGCAAGTGGTGGCTGTTAGCCGTTCAGTCTTGGATGCGATTCCTGCCTATGAGCTACAAATTGAAGCGGCCCATGCCAAAAACCAGCTTTCGGACGGGATTGAGATTACCCTTTCAACGTTAACTGCACTGGGTTTTGAGTTTCCTTCGCATCCCGAACCCGCTGTCATTGGCGAGGCGCTAACGTCTACAGCTCAAATGGTTGCTCAGCATTCGCCAGATGAAATATTTGCTTTGCCAGAGATGCGATCGCCCACAGCGCTAGCGGTAATGCGCCTCATCAATGCCATCATCACCCCCTGCTTTAGCGCTCGCCCGATGCTGTTGCCAGTGGTGGTAACCGCTCAAATTCGGCTAGCGATCGCAGAAGGAAACACGCCCGATGCTGCCTACGCCTACGGCATATATGGGCTGATTCTCTCAGGCATTGTGGGCGACTTAGCCAGCAGTTATAGCATGGGGCAGCTGTCTCGGCGACTGTTGGCAAAGTATCAAGCAAGCGGACAAATTGAGTCATTGCGAGCCCGTACGCAGCACGTGCTGTATGCCTTTGTCGATCATTGGCATGAGCCGCTGACACTCAGCCGCCCAAAGCTGCTGACAAACTATCAGCTCGGCCTCGATACCGGCGACTTAGAATATGCTGTTCTTTCGGCGCATGTGTATTGTCTCAACGGCTTACTGACTGGGGAGCCGCTACAGTCGCTAAACAAAGAGATGTCGCTGCATAGCGAGGTAATGCGCCAGCTAAAAAGAGAAACAACTTTGAACTTTCAAACGGTGTGGCATCAAGTGGTGCTAAATCTGTTGGGAGAATCGGCTGATGCGACTCAGCTAAAAGGCCGCGTATACGACGAAGTGGCTCAGCTGCCGATTCACCAGGCGCGCCAGGATATGACGGCGCTGCTAATTGTGTATTGGCACAAGGCGGTGCTTTGCTACTGGTTTGGCAAAAGCGAAGAGGCCCTGTGTCATATTCAGCGCTCAGCTGGCTATTTACAAGGGGTGCCTGGTTTGCCGATTGTGCCAGTTTGGCATTTTTACAATGCATTGATTCATCTGGGCCAGTACGAGAAGAATCCAGAGGCCGATGTATTGACACCTGACGTATTGGCACTGGTAGAGAAAAGCCAGGAGAACCTACAGATGTGGTCGGCGTTGGCCCCTCAAAATCACGAGCACAGGATAGCGCTCATTGACGCAGAAAAGTCTCGTGTGATGGGTAAAGTGACTGAGGCGATGGATTACTACGATGTTGCGATAGATTTGGCCCAGGCCCTAGGCTATGTGCACGAGCAGGCTCTGGCAAATGAGCTAGCAGCGAGGTTTTATCAGCAGAGGGGAAATCAAAAGATTGCACGGCTGTATCTGAAAGAGGCAAAGTCTGCCTATGCGCGCTGGGGGGCGATCGCAAAACTAGAAGATTTGCAGCAGCGCTACCCTATGCTCTCACCGCCGCAGATAACCCCTACCTCCCCAAACCTAAAGCGCTGGAACAGCATAGAAACTGACAGCATACAGCTCGATATGGTGAGCGTACTCAAGGCCTCGCAGGCGTTGGCAAGCGACATCCAGCTCAACAAATTGCTTGTACAGCTGATGACACTGGTGTTGCAAAATGCAGGCGCTGAAAAAGGCTGTCTGCTGGTATTAGAACAAGAGAGCTGGTGTGTCGCTGCGATCGCCGATGATCCCAGCAAAATCACGGTGCATCACGCCATCGTACCGCTTACAGACCAAGCCCCCGTTGGCTTACTAAACTACGTAAATCGCACTCAACAAAGTATTGTTCTGGCCGATGCAAAACGCGACCAAACCTTTGGCACTGACCCCTACATTCAACAGAATCAGTCCGTATCGGTGCTATGCTTGCCCCTACTCAATCAGGGTAGGCTGAATGGCATTATTTATTTGGAAAACAATCTGTTGGCCGGTGCTTTTACGCGCGATCGCCTTGCGGTGCTTCAGCTGCTATCTTCTCAGGCGGCGATCTCGCTAGAAAATGCTCAGCTATATACTCAGCTAAAACAATACTCCCAAACCCTAGAAGAGAAAGTTGCCGAGCGCACGAGCGAGCTAGCGCAAGCCAATCAACAGCTACAGCATCAGGCGACTATCGATAGTCTTACACAGCTGACCAATCGCCGTGGATTTGATGATGCGCTGCGATCGAACTGGCTACGTTTATCCAGAGGACATCAGACGCTGTCTTTGATTCTGTGCGACGTAGATCACTTTAAGCTGTATAACGATTGCTATGGCCACTTGCAGGGGGATAAATGCTTACAGCAGATAGCCAAAACGCTAAACGACATTATTCAAAGAGAAGGTGACATCGCGGCTCGCTACGGTGGAGAAGAATTTGCCCTGCTATTGCCCAATACGTCATCAGTGGACGCGGCTATGCTGGCCGAACGAGTGCGATCGCAAATAGAAGCCCTACAGCTGCCTCACAGCGACTCACCGACCAGCCTTTGGGTAACCCTTAGCTTGGGTGTTGCTAGCTGCTTGCCTATGCCCGGCGCTTCATCAGAACAGCTAATCTCGTCTGCGGATAGAGCCTTGTATGCTGCCAAATCTATGGGCCGCAATGCTTTTCATGCCGCGCAGTGTCAGCCCATGTAAGTCAGTTGTCCCAGCATTATCTATTCTGCCTTACGTACATGGGTTTCGTGGGTAACCTATCAGCATGGGCCAATCTGTAATGCTGACTCATCATGATAGATAAAAAAGACTATTTTGCTGCTGAAGATATCGTCGATAAGCAGCTACTACAGCTGATGGCTTTACTCTGTAAGCGCCTTGGCGAACCAGTGGAGCCATAACTCATGCCTTCGAAGACCATAGAAGCCGATGTGCTGGTAGTCGATGACACGGCTGCGAATCTGGAGGTTGTCAGTCAAGTGCTTGAAGATTCAGGCTATGAGGTGTCGGTGGCGCTAGGTGGTGATCGCGCGCTCAAGCTGGCGAGTATGCATCCACCTGATCTTATTTTGTTGGCTGTACAGATGCCTGGCATGGATGGGTTTGAAACCTGTCGGCGGCTGAAGAGTGCGCCAGAAAGCTGGGATATTCCCGTCATATTTATGACTGCGTTAGACGACACCGCTCACAAAGTCAAAGCTTTTGACATGGGCGCGGTAGACTACATCACTAAACCCTTTCATGAGAAAGAGCTGCTAGTGCGTGTGCGAACCCATTTGCTTCAGCGGCGCTGGAGTCAGCTGCTAGAGGCTCGGGTAAAGGAGCGTACGAGTGAGCTAGAAATTGCCTCCGAAAAACTGCAACAGTCTCAGATTCAAATGGTGCAAAGTGAGAAGATGTCGGCTCTCGGCAGTATGCTGGCTGGGATCGCGCACGAAATCAACAATCCGCTAGGTTTTCTGAGTGGCAGTATCAACAATACAACTGCCTACATGCAAGATTTGATTGAGCATATTGAGCTTTATCAGCAGTACTATCCGGAGACTGATGAGGAGATTATTGATCACGCTGAAGATATTAATATCGATTTCTTGATAGAAGACTTACTCAAAATGCTCTCTTCTATGAAGATAGCGACGGAGCGTATGAAGTCGATGAGTACCAGCTTACGCAACTATTCGCGCGCGGATACAGACCAAATTGTGCCAGCTGATTTGCACGAGGGGCTTGATGGAACACTGCTGCTGCTAACCTATCGCATCAAAGGAGACGACTATCGCCCGGCGATTCAGGTCATCAAAAATTACAGCGTATTGCCCGCAATCGCTTGCTTCCCAGGGCAGCTAAATCAGGTATTTATGAACATATTGGCAAATACAATTGATATGTTTGACGAAATGGCGAAAGAGAAAGCGTCTCCTGCCTACTGGGAGATGACGCCTCAAATCCTGACGATTTCTACCGCGATACAAAATGGGATGGCAGAAGTACGCATTGGCGACAATGGCAAGGGCATGACAGAGGCGGTACAGTCGAAAATTTTTGAGCGACTGTTTACCACGAAAGCAGTGGGGAAAGGAACGGGCTTAGGGCTGTCGATTAGCCATCAAATTGTGGTGGATGCTCACGGTGGTAGCCTAACGGTGAGTTCTCAGTTGGGTGAGGGCAGTGAGTTCTGTATTCGGCTTCCAGTAGACGTAGATGTGGTGGTGGAGTAAACGAGTTCGCTACTCTTTTAGGTAGTAGATGACGAGTGCGATCGCTATGTCTCTCCCAAGAGGAGAATCGCCTGCCGCGTACACCACAAATACAGCGCAGTCAGCAGACCAAGCAAAACAGCCAACCCAATCCGTCCGGTGCCGATAGCCATCCAGGCCCAGGCCCCACGCCCGAACGCGAGCCCATAAGCACACAAGCCGCCAACAAGTGAGAGGGCACTACAACAAAAGCTAGCAAAGCGAACCCCATGTCGCCCCTTATTCCTGACTTGCTTCCTGTAGGCCCACATCGCCAAACTGCCAAACCCAACAGCCCCGATCGCTAACCCAACAACAGCCCAAAGGGTCTGCTGTTCGCCTAGCTGCCCACCGATAAAGAATCCTAAAAGTGCGCCAGAAGCGACACCGCTGACCGTACCTACCAAAACTTGCAATGTGTCAGTAACTTTGCTCCGCTGTTGCAGCCTTACTAGCTTACTCTGTAGGCCAATGGCGAAGCCTATAACGGCAAGAACGCCAGCGAACGTGAGCGAAAGCGACCATCGGGAACTACTAGGTGCCAGTCCTAAAACAGCGAAAAGTAAGGTGCTGACTATGTGGACTGTGGGAAGTGCAATGACCGCTAGGCCAACCCACTTAATAGTTGAACGACGCTTTTGAGATCCCATAGTTAGCAAATAGTTAGCAAACAGTTAGCAAAAAGAGTCAGCAGAAAATGCTTCTCGACAGGCGATTAATTTTGGAATCGAGAGGGTAAAATACCTCTTATTATGAGCACAAGTACAACAAAACTAAAAGAAGGCCTGCTCTATCTAGGACTGTTGCTGCCGCTAGCTTGGTATGGCCACCGCCTCCTTCAACGTCCCTCGTTCAGCTCGGCTGAGCCGCAGCTAATATATCAGGGCATTACCTACAGCCGCCACGTTGAAACTGCGCCGCGCCCTCAAGTCATCCACATTCTAGAAATTGACCTAACTGCGCCAGGGCTCAAACCGTTCTCCACACCAAGCTATGAAGAGACCCAAACGAGAAAACCTCAAACAGAAAACAGAAGGACACAGGCCCAACGTACTTCCGACTTTCTGCAAACCCACCAGCTTCAGCTTGCGGTAAACGCTAATTTCTTCTATCCCTTTAAGGAAATCGCACCGTGGAACTATGGGCCTCGCAGTGGGACGCCCACGAGCCTTGTTGGGGTTGCAATTTCGAACAGTGAGATTATTTCGCAGCCGCATCCTCGCTACTCGGCGCTATGCCTATGGGATGGGCGAGCTGAAATTGTGTGGGAACAGCCCTGCCCGACAGGAACAGAACAGGGGGTGTCCGGTCAACCGCTTTGGTTAAAGGAGGGCTCGCCGCCAGAAGCAATGGCCTTTGTAGCCGATAAGCTGAAGTCGAAAAGAGCGTATCCGCTGACGATTGCTGCGCTGAATGCAGAAGGCACTCGGCTCTGGCTGCTGCTGAGTGACGGCAAGCAGCCCCTATACAGCGAAGGGACAACGATTAAAGAAGCTTCTGAAAGGTTGAAAGCGCTGGGTGCGGTGACAGCGGTGCAGCTAGATGGCGGTGGCTCGACGACATTGGCGATAGAAGTAGAGGGTCGGCCTCAGGTGATAAATGCGGTAATTCATGCAAAGGTTCCAGGGTTGGAAAGACCCGTTGCTAATCATCTAGGGTTTTATGCTCAGCCACTAGCGCCTCAGCCGAAATAGGACACAGTGCCGGTGAAGTATCTTCTATTGCATTTCATACACTCGGAGCTTTGAAGATATTGTGACGAACACTGTGATGAAACTGAAGGTGATGAAACTGAAGTGCCGAAAGTTTCTGGGCCGCGTTGGGCTGTTTTTCGTGACGCTGTGGGTAGTGTTTGCGGTATGGCAAGCGCCCGTTGTGCCAACGGTAGCCTCTGGCCAAATTCGGGGCGTGTGGATGACGAACTTGGGCGCGGCGCTCTCGTACTACACCCTGCGAACGGATGAAGTAGTGGCGACGATGGCCGAACATCATTTGAATACGCTGTATCCTTGCGTGTGGAATCGAGGCTATACGCTCCATTCAAGCGATGTGATGAAGGCTGCTGGTGGTCCTGCTAAGGAAGTGCTTACAGATATTCCAATATTGCCAGGGGACGATGTGCTTAAGGGACTGGTGTATCAGGCGCACCGGCAGAATCTGCGGATTTTGCCTTGGTTTGAGTATGGGCTGATGATTCCAGAGACGAGTGCGATCGCCCAAGTCCATCCCGACTGGCTCACGACCACTGCTGCGGGTGACACCGTAGAAAAGCCGCTTACTCCAAGCTCCGCGTTCCCAACCCCGCTACAAAATTTTCAGCTAGAGATGGCAGGTGGCAATCTTACATGGCTCAATCCCTTTCACCCTGAAGTACAACAGTTCCTCACAGATTTAATCGTTGAAGTGGTCACCCGCTACCCTGTTGATGGTATTCAGCTAGATGATCACTTTGGCTGGCCTGTAGCCTTTGGTTACGACGATGTGACGGTAGAGCGCTACAAAGCAGACCATCGTGGAGCCGCGCCACCGAGTGATGTGAATGACGCAGAATGGGTGGCCTGGCGTGCAGACGGCATCACCCAACTGTTGGAGAAAATCAAGACTGAGGTGAAAAAGGTGAATCCTGATGCGGTAATCTCGGTATCTCCAAATCCACCTGCGTTCGCCTACAAAAAGTATCTGCAAGACTGGCGACGCTGGGTTGACTTAGGCTTAGTCGATGAGGTGATTGTTCAGGTGTATCGAGACGACTTAGCCGTATTAGAAAATGACCTGTACAACAGTGGCTTTTATGATGTGCGCGAGCAGGTACCTACCGCTATTGGTCTTTACACAGGCCCATTTGGTCAGGCAAAGCCAATTGAACGATTAGAGTCCGAAATCCAGACAGTGCAGGATGCTGGCTACGGTGGTGTAGCATTCTTTTGCTGGGAAACAACACTATGGTCGTTTAAGGGAAGTGGAGCACAATCTGTTCTAGATGTACTCACCAAAAAATTTGCTTGACTGTTGTGTGACTGTGGAGCCATCAACTGTGGAGCCATCAACTGTGGAGCCATCAGGAGAGCGGATAGGATAGGCGTAGCTGTGTCGATAATGAGCTTCTATGATTTTTCACATTACAGAACAGGCAGCTTGGCAAACTGCTCAGGCAGAAGGCGCTTACCAGCCACCTTCTTTGGCCTCGGAAGGATTCATTCACTTTTCTACCGATGCGCAGGTGGTGGCTACCGCAAATCGGTTTTACCAGGGTAAAACGGGGTTGGTGTTGCTAACGGTGGACCCCAGTCGCCTAAAGCCAGAACTTCGCTACGAAGATACTTTGAATCACGGCACGTTTCCTCATCTATACGGGCCGCTAAATGTGGATGCAGTGGTGGATGTGCGGACTTTTGAACCCGGTGCTGATGGGACGTTTTCGATGTAGCGCTGTTACCTGTTTCTGCGCTGTTTGTGGGTGCTATTACACGGCTTATTCTACGTTGAGCGCTTGATTCTCTTTGAGCCAGGCTTTTTGTTCTTTCGTTAGCCCAGTCGCACCGGTAAAGATAGCTTTTCTCACTTTGCATCCTTTCAGGCAGACGCCTTCCATTTGCGCATTTTCAAAGTCGGCTTCTCTTAAGTCTGCATTGGTGAAGTCTGCGCCTAGTAAGCTTGCGCCCTGCAAGTTCGTATTAAAGAGAGAGGCTCCTTGAAGCTTTGCATTGGTGAAAATGGCTTCTGTGCAGTTGGCCCAGTCGAGCTGGGTTTTGATCAAAATAGCGTTGCTGAATTTCGCTTGTTTGAAGTCGGTATTGAGCGCGTTAGCGGCGGAGAGATTTGCCCCGCTGAGGTTAGCTTCTACAAAGATGGCTTTTTCTAGGTTGGCGGAGACGAGAGAGGCATCTAGCAGGTTGGACTGCTGCCACTGGGTGCGAAAGAGGTCGGCGTCTTCAAAGTTTGCTCCTTCAAAGTCGGCGCGGCTAAAGGCGGTGCTAAGGCAGGAGGCTCTGGGGAATTGCGATCGCATTCCCTGCACCTCCCGAAAATCCGCTTCATCCAAAACGGCCTCTCCTCCTTTTGCCTCCACTAAATTCGCGCCCGAAAACTTGGCCCCTTTAGCCGCAACCCCCTCCAAATTCGCCTGGGTCAAGGTTGCCTGAGTTAAGATTGTGTTTAGCAGCTGCGCCCCTTGCAAGTTGGCCGCGTCCAAACTGGCAAAAATCAGCGTCGCGCCCGAAAAGTTCGCTTTTTGACACGAAGTCTTCGATAGATTAGCCCGTCTTAGATACGATTCGGAAAAGTCTCCGGTATCTAAGACATGGCCTTCAAGATTTATCGCACTTAGCTCTTTCTGTTTGAGAGAGCGGTTCTCCTGAATGTGAGAGAGTACTGCTTGCGCGGTTAGCTGAGTCATAGCAGCGAGCTACCAATAAAATAATGAGATATTTAAGCGATGCGTCAACCTGTCAGGCCAACAGGTCGCTGACCAGCATTTTATAGCACCCCTTGTGGTCTGATTGGCGTATGTTAGGAATTTATGAATAATTCAAATGGGTACAGGCTCTAATGGTTTTGTGCTGACCTAGGAAAACTATAGGAGAGCCATCAGTATTTATCGTTTTAATCTGTGTATAGATTGTTAGTTGCTTGAGGATAAAGAGGTCCGTGTTGCTTGCTATTGATGTTCAGTATGAGGATGATAGCGCCGTTGCAGCGGGCGTTTTGTTTTCCAGTTGGATGGATGAGGCGTGCGATGGAAAATCCTCTCCACCGGAAAATCGCACCGTCACAAAAACAGTGACTGGGATTGCGCCTTACGAACCTGGCAACTTCTATAAGCGAGAGCTACCTTGCATACTGAAGCTGCTTGATGAAGTGAATCTTGACGAGGTGACGGCAATTGTGATCGACGGGTATGTGTCGCTAGGCAAAGCGCAGAAGCCTGGACTCGGTATGCATCTGTACGAGGCAATTAACAAAGCCATCCCTGTGATTGGCGTGGCCAAAAATAGGTTTGCCGATACACCCGCAGACTGTGAAATCTTTAGAGGCAGCAGCCAGAGTCCTCTGTTTGTCACGTCTGTGAAAATGCCTTTGGCAGTGGCTAAGGCTAACATTGAAGGAATGCACGGCGAAAATCGGATTCCTACGCTGCTGAAGAAGGTCGATCAGCTGTGTCGTGGCATTACTGCCTGAGCGTTTCTAGTCTTTATGTTTCGTCTTGGTGAGCAGTGGGCCGTACGGATCCCTCGTCGTCAGCTAGGCGCAGCACTTATTCAAAAAGAGCAAACTTGGCTTCCTTTGCTGGCACCGCAGCTGACGCTCTCGATCCCGCTACCACATCGCGTAGGTACGCCAACAGATCGCTATCCTAGGTGCTGGAGCGAGGTGCCTAGGTTATTGGGTGAAACAGCCGACCAGCTTCTGAACGTGTCAGCGCTATCGATGTGTACGGTATAGACAATGCCACTCGCGATCGCGCCCAGGGATGGGCAATCTTTTTTGCTACGGTGCTCTTAGAAACAGGGCTGGCAGGTCATCCAATCCATGCGGCGATTGGGGCTAATACGCTGCGGCGCTTGGAGGAAGACTACCTGGCACGATAATCGGGCGAGCTTGGAGTAAGGCAGCTACATGAACGACATCCAAGGGCACTGGGCTGAGACCTGTATCGAAATTTTGAGCCAGCAAGGCAAGGCGGTGATTGCGCTGACTGCGGGGCTGGGATTCACACCCTCGCGCTCTACTAGTGCGACTCTAGCCCAGTCTTTTTCGGATGCTGCGACGATTCCGGTGTATGCCAAAGACACAGTCGCGGCAGCCGTAGAACAGCAGCTGATGGTGAACTATCCCGACATCAAACGGTTTAGACCTAACAAACCAGCGACATCTCCGAGCCCAGCGGGGTATGCCTACGACAGCTATTTGCAAGACTGGCCTGCCTGGGTGCGC
The DNA here is from genome assembly GCA_050042985.1 of Phormidesmis sp. GTDB lineage: Bacteria > Cyanobacteriota > Cyanobacteriia > Phormidesmidales > Phormidesmidaceae > Phormidesmis. The sequence continues at coordinate 2,321 of JBHJIY010000112.1, read as the reverse complement.
AGCGGCTATGTGGAAGAACTGCTAGTGCAGATTTACCGACGGAATTTGTCTAGCTTTGAATACGAGCTAACGGTGCCAGCGATGGTGAGCGCTAGAGATCGCATTCCTACGGGGATTGGTGTTTTGAGCGGGCTACGGCAGGACTTTATGGATAGTGAGCTGGTGGCTGGGCAAGTGCTTGCTGCTCGGCAGCAGGGCTATGCGGGGGTGGCGTTTTTCTTTTATGAGTCGATTTGGCAGGCGGGAAGGGAGTCGGTAGCGGCGAGGGAGGCGATGGTGCGATCGCTTTTTCCCACCCCAAAAGCACGCCCAACTCTGAATTCTGAGCTGCCCGATGCTGCAAGTTAGCGGATTTACGGCAAAATGGGGAGGCTGATTGTGCAAAGAGGTTCGCGATGGATACCCAACTTACCTATGAACTTGTAGGCGGAGCCCTAGGTGGCATTGCCATCGTCATTGGGATAATTGGGGCGAGCCGTCAAAAGTCACTAACCGCGAAGAAAGAAGCCTCGGTGCAAAATAAGCTCACCACCCAAGTAGAGCAGCTGACCCTCGAAAACGAAACATTTACCGAAGCGCTGATGCTAGCCAAGAGTGCGGTAAATGATTTGGAGCAGCAGCTTGGGGCTGCAACGAAAAAGTTTAAGGGGGAAGAGAAGCAGCGACAGCATTTGGACAAAGCGATCGCCACTGTCCGCTCCGAATCCGCCAAAACAGAAGACCAGCTCAAAAAACTAGAGACGGAGCTGAAGTCCGTAAAAGCGGAACAGCAAAAAAAAGAGACTGACTATGCTCAGCAGACTGAAGCCCTGAAAGATGAGCTGACTGCTGAGAAGAAGAAACAGGCTGAAGCCGCTACAGCTGAGCAGTCTCGCGAAGCGGAACTGACGGCTTTGCAGCAGCAGATTGATGCATTGGAAAAAGCCTCGAAAGAGAAAGTGAGTCAGCTGGATGCTCTGCAGCAAGACCTCGTGGCAGCTAAGGCGACAAAAGAGAAAAGTGAGGCCCAGCAGCAGGAATCACAGACGCTGATAGAGACCCTGCGGCAGCAAGTAAGCGAGCTAACCGCGCAGAATGAAGCGATTCGGCAGGCAAGTGAATCGCAGGCGCGCGAACGGCTGAGCGCGTTGCAGGCGCAATTAGAGGCACTGACGGCTGATAAAGCGGTGGTGGATGAGCAATTGGAGGTGCGATCTCAAGAAAAGAAAACTGCTGAAACATCACTGGCCAATTTGCAGCAGCAGCTCAACGAACTGACAGCAGAAAAGGAAACACTGCAACAATCATCAGAAACTCAGCTGGCCGACGCGACTAAGCTACAGAGCCAGCTAGCAGACCTAGAACAGCAGCTAGATACTATGGCCAAAGCCAGTGATGCCCAGTCTGCTGCCATCATCAACGAGCAAATCCAACCTCTCAGAGAAGAACGCGACGCCGCCCAACAGTCTGCTGAAAGTGCTGAGTCAGCGGTGGCTACGCTAGAGGCACAGCTAAAGCAGTTACAAGAAGACTCTAAAAAGATACGTGAAAGTCAATCTGCGGCCGAAAAATCCGCTGAAGCTGCTAGGGCTGAGCTAGCGCAGTTAAAACAACAGACTCAATCACTGTCCGAAGCGGCCGAACGGGCAAATGAAGTTGAACCGCTTCAGCAGCAGCTCGAAGCTCTGAATAAGTCTCAGACCGACCTGACTCAGCAGCTGAAAGCCTCGGAAAAATCTACTGCTGAGCAAGCAGAACAATTGACTAGATTAAAGGCTGATAAAGCGTCGCTAGAAGAAGCCATGAAGATTAGCCAACAGGTGGTTGCCAAGCTACAGCAGGATTTACAAGAAGCTGTCCAGTCTTCTAAAGCCTCCACTAAAAAAGCCCAAAAAACTTCTGAGAAGGTAGCTGAGAAAAATGTTGAACCTAAAAAAACTGAAGAGAAAAAGTCGTCTGAGAAGAAGACTCCTTCTTCTGAGAAAGTCCCTGCTGAGAAGACTTCTACTAAGCAGTCAACAACGGAAAAGACAATACCAAGTACTTTAGGCGTTGCTCCAACTGTCGACTCAGACGGCGCTCTAGCTGGAAAGATATTTGTATTGACAGGAAAGCTCAGTGAGCTGACCTACGAGCAAATTACAGAAACCGTTACAAAAGCAGGCGGGCGCATTAATAAAATGCCTAGCTCCAAGACGGATTACATCGTAGTGGGCGAGAACCCTGGCAACAAGCTGAAAAAAGCAGTAAAGTGCAACGTGCCTCAGCTAACAGAATCGCAGTTGCTAGAACTGTTTGCATCCTTGAAATAGGCCTGCTGGAACTGTTCACGTTTTTTGTTC
>JBHJIY010000111.1:0-23558 GCA_050042985.1 Phormidesmis sp. | reverse complement strand
TTTGCGGACGGCGTCGGCAGTCCCTTCATTCCAGCTAGGGCTAGCGGGCGTTTGCTGAGCGGCAAGCACCTCTACAAAGACGTCGCTAAAGGTCGAAAAATTGTAGGCCTTCGCTATGTGTCGGTTCAACGAGGCTGAGTTGAACTGCGTCAGGACGTAAATCTTTAAAATGTCAGAATTTAAACAGTTACTGACAGGAATGTCGATTAAGCGATACATCCCAGCGAGCGAAACCGCAGGCTTTGCACGCACTTTGGTCAGTGGATAGAGACGCGTGCCAGCACCGCCTCCTAAAATAATTGAAAGTACTCTTTTCACAACGTCAATCCTGGCTCCTAGGAAATTAGGCCAACCTCACTTCAGATCTAAGTGTGAGTGCGTGCCTGCGAGTTGGCAAGGGGTAATCAGTATATATATTGATTTTTCTCAGTGGAAAACCCGGTTTTAGTAGGCCAAAATACATTGCCAGGGAAATTAAATCACCTATTGGGGATCAGTTTGGGGATCAAGTTTGGGGATCAATGAGTGAGGGATGAGGGGGAAAGGGTGAGCTACATCAGTAAATGCCGCCAGACGGCTCTAATTTCCACTAACCAGTGGTCCGGTTTCTATTAGGTGTTCGGCGATGCCGTGGATGATGGCCTGTAGCCCATGAAGGTCACCGCTGTTGTCGATGGCAACCGTCAGCGCATATCGCTCATCGCCGATTTTTATCGCGAGGGTAGAGCCGATGAGTCGGTCATTTTGTCCAGTTTTTTCGCCCAGCCACGTAACGGCAGGCCATAGGTCTTGGAGCGCTGCATAGCCAAGTTCTTTGTCTCGCTGGCTGATAAGGGCTTTGAGGAGTTCTTCATCGCCAGGATTTTTGAGGCTGTATATTTCTACCATCATGGCGGTGAGGTCGTCGCTGGTGATTTGGTTGCTTTGGGTGCCGGGGTTTGGCGGAAGGATGCGATCGCCCGCTAGCTTAAAGTCCACAAGCGTATGGGTGTAGCCTCGCTCAGCCATGGTTTTAGCAATTGCGTCGCGTCCCACATAGTCAATCAGCTGGTTAGTTGCGATGTTGTTACTTTCGTTGATCATGCGCGTGGCGACTTGGGCCAGCGTGTACTCCTGATCGATATCGATGCTGGCACCTTCTGCATTCTCAGTAAAGTTGGTGGGGTCGATGTAGATTTTGTCATCGAGAGAAAGATTCTCTTGCTCGACTTTGTCCATGAGTGCGATCGCAATGGGCAGCTTGACTAAGCTGGCGGCACTCGCGAGCAGCAGGTCACCTTGGTGATGGCGACAGTTATTGATATGGGAATGCGGCGCAGCCTGCTTGGTTTGAATGCTATTAAACTGGCCATCGTTAATTTGGCAAAGCGTAATGTGCGCTTGCTCAGGCGCAACGCCTGCACTGTCCATGATCTCTTTCAAGAAGGCGTTGTCAGTAGCGGTAAGTTTGCTGTTAGCGGTAGCTAGTAGGGTTTGGTAATGCGATCGCTTTTCAGCCGCCTGCTCATAGATAGCAGCATCGGCAGGTACGCTAGCAAGCTTTTGTAACGTGGCTTGCCAAATGGAACGCTCGCGCTGGGTAAAGCTGATTTTGGCCGCTGGGTCTGAAGCTTGCTTTGCAGATTGATAAGCCGCCACAGCTTGATTAGCCAGCTCCATAGCCTGCTGATAGGCAGGATGCACAGGCGAAGCTGCTTCGTCGGTAGAGTGAACGACGTTTGCCGGTGAAGATTGTGTTTGTGCTGAGGATGCCTGCTGGCCAGTGTTTGAGGGTGCCAAAGGGCCAATTTCACTGGCAATGCTGAAGAGTGCACCGGTTGCAGCTGCGATCGCAAAAATTCTCCCGAGGAGGATTGCAGTGGCGTACCAAATCCCAGACATTAATCAACTGCGCTCGAAAGGATAACAAGAAGGCGATAGCTCCATCCACTATCATTGGCCGAGGGTACCCAAATTTACGAATCAATTAAGGTCTTTGTAAACTTTTCACATTTTCGGGAACTTCTACAGGCAAAAACTTCAAAACCTAGAAAACCGGATCGTTCGATCTGAGTCAGACGGTTCTGAGGCCTGAGAGCCTGCTACCCTAGCTAACTGGAGAGCACGTTTGATCAGCGCAAATACAACCTGCGCATTCTTCAGCTGTGCCCGCGAACTACGTGAATTACGAGGGAATCCCATGTCAGCTATCCGCGAGTTGCACCAACAGCTCACGAGCAAAGCCCGCAGCGCCGTCGAGATTGCCGAGGCGCAGCTCGAACAGGCGCAGGCGGTAGAGCCCAAGCTCAATAGTTTTGTCTCGATGACAGCTGACAAAGCCCTCGCACAGGCCAAAGCGATTGACGACAAAATCGCGGCGGGTGAAGAGATCGGCTTGCTAGCCGGTATTCCCATCGCGCTCAAAGATAACTTGTGTACAAAAGGTATTCGTACGACCTGTAGTTCTCGCATACTAGAGAACTTTGTGCCGCCTTACGAATCCACTGTGACAGCTAAGCTAGATGCAGCAGGCGCGGTGTTTGTAGGCAAAACCAATCTAGATGAGTTCGCTATGGGCGGCTCAACAGAGAACTCTGCTTTTAAGACGACAGGCAATCCTTGGGATGTTACCCGTGTGCCTGGCGGCTCCTCTGGCGGATCGGCAGCTGCGGTGGCTGGCGGTCAAGCACCGATTTCCTTGGGGTCCGATACGGGTGGATCTATCCGTCAGCCTGCGTCCTTTTGCGGCATTGTGGGGATGAAGCCTACTTATGGACTGGTTTCTCGTTTTGGTCTGGTGGCGTTTGCATCTTCGCTGGATCAAATTGGGCCGTTTGGGCGCACGGTGGAGGATACGGCGATTTTGCTGGGTGCAGTGGCCGGACACGACCCCAAAGATGCCACTAGCCTCAACATCAAAATTCCCGACTATACCCAGTCGCTCAAAGGTGCTGGAAATAACTCGCTCAAAGGCCGCAAAGTTGGCATTATCAAAGAAACCTTTGGCGACGGCCTTGATTCCTCAGTCGGTGCAGCCGTAAACGTAGCTATCGACCAGCTCAAGGCATTGGGCGCAGAAGTAAAAACCATCTCCTGCCCTCGGTTTAACTACGGCGTATCGGCGTATTACATCATCGCGCCCTGTGAGGCTTCCGCCAACCTCGCTCGCTACGACGGCGTCCGCTACGGCCTGCGCTCAGAAGAGCCAAACCTACTCTCCATGTACAACAAAACTCGCTCAGAAGGCTTTGGCGACGAAGTAAAGCGCCGCATCATGATTGGCACCTACGCCCTCTCGGCAGGCTACTACGATGCCTTTTATCTCAAAGCGCAAAAGGTACGCACCCTCATCAAGCAAGACTTTGAAAAAGCCTTTGAAGACGTCGATATCTTGGTGAGTCCCACCGCACCTTCCACTGCTTTCAAAGCGGGTGCAAATGATGATCCTCTAAGTATGTACTTGCTGGACCTAATGACGATCCCCGTCAATATGGCTGGGCTCCCAGGTATGAGTGTCCCCTGCGGCTTCGACGACGACGGTATGCCAATTGGCTTGCAGCTAGTCAGCAATGTGCTACGCGAAGATCTGCTATTTGAGGTAGGGTCTGCTTACGAAAGCTCAACCGACTGGCACACAATGCAGCCGAAGCTGTAGCGTATGGGAATTGCGATTACATAGATGAACCCATCAGCTCAAAGCCCTGAATAGTACGACGCCTACTCGATCGATATGCGCTCTTATGGGTTCGTCTTCCATAAGAGCGCCATAGTCTAAAACATCGAAAAAATAAGGCAACGGGCGCTCTTCGTTGAGCTCATCTGACAGCTGGAAGACAGTATCGTCGTTAATGCCTCGTCCCTTGATGGCAATATCGACATCTGATCCCTTATCGTGCGTTCCCTTCGCGCGCGAGCCAAACAAAACGATTTCATCAATCTCCTTTATTTCAGCGGCGGCGGCTCTGATATGCGAGACATCGAATTCTAATAGACCATGCTCCATAGCTACTGACTCCGTTCATCTACAGTGTGTTCGTCTATACCTTCTTCAAGTTCGTATTTCTTTGCTTTGATCGTTTCATATAGCGATTTTATAATTGGGTAGTAGCGAGTTCGTATGCTTTCTTCTACGGCTTTGGCAACAGTCTCTTTGTAGGTATGCGCTGCCAAATGTCTATCTTCAAGTGCCTTTATCCAAAGATGACCTTCTTCTATGAGTCCCACTCGGTAGGCCTCTTTGATAGCGGCTCTAGGAGACTTCGCCTGAATACCTAATGTTCGTTCATAGTCTTTCAGAATTTTCCAAGACATTTCGAACGCTATCTCGAGAAATTGAATGATTCCCGCCCTCTCTAAGACGGAAGGACTCTCAATCTTAAGAGCCTCCCCAAGCAACAAAAACGTACGCTCAAAGTTTGAATAGCGCTGTAACCATCGAGTATCTGGATCCATTGCGCGGTAAAGACTTGAAGGATAATCATCAATACGATAATAAACTACGTAGCCTTTATTCGATGAATTGGCATTAGATGAATTGGCATTACTGGAGAGGAACTCGCTCTATAGCTTTTTTAGTTCGATGACTGTGTCATTCTTAGGGTATGCGTAGAAACCTTGAGCTGAGTTTTCTAGAGAAGACCTCTGTTTGATAAAATCAAACGTCCAATACTCATTCACCGTTCTATTTCCTTTTGGCAACTGCCATTGGTATAGGCGTTCCGCAGTTTAAGGAGATAACTGATCAATGGCCAAAATGTATTACGACAGCGATGCCAATTTAGACTTGCTTAACGGCAAGACAGTCGCCATCATCGGCTATGGTTCGCAAGGCCATGCCCACGCTCTCAACCTCAAAGATAGCGGTGTGAATGTGATTGTTGGCCTGTACGAAGGCAGCCGCTCCAAGCCCAAGGCTGAAGCAGAAGGACTCACCGTAAAGTCTGTGGCGGATGCGTCCAAAGCTGCTGACTTCATTATGATTTTGCTGCCAGATGAGATTCAGCGCAGCGTTTATAAAGAAAGCATTGAACCTGGTCTAGAAGCAGGTAACGTTCTCGCGTTTGCTCATGGATTCAACATCAACTTTGCGCAAATCGTTCCTCCTGAGGATGTCGATGTCGTGATGGCTGCGCCCAAAGGTCCCGGTCACCTCGTGCGCCGCACCTATGAGCAGGGTCAAGGCGTGCCGGCTCTGTTTGCGGTGTACCAAGATGCATCTGGTCAGGCGCGTGATATTGCGATGGCCTACACCAAGGGAATCGGTGGTACTCGCGCGGGCGTTTTGGAAACCACGTTCCGCGAAGAGACTGAAACAGACCTCTTTGGTGAGCAGGCAGTGCTGTGTGGCGGCCTGAGTGAACTGATTAAAGCTGGCTTTGAGACGCTAGTAGAAGCGGGATATCAGCCTGAGCTGGCCTACTTTGAGTGCCTACATGAAGTGAAACTGATTGTTGACTTGGTTGTAGAGGGCGGTCTTGCTAAGATGCGCGACAGTATTTCCAATACGGCTGAGTATGGCGACTACACTCGGGGCCCTCGTGTAATTACTGCCGATACCAAGGCTGCGATGAAGCAGATTTTGAAGGAGATTCAAACCGGTCAGTTTGCACGTGAGTTTGTGCTAGAGGCGCAGTCTGGCAATGCGGGCTTTAATGCAACTCGTCGGATTGAGTCTGAGCATCCAATTGAGGAAGTTGGTAAGGACTTGCGGGCAATGTTTAGCTGGCTGAAGAAGGTTTAGACTCAGCTTTCTGTATCGATAGATTCTGTATCGATAGGTCTGTATCGATAGAATCTGTATCGATAGATAGGTAGGAGCGAAGGAGAGGGGGAGCTAGGGAGCAGGGGTGAGTTTGTAACTATTCTCCCCCTCACCCCTGCTCCCCCTCTCCCATTTTGCCTTTTGTGTTCATCAAAATGGGTGCTAGCCAGTCTACTTTGGTATCGCTCTTTACCGTAGGCCGCTGTATTCTTATGACTTTATATAGCTTCCCTATGAGTTGAGGAATCTGGCTATACCCTTGAATGAATAGAAATCTTGGTAACTCATGCAATCTAAAGAAATCAACTCTCCGCCCATGCATCCAACTGTTCGCGTTGAAGATGATCGCACAGGATTAACGCCGGAAACGCTGAAGCGCGCCTTTTTAGACAATTTGTTCTATGTGCAAGGTAAGTCGCCAGAGATTGCTTCCTTGCAGGACTATTACATGGCGCTAGCCTATACGGTGCGCGATCGCATGCTCCACCACTGGCTTAGCAGTGCCAGTGCCTACCGCAAGCAGCATTCACGTACGGCGGTGTATCTGTCAGCTGAGTTTTTGATGGGCCCTTACTTGGGCAATAACCTCATTAACCTCGGTCTATACGACGCGGTTGATGAGGCGATGGCTGATTTGGGCTTGAGCCTGGCTGAAATTATGTCGCAGGAGCAGGAGCCCGGCCTTGGTAACGGTGGTTTGGGTCGTTTGGCAGCCTGCTATCTAGACTCGATGGCAACGCTAGAAATCCCTTCTTTGGGCTATGGCATTCGCTATGAGTTCGGCATCTTTAAGCAGGCCTTAGAAAATGGCTGGCAGGTTGAGCAGACTGACAAGTGGCTTGCGAATGGCAACCCTTGGGAAATTGCCCGGCCTGAGTGGTCGGAAGAGGTGAAGCTGGGTGGACACACCAAGGCCTATACAGATGTGAAGGGTAATTACCGGGTTGAGTGGGTATGCGATCGCGTTGTCAGAGGCGTTCCCTACGACACCGCTATCCTCGGCTATAAAGTCAACACCGCCAACACCCTTCGCCTATGGAAGGCCGAATCCCCCGATGCCTTCGATTTTGAAGCCTTTAACCAGGGCAACTACTCTGGCGCGGTGAACTCCAAGATTGTCTCTGAGAACATCTCTAAAGTTCTCTACCCCAATGACGAGCACCTAGAAGGTAAGCAGCTCCGCCTAGAGCAGCAGTACTTCTTTGTCTCTTGCTCCTTGCAAGACATGATTCGCATCATGCAGCGCGACGGCATTCCGCTAGAGCAGTTTCCTGAGAAGTACACGCTACAGCTAAACGATACGCACCCTGCGATCGCTGTTGCCGAACTCATGCGCCTCCTAGTGGACATCCACGAAATGTCTTGGGACAAAGCCTGGGACATCACCCAAAAATCTCTGGCCTACACCAACCACACCCTCTTGCCAGAAGCGCTAGAGCGTTGGCCTATCGGTCTATTTGGCGATCTTCTACCTCGTCACTTAGAGATCATCTTTGAAATCACCCGCATCTTCCTAGAAGACGTGCGCCTCAAATTTGGTCAAGATAACGAGCGCCTATCTCGCATGTCACTGATTGACGAGAGTGGCGGCCGCTACATTCGCATGGCCAACCTGGCCTGTGTCGGTAGCCACGCCATCAACGGTGTCGCGGCCCTACACACAGAGCTGCTACAGCAAACTGTGCTCAACGACTTCTATCAGCTCTTCCCAGAGAAGTTCATTAATAAAACCAACGGTGTCACCCCTCGCCGCTGGATGGTGTTGAGCAATCCTAAGCTCACCCGCTTGATCAATCAGCGCATCGGTAACGAGTGGCCTACCGAGCTCACTCAGCTGAAAAAACTAGAGCCTTTCGCAGATGATCCTGGCTTCCGCACTGAGTGGCGACAGATCAAGCAGGCGAACAAAGAAATTCTGGCGGCTCGCATCGAAAAAGCAACCGGTGTGAAGGTCAGCCCCACCTCTATGTTCGATGTGCAAATCAAGCGTATCCACGAGTACAAGCGTCAGCAGCTAAACGCACTGCACATTATCTCGCTGTATCGCCAGCTGAAGAACAATCCTGGCATGAGCATCACTCCTCGTACCTTTATCTTTGCGGGTAAGGCAGCGCCGGGCTACTTCATGGCTAAGCTCATCATCAAGCTCATCACTTCTGTTGGCCGCGTCGTCAATCGCGACCCAGATGTGCGCGATCAGCTCAAGGTAATCTTCTACCCCAACTACAACGTCACCAACGCGCAGCCAGTATATCCAGCTTCTGACTTGTCAGAACAGATTTCGACCGCAGGCTTTGAGGCATCTGGTACGGGCAACATGAAGTTTGCCATGAACGGCGCACTCACCATCGGCACCCTAGATGGAGCCAACGTTGAAATTCGCGAAGAGGTCGGCGACGACAACTTCTTCCTGTTTGGCTTGCAGGCACACGAAGTTGCTGAGCTAAAAGAGAAAGGCTACAACCCTCGTAAGTACTACGAGGAGAATGAAGACCTGAAAGCTGTGATTGATTTGGTCGGCTCAGGCGTGTTCTCCAGCGGCGATACTGAAATGTTTAAGCCACTGATCGACAACTTGCTAAACCAAGATCGATTCATGGTGCTCGCCGACTATCAGGCCTATGTAGACTGCCAAAAGAAAGTCAGCGAAGCCTACAAAGACCAAGACAACTGGGTGCGCATGTCTATCTTGAATGCCGCGCGGATGGGTAAGTTCTCTTCCGACCGCTCCATTCAAGAATACTGCGATGAGATTTGGAACATTAAGCCTGTTCCAGTTGAACTGCAAGAGTATGCTAAAACACTCACTATGATGACCGATAACAGCACGCGTCTCACATAGAACATACGGTCGTAACCGACTAACGAGTAATGTTCTCTTCTCGATAAAAGACCTTCGATTCAACGGATCGAAGGTCTTTCGTGTTCAAGATAATTCAAGAATGTGTTGGGAGATAAATCTATGCAGCCAGAAGATTTTAAGCCTCTGATCTCGAAGGCTTATGGCCATATTGCTGAGTACATCCGTAAAACGCCTGTTATTACCTTGCCGAATGGCGCTTTTGGTATAGGGACTCATCTCACCCTCAAGCTAGAACTTATGCAGCACGCAGGTTCTTTCAAATCACGCGGTGCTTTCAACAGAATTTTGCAAAGCACCGTACCACCGTCGGGTGTGATTGCGGCATCGGGTGGCAATCACGGCGCGGCAGTCGCCTACGCGGCTCGTCGATTAGGCTACCCAGCAGAGATTTTTGTACCAACAATCTCATCGCCAACAAAGGTAAAGCGATTGAGAGATTACGGTGCGCAGGTGACAGTGATAGGACGTGATTATATTGAGGCATTGGAGAAGTGCGATCGCCGCGCAGCAGAAACAAAGAGTTTAGTCGTTCACGCATTCGACCAAGCAGAGGTAATCGCCGGTCAAGGCACGGTAGGTTTGGAGCTGGAAGAACAAGCGCCTGACCTAGACACTGTACTGGTCTCAGTGGGTGGCGGCGGTTTGATAGGAGGGATTGCTGCTTGGTATCAGAACAGATACAAAGTCGTGAGTGTAGAACCAGAAAAAGCACCGACTTTGTATGAGTCACTGGTAGCTAGAAAGCAAATTGATGTGGAAGTAGGCGGCATTGCTGCCGATGCGCTAGGGTCGCGGCGGGTAGGCCAAATGATGCTGCCGATTGCACAGCAGTATGTGTCACAAACGGTACTCGTTGATGAGGACTCTATCATTAAGGCGCAGCAACTGCTGTGGGATGAGCTAAGAATTGCCGCAGAACCGGCAGGCGTAGTCCCCATCGCAGCATTGATTTCAGGGCGTTATCAGCCTGCGTCAGGAGAAAAGGTTGGCATACTCATCTGCGGTGGTAACGTAGATTTGTCATCCTTTGTAAACGGTGGCAACATAAGATGAAGAGAGTAAAACTGATGCCATGCATCAATTTCTGAAGATCAAAAAAGATGCAACGAGGTCACAAAAGTTCAGTTATGGAGCCTTAGCCGTCAAAACAGCATCGGCTGTGAGTTTTAGCACGGGAAACATTGGGCTGATAACTGTCTGCGTACTGGTAAAAACACCAACTTCTTCGTAAACATTCACTCGTTGTAAGTGCACATTACAGAAAAGAGATGTTGTTAGTCCTTAGGAGGCTGTCCAGTAACGGCAGACTCCAGATATTTAGTAGCAGGTGGAACATATTCGCCGTCTATTTTCACGCGAAAGTCGTAGTGAGCGCCTGTACCAACGCCGCTGTTGCCTGAGTAAGCGATTTTGTCGCCAGCTTTCGCCATGCCATTAATGCAACCCGTTTCAGACATATGCAAAGACTGAAAGGTGTAGCCAGGATAGGAGTCAGCCGTTTGGTTGACTACCCAGCCACCGCCGTCTATATCCCACCAGCACTTGATTTCAGCCGTATCGCCTGCTTTCCCAACAGCATATATTGGCGTACCAGCAGGCATCGCTAAGTCGACACCGTTATGAGGCACATTAGGCACGCCTGTAACAGGATGGAAAGGCCGAATGCCGTACTCATCGCTGACCCTATATCCAGCAACAGTATCCCCAGTAGCAGGTGTAATGATGCCCTCAATGTCTTCTTTTGGAGAGAACACGCTAGAGGTGATGGTGATGAATTGGTCGGCAACGTAAAGCAGTGAGCCGATGATGACTGTAGCGCAAAGCCCTGTAGCAACGAGTTTCGGTAGGGCTAACTTTCTGGGTTGTTCTTCTTCTTCGGGTACGGGAACTGGAGAGGCTGAATGGTAATGTACGTGCTGGGGAACTGCGGGTAGCGTGGCTGGTGCAATAGGCGGCTGTTGGCTAGCCGCTTCGGCATGATGGCTAGCGCTAATAGACTTTGGATTGATCGCGTCGCTGGTGATGATCGCAAGTTCGCCACGACCTAGCTTTTCGATCATATCGGAGATGCTGGTGCATCCGGCTGCGATCGCAGCTGACCTCGCCCCATGCCAACCCGGCGCAGTCACAGTGACTCGGCAAGGTTGCTTTGGTTCTGAAGTATTTAGTTCTGAAGCATTGGAAGTGCTTGCGGTCATTCGTGATTTGGCCGAGAAGCGAAGAGAGTGCATTAGCTGTCGAATGGCATTCTTCACGTAGGCTTGCCAAGCCATCCGCAAAGACGAAAATATAATAGCTCAAACTCGTAAAATGCCGCCAAAAAGACAGCTTCCGAAAGATACCCGGAGAAAAATGCCCCATGAAAAAGACTAAAGATAGGGATTGGACGAGTGTGCGGGTACCCGAAGAAGACGATGAACGCCGTCATTGGGACTACCACTACGACGAAGTTGGGATGGCTCCTGGCACGCTGGTAATTGATGAAGATGCCTCACCCACCGAGCTGACGCTGATTGACTACAGCGAGCAGTCGGCGATTCGGCGAAAGATGCGATCGCCCGAAGAAGCCATCACCCACCTCACCTCCAACTCCATCTCCTGGATAGACTTACAGGGCCTAGGCAACGAAGATGTCCTCAATCGACTCGGAGAGATTTTCCGCCTGCATCCGCTGGTTTTGGAAGACGTCGTCAATGTACCCCAGCGGCCAAAAGTAGAGTACTACGACGATCAGCTGCTGATCATCGCACGGATGGTGATGCTAGATGAGGATGCTGGAGATAGTGACACCAACCGGTTTACCAGCGAGCAGCTCAGTTTTGTCCTTGGAAAAAACTACCTGCTCACCGTGCAAGAAGAGCTGCACCAGGATTGCCTAGAACCCGTACGCAAACGCATCCGTTCAGGGCACGGACTCATCCGCTCAGAAGGTGCAGACTACTTAGCCTATGCGCTGCTAGACGCGGTGATTGATGCCTACTTTCCAGTATTAGAAGACTATGGCGAATTTATTGAATCTCTAGAAGATGAGGTTATTTTCAACCCAACTCGACAAACAGTACAAAAAATTTACCGAGTCCGCCGAGAGCTTATGAGTCTGCGTCGATCCATTTGGCCGCAGCGAAATGCACTTTCTCAACTAGTGCGTGATGGGTCTGAGCTGATTCGCCCAGAGGTGAGAGTGTACCTGCAGGACTGCTACGACCATGTAGTGCAAGTGCTCGACATTGTAGAAACCTACCGTGAGCTCACCGCCAACCTGATGGATGTGTATCTGTCTTCAGTGAGCAACCGCATGAACGAAGTTATGAAAACGTTAACGGTGATTTCGTCTATTTTTATTCCACTCACTTTTATTGTGGGCGTGTATGGTATGAACTTTAATTCAGAGGTATCTCCACTCAACATGCCAGAGCTAAATGCTTACTGGGGTTACCCTTTTTGCTGGGGAGTAATGGTAACAATCGCAGTGGGCTTAACCTATTACTTCTGGCGCAAGGGCTGGTTCGACGATACAGCTGAAACGAAGATTCGCCGAGAATAAGTTTGAAGCACAGCAGCCCTAAACGATAAGTAAAAGCGAGCAGGCGCTGTAGTAATGTCAATCCCCTGCTAAGATACCCGTGATCAAGTCTGACGGTATGCTCTGCTATGGATCTCAAGGCGCTTATTACAGATATTCCGGACTTTCCGCAGCCGGGAATTGTCTTTAGAGACATTACAACGCTGCTGCAAGATCCAGATGGACTTGCGCACACCGTAAAGACGATGAGTGAGCAGGCTGCCGAGCTTGAGCCAGATTATATTGTTGGCATTGAGTCGCGAGGGTTTATCTTTGCAATGCCGATGGCCCATCAAATGCATCGAGGCTTCGTACCCGTACGCAAAGCTGGCAAGTTGCCGAGGGCAGTGCACAGTGTGGCTTACACACTGGAATATGGAGAGGACACGTTAGAAATTCACCAGGATGCTTTCGCACCTGGAAGTAAAGTACTGATTGTCGATGATTTGCTGGCAACCGGGGGAACGGCAGCAGCGGCAGCCGAGGTCGTAAAAAAAGCCGGTGCGACCGTAGTAGGCTTTAGCTTTGTGATTGAGCTTGCAGGATTAGCAGGGCGCGATAAGCTACCGGCAGAAGCTGATGTAATCAGCCTGATTACCTACTAAGACAATGCTAATTAAGACGAGCTAATTTTTCTAAAATACCAAGGACCAAAGACACATAAGCTCTATGACTCAATCTAGCCAGCAGCTCTCTATTTTCACTAAGGCCAGTTTGGCTACGCGAGATTTTTTCCTTAGCGAAACGACTCGCTACATCGTGAAGCGAGTGCTTCAGGGTCTGCTGACATTGCTGCTAGCGAGTATATTTAGCTTTTTTATTGTGCAGATGGCACCGGGCGACTTTTTAACGCCATTTCGGCAGAATCCACAGATCTCTGCGGAGACAATTGCAGACTTGGAGAATCGCTTCGGGCTTGATCGACCGGTGTGGATACAGTATTTTCTGTGGCTGCGGCAGGTAATTACAAAGTTTGACTTTGGCATCAGCTTTGCCTATAACCGCCCGGCGCTAGATATCTTGGCCGAGCGCCTGCCGAATACGATTTTGCTATCGGCGGCGTCTATTTTTATGACTTGGGCGATCGCAATTCCTCTCGGCATCATCAGCGCCGTCAACCAAAACAAATTCGCCGATCGCTTTTTGCGCCTACTGAGCTATTTCGCTCAGGGCTTCCCCACTATCATTACCGGTCTGTTTCTCCTGTTTCTGGCGCAGGTGACGTCACCTTTATTCCCCGTTGGTGGACGCACAAGCCTATATCACGATGATTTGAACTGGGTCGGGCAAATGTTAGATGTAGCCTGGCACCTGATTTTGCCAACGCTGGCGCTGAGCATTACAAGCTTTGCAGGATTGCAGCGATTGATGCGCGGCCAGCTCTTGGACGTCCTCCGTCAAGACTACATTCAGACCGCGAGGGCAAAGGGCCTGTCGGAAAGTAAGGTGGTATACGTTCACGCATTGCGCAATGCGGTGAATCCGTTGATTACGATTTTGGGCTTTGAGTTTTCGAATCTACTAAGTGGTTCTTTTATTGTGGAGAATTACTTTAGCTGGCCAGGGCTTGGAAAACTGACGCTCGAAGCAGTGCAAACGCAAGATTTGTTTTTGATTATGGCGAGTTTGGTACTGGGTGCGGTGATGCTGATCGTGGGTAATTTGCTGGCTGATTTGTTGCTTTCGTTTGTAGATCCTCGCATTAAGCTGTCACGATTGAACTGATATAGCAAAGCGCCAAACACTATAGTGCGGGTGAGTCGTTGGGCATGAAGGGCAAGAGGTCTATGAATCAAGCGCGGTCTTTTGCCAGTTTGTTGATTGGGTTTGTGGTGTTTGGTGTAGTGCTGTGGATTGCGCGCACGGTGCATCAGGAGCTGGAAGATACGGGCTTTGCGCAGACGGTGCTAGTGGGTACAGCTGGTTGGGCGACGGGTTGGCTAGTGGGCTTTTTGATTTCGCCGAGTACGAGTCAGGAGATTAAGAAGTTTTCGCAGGCGATGTCAACCATTACCGCCTTTGTCGCTGGGTTTGCACTGGCAAAGCTAGAGCCATCGCTGACGCCGCTGTTTGAGGATGGACGACTGATTAATGAGCCGATTTATGGGATTCGGCTGATGATTTTTATGATTTGTTTTGCGATCGCAGCTATCAACATGTATGTCTACCGCGAAGGTCGGCGGTACTGATCTTTACTTTAGAGTTCTAGAATATGGGTAAGTTTACGACTGCTGGTGTGAAACCTTATGCAAATTGCTGATTTGAAAGTTGCTGATTTGACAGTTAAAGAACTGAAAATTTTAATCAAAGAAACCGTAGCTGAAGCCATGGATTCCTTGTTGAATACAGAAACGACGACTGATGATCCAGATGAGGGACTAGAGCTACGTCCGGAAGTTGTTACCCAGCTGCGCGATGCTCTAAGACGCAGGCAGGCAGGCGAACGAGGAACACCCGCAACTGCTGTTGCTAAAGAGCTGGGCATAGAATGGGATGAGCTATAGATGGCTTATGGAGTTGAGTTTTCAGACGTCGCTACTAAAGAATTGAAGAAAATCGACGCTAGTATTCGACGGCGTAGCCTCAAAAAAATTAAATGGCTAAGTGAAAACTTTGAATCTACGACGCATCTGAAGTTGACCGGAGATTTAGCCGGTTTATTTAAACTTAGAGTTGGAGACTACAGAGTGGTTTATTCTTTCGATGATGAGATAGCTATCATCACAATAGAACGTGTTGGACATCGTCGAGATATCTACAAACAGGGCTTTGATCGATGATTAGATTGTCCATCCGTTCTTTGAGACTTAAGGACACATCTGTCCTGTGGACGATGCTAATGCATGCAGCACACGAGTCGGATTTGGTGACGGTGAAAGCGACCCCCGATTTGGCTCGATATGTCGAGGGTTGGGGGCGAGCTGGTGATTTGGGCGTGGTCGCTAAGCAGGCGAACAAAGCGGTCGGTGCTGCTTGGGTGAGGCTTTGGTCTGAAGGTAATCGCGGCTATGGACATGTGAGCGATGAGGTCCCGGAGTTGGCGATCGCAGTTATCCCAGAAGTTCGTGGACAAGGCATAGGCTCTGCGCTTTTAGAAAATCTGTTGTCGATGGCTAGCGCCCAATTCCCTGCAATTTCTTTGAGCATTCGAGCAGACAACCCCGCACTGAGACTATACGAACGCAATGGTTTTCTTCCGGTCGAGGGCACTGAAGTAACAAATCGAGCTGGCGGAGTTTCTTTTTCAATGATTTATCAGTTTTAGGAGTTGGTAAGGTCAAATAAGATTGACGAGTAGGCGCTCACAATAATAAGCGAGGCTTCGATAGGTCGAAAATCGGTGCCTAAGCACTTGTCGATGTTCGTACCAAACAATACCTGTAACGGCTTGAAGAAATAAGCGATGCAGGCCCCATTTGACGGACCAGCGTGGGTGCCGAATACGACTGAGTGATTCGCCGTGGAACTGTAGGTGAACTGTTTCATCTTGTAAAATGCGCTCGAATAGTTGCTTGGCTTGCGGGTCTTTGCTGGCTTGAGCGAGGGCGGCGTAGTAGGCGATCGCAATCACTTCAGCCGTCAGCAGCACCGAAATCATCACCTCCCAACCACATAGCTTTCTCACCTTGCGAAACAGACCATCACTCCACTGCTTTTCAATCGGTGCCATACCATTTGCTTGCAGGGCCTTAGCAATGTAGCCAGCATGGCGCTGTTCTTCGCCGATAAACTGTTGAATTGCCGATAGATAGTTTGGGTCGTCGTGTTGTTGTGCGTGCTGCTTGGCTAATGCGGTGAGTGTTCTACCTTCCCCTTGTTCTCCTAGCTGAAAAATTTTGATCGATTCAATTAGCTCAGGTTCTAGCCGCAGAGTGTCGAAATCTAGACCACGTGCGAACTGTCGCCATCGCTGCGTGTTTTTAGCAAACGTGATTACCCAGTCTCGAGAGGAAGAAGAATCGAAAAGGCTGCGAGTCTGTGAAGCGGCAATCATAGAAAAGCATCTCAAATGTGTCTTAGCTGAAGCCTTGACTACAGGTGATCCCTAAGTGCTTTCTGATTGATTGAACAGGTGCAGACGAAATCAGACTAAGGTTTACTTTCCTTCAAAGTCCGACAAATTCTACGCGGGGGACGAGGGGGTCGTTGACGATGCCGATGCCTTTGTAGCTCCAGCGATCGCATATCCCTTTAATCTTTGTCTGATCGCAGTACTCCACCGAAAATTGTGCGGCGTGCTCTCCAGCGTGGGTGTTTATGTAGCTGAGGGCGTCGAAGTCAGCAATGAAGAGGAGCAGGAAAGGGTCGGTTGGGGCTTCGGGGTGGGTGCCTTCCACTGGGGGCCGGGCGATAAGGTATTTGCCGGTGGATTTGGAACGGAGGAGATAATAGGGGGTGTTGAGCATTGCTGCATTGGGTCTGTAGTGCGTTGATCTTAAGAGACAAGACGTAAGGCCACAAGACTTAGTAATTTCTCCTCCCCTAGACTCCCAAGTATAGGAAGATTTCGTCAGGTAGCTTAACGCACTGCTTTGGGTATCCGGTAGGTAAGCCCGTCACATGTGATGCTCAACGTGATGTGTTGACATATGCTTTGCTAATTCGCGTGCTACTGTATGTCCTGAACTTAGAAAATAACTGAAAATATGTGATATTTCCGTAAAATTTAATGTTTCATATAAAGAAAAACTAGATATTATTGTGATCAAGATCACAGCCGTAGTTATACAGCATCTACATGAAAACGCTTGCAACCCTAGCGATTGCGCTAACAACCATTGGCTTTTCCACTCAGCCCGCCGCCGCCACTAAGATAATCCCAAGTATCCAAATAGAGCCTCCCCAGCTATTAGCCGTTAAGCAAAATCTCACTTACTCAGAACTCTTCGACCTTGGGGAAAGATTCGTGGACACCGTTGTTTACACCATGATGGATTCAGACCCCAACCTCATAGAAGTGTTCTTCGACATCAACTCTGTGAAAGTCTCTAGCGATGGGAAATTTGCCACTGTGGCTTGGCGATATGATCGTAGTTTTGGCGGTATCACCCTCCTAGAACAGCAAGGCAACTACATCTCTATCCTGACCGAACGCGAGGGGGCAATGTCACAGTACATGCTCGAAATTATGGGCGTGCCACCCGAAGCTGCTGCAGAGATAGAAATTTATTAGCAATGTGTCTCTGGAAGGGTTCCTTGAGGAGAGGCTTTGCCGAAATTGTTGATAGGTCGGCAAAGCAAATGAAATTTAGTGAGAAGCTACAGTGCAATAAGAGAGATGAAAAAGTGAATGAAAGCCGTGTTTAGGGTGATCGCAACCCCATTGGCAAATCCCGTCAGAAAATGTCTGCGAGAAACATTTACAACAGTTGCCATTCCTACTAAAAAGCACACGCCAGATGGTATCAGCAATAGCCAAACAGGCATTGCCGACCAGAGCAAATGGGTGAACAAGAGTGCTGCTGTTGTTAGCGCGCTGCTGACGAGAGTCAGCATGAATGGCAGCTCCCATCTGTCTATGAAAATAAAAAGGTGAGCAACCGCGTAAGCGATCGCACCCTGTCTTTGCTGCGGCCAGTTCCTCGTACCAGCGGCAGATCTCAAAAGCCTTCTCCTAGAAAGTCTGCTAGCCATGTTCACTTGCCTAACTTGTCGATCGCGGCTGCAACTTCCTGCGCACTTGCCGTATCGCCTTGCGCTCTATACATTTCCTCAGCTATCTGTAGGCTTTCTATCGCCAGCTCTGTGTCGCCCAATTCGCCATAAGCCAAGCCACGTACGTAATACACAGACGTGTGATAAACCGGATCAATCGTCTCTATGCCCAGCGCAATCACTTGGTTGTAGTCACTGACCGTTTGTGTATAGTCACCATCCAAAAAGCTGTACCAGCCGCGTGAGTTGTAAAGCGCCGCGTTGCCCGGATGCTGCTCTATCGCCTGGGTCAAAATGTCGATACGTGGATTGCTCGCGACCAGACCCTCTCTATTTTCTGTTGGATACGATGAAACGACAGGTGCAGGCTGTGCGGCGGCAGCTGTTGCTACAGCGGGCAAAATTAGTGCAGTACCCACATAAGCACGTACTAAGAAAACACTCATTAGCGACCGCAGCAATGAAGGTGTGAGCACAGGTCGGTATCGAAGCATGGTCTAAACTCTCTTGTTTGTTTGACTATTTTGTTTGACTATGTCGATAGTAGCGATCGCACCCAACCCTAAAACAGCCCCAAGCTTTGATTTAAATCAAAACCACCCCACCCTTTGACTTAAATCAAACACCACAATCAAACACCACAATCAAACACCATCACAGCGCGTCTTGCCTCAGAGCCCCGAACTCGAGGATGGGGCCTCTTACCTCAAGCCCGCTCTAAAAATTATCAGGACTTCTTCTTTGCCCGTATTCGACTCAGTGTCTCTTGCGACATCCCCAAATAAGACGCCAAATACCCCAGCGGCACCTTTCCTTCAATATCAGGATGCTCTCTCAAAAGACTCTGATACCGCTCCGCCGTTGACTTGGTTTGAAAGGCCATCACCCGCGCTTGCAGCGTTGTGTAGTAATACTCCAACAAATGCCGATTGAGATCGATCCAGATACTATCTTGCCGCGAGAGATCTTGCAGTGCGCCATAGCTGAGCGCAAGCACCTTTGTGTTTGTAATGGGCACGATGGCATCTTCGCTAGGCTGGCGATACACAAAGCTAAAGTACGCAGAGGCAAAATCTCCCTCAAAGCTAAACCAGCGCGTGACGTCTTTTCCCTCTACCTCGCACGAGGCGCGCACAACCCCATCCAAGAGAAAATAAATATGGTTAGAGACCTGCCCTCGCTCTAACAAAACATCGTCAGTCGAAATATCGATTACCTTAAGTGCGGCGCAGAGCGATCGCTGCTGCTGTGGATTCAGAAGTACTAGCTGGTTCAACCGCTGCAAAAGTTTGGAGTACATACTGCTCGAATATCAGGACTAATCTACATATACCCATTCTCTAGTGTCAGTGTCATAGTAGGCATAGCCAGTCCAGAAAACGTCTGTCACCAAAGAGAAGCCGTTTGCTTTTCCAAAATATTCACACTCCCCAGTGTCAAGATCGGGCGGCAGTGCCGAAAACTGTTCTAGCTCGCTTAGCCTTTTAGGGTAAGACCTGTGAACCGCATGGTAGCTTTCCAGGTAGGGTATCAGTCGCTCACAGTTTACTTTCGATCGGTTGCCTCGCTCTTTGGCTACGCCACTCAACGCTACAATGCCTGCGAATTGCCCTACAGAAAAGAGAACGAGTACGCCAGAGGCAATAGCAGCGTTTCGGGCCCAAATCTGCTTTTTCCGTAACCATACGATCCAGCCAATTGTGAGAACAGCTAGCAGGCCAGGCACAACTGTCGTTGTCAACAGCACTAAGTAAATGACCGCGAGGAACTGAGCCGCTTCACCTAAGAAGCCGATGGCGGCAGCTATGGCGAATCCCGATGCCCCTAAAAGGAGTAAAACTAGCCCCCGAATTTCTTTCTTTGTGAGTGATTTTTTCCGGGCCATGTCGGTCGTGCCAGTAAATGAATGGTCTGTAATGAGAGACGAACTACTGAGTCCACCTGCTATACAACCCTTCTTAGCCATTATTTTTCAGATGTGCTCTGTCAGGCTTTGGTGAAGCTTTGATCCTGTGTGCCCACTGAGCATTACGTTTTGCGTCAGTGCATTTACTGAACCCGGTAATTAAATTAACAGTCTTGGCCTGCCTCGCGTGGTAATTTTCGATATCGGCAAATATCAGAAACATCGTGTTTATCTCGCTACTTTTCGCCACCAGATCTATCAGGAGATCCTGGTGACCAGCGGCCAGTATCTGCATGCGTGAAGGCTGCTATGACCTTTGGCAAATTCAATATGGAGCTCAAATGATAAATCGTAAAGGTTTACAGGTCTCTACGATAAGAGACTGGTTTTCAGGGCTTACAAGGCTGTCGGCTAGGTGGTTTAGCCGTGGGCCCGATGGCTGGGCGATGTTGCCTATGCTGCTATTGCTAATGGCGATTGCCGCGCCTGCTGCGATTGCTCAAGAAACCGCCGAATCTGCCTCACTGGCAGACAGCATTTTTCAGCCCATTGTCGATTTTCTCGCTGTTTTACTTTTCTTTAAAATCGGCGGTGAAAATGGCTTTCCATTTATTGTGCTGTGGCTGTTTGTCGGGGCGGTCTTTTTTACCCTGCGGATGGGGTTTATCAACCTGCGTGGTCTCAAGCATGCGATCGCAGTTGTTCAGGGCAAATTCGACGATGACTCCCACGACGAAGGTGAGGTTTCTCACTTCCAGGCCCTAGCGACAGCAGTTTCTGGAACGGTGGGCCTAGGCAACATTGCCGGGGTGGCGATCGCGATTCAGCTCGGTGGGCCAGGGGCTATGTTTTGGCTGACGGTTGCGGGGGCCTGCGGCATGGTCAGTAAGTTTGTGGAATGCACGCTGGCAGTTAAGTATCGCCGCCGCCTACCAGATGGCACGATTTTGGGTGGGCCGATGTACTACCTCAACCAAGGCTTGGCTGCTCGGGGGATGCGGCCTTTGGGGCAGGGGCTGGCTGTTCTGTTTTGTATCCTCTGCCTTGGCGGTAGCTTGGGCGGCGCAAATATGTTCCAGTCCAACCAGGCCTATGCCGCTATCTCTGGGCTATTTCCAGGATTGCCCGCATGGCTGTTTGGCCTAGTGCTGGCAGCGCTATCGGCATTCGTCATTATTGGCGGCATCAAGCGCATTGGCTCGGTTGCCGAAAAGCTAGTGCCTGCGATGGCTGTACTCTATGTGCTTGCTTGCCTGGTGGTGATTATTTCAAATATCACTCAAGTGCCGGCGGCTATCGGCACCATTGTTTCTGAGGCATTTGTGCCGAAGGCTGTGGGTGGTGGTCTAGTGGGTGTGATGGTACAGGGTATTCGGCGGAGCTCTTTTTCGAACGAGGCCGGTGTAGGCTCAGCTGCGATCGCTCACTCTGCGGCCCGTACCGATGAACCGATTAGAGAAGGGTTGGTTTCTCTCCTAGAGCCGTTAATCGATACCGTTATTATCTGTAATCTCACCGCGATTACCATTGTTCTTACCGGTGTTTATCTTGATACGGGTGAAGAACTCAGCGGTGTTGCGATGACGGCGAGTGCCTTTGGCTCTGTGGTGAGCTGGTTCCCCGTTGTGCTTAGCATCGCGGTTTGTCTGTTTGCCTTTTCCACCATCATCTCGTGGAGCTACTACGGTATACAGGCTTGGACCTATCTGTTCGGTGAGCAAAGCACACTTCTGTTCAAGGCTATCTACGTTGTCTGTACGTTTTTGGGCTGTCTGACCAGTATCTCTTTGATTATCGACTTCAGCGATTTGTTGTTGCTAGGAATGGCCTTTCCTAACCTGTTGGGCTGCTACATTCTCTCAAATGAAGTGGCAGGCGATCTTAAGAGCTACTGGTCACGCCTCACATCCGGTCAGATGATGATGGTGGAATCGTAATGTGAGCTAGTGACGGTGCTGTTGTTCGATGCGCTGCTCGCTTAGCCAGGCTTGCTTTTCCTGGGGCGATCGCACCGCATACTCACCATAAAACTGGCTAAATCTCCAAAACCATCGCAAAGCCTCAGCAATTGAGGACTTGCGATGGTTTTGTTGTGAAACAGAAGGAACCGTAGAGGCGGGTCTAACAATCATTGGAAACACCTTGAATTAAGATATTTCCAATGTATCGACCCTCATTAAAAACGGCCAAAGGCTATGTAGATAGGGCCTATGCAAAAATCCGATAGGCATAGATGAGACATGGCTACGCTTTGACAATAAGCACTGGACAGTGCGCTAGCCGAACGACTCTTTCCGCTATAGACCCCATAAAGAATCTCGAAATACCCGTTCGCCCCCGAGAAGGCATAACAATCAAATCGATCTTTTGAGCTTCGGCATAGTCAATAATTTCAGCGCTCGGATCACCCTCTTCAATCACAAAGTTGAGGCCTGCATACGTTTCGCTTGGAAAGTTTTCGAGAAATAGCTTCATCACATTTTCTCGCCGCTGGTCGGTGTCAATCGCGTCCCATATCATTCCAGGTTCTGTTGCTTCCAGCGGCTTCAGCACGTACAGCGCATGCACATCCGTCTTATCTTCTGCAAAGTCGATTGTTTCTTTGAGCGCAGCCAAAGACGCCTCAGAGAAATCTGTAGGAACCAAAATACGGTCTTTTGAAAATAAAACCATAAGAGCAAACCACTAGCTTTACAAGTATCGGCAAATACAGCGTTCGGCAAAGGCGGCTATCTTCAACCGTACCAGACACCTATCAGTTCATGCAGTCAAAAGAATACAATCGTTAATATCCTGTGGATGCCAGCGCGCCCACCCGTGCTGACAAAACTGCCATGACTCTCCTCAACTTCAAATTTGCCATCGTCAGCGACCTGCATATTGCGCTTCCCCAAACCATTTGGGATGCGCCCAATCGCTTTCACCTGGTAGAAGTCAGCATTCCCGCCTTCGAGCAAATTTTGGCTCAGCTAGAAGCCGACCCGCCCGATTTTTTACTATTGCCCGGAGACCTAGTGCAGCATGGCGAGCGCGAAAATCATGAGTGGCTGGCCCACCGCCTATCGCAGCTGCCTTTTCCGTGCTACGTAGTGCCTGGCAATCATGATGTCGTCCGCAAAAATGGCAACCTACCCACCGACGAAAGCGGTAAAGACCGCATCGCCCTAAAAGACTTTCCGACCATTTATCAGCAGTTTGGCTATACCGACGGTCAGCAGCTGGACTACCACCACGAAATTTTGCCCGGCGTTCACTTAATAGGGCTCAACTCCAATGCTTTCGATGCGTCTGGCGAGCAAGTCGGCACAGGCCTGATTGACGATGCCCAGTTTGCCTGGTTAGACGAGTGCCTAGCCGAGCTGTCCGGCGAGTTTGTCATGGTGATGGTGCACCACAATGTGTTGGAGCATCTGCCTGGTCAATCGAAAACAAAGCTAGGCCAGCGCTACATGATCAGCAACGCGCCCGAGCTAGTATCCAGGTTGCAGACTGCAAAAGTACCCGTTGCTTTCACCGGACACCTGCATGTGCAAGACATCGCCCAGTCCGACGATTTCTACGCGATTACCACAGGTTCTCTGGTGAGTTATCCTCATCCTTACCGGCTGATGTCACTCACCACAGACCGTCAAGGACGCCATCA
This sequence comes from Phormidesmis sp., assembly GCA_050042985.1. Classification (GTDB taxonomy): domain Bacteria; phylum Cyanobacteriota; class Cyanobacteriia; order Phormidesmidales; family Phormidesmidaceae; genus Phormidesmis. The sequence goes on along the minus strand of JBHJIY010000111.1, from coordinate 189 downwards.
CTTACAGGTAGAAACCAAGCGAATTGAAGCAGTACCCGACTGGCCTACCTTGCAGCAGACTTCCAAAGACTGGATGGGCGATCGCTCTTTTCCCTTCATCATGCGATTACTCACCGAGCCACCGCTGTCTTTAACGCTAGAGCAAGCTAAGAGTTACGCCGCCGATATTCGAGATTTTTGGGCCACAGT